>NZ_JBEPCY010000006.1:0-347201 GCF_040299965.1 Streptomyces sp. NPDC000594 | reverse complement strand
CTGGGCGGGGGGGCCGCCGGCGCGGCCGGCTGTAACCCGGGGCGCGTGCACCCCCCCCCGCGGGGGGGGGCGGGGGCGGTGAGGCCCGGACCCCGCCGCTCGCGGGTCCAGCAGGGGTACGAGGTATCAGGCGGCGGCCTTGAAGCGGCGGAGCCGCAGGCTGTTGCCGACCACGAAGACCGAGGAGAAGGCCATCGCGGCCCCCGCGATCATCGGGCTGAGCAGACCCAGCGTGGCGAGCGGGAGGGCGGCCACGTTGTAGGCGAAGGCCCAGAACAGGTTCCCCTTGATCGTGCCGAGCGTCTTGCGCGCCAGCCGGATCGCGTCGGCCGCCGCCCGCAGGTCCCCGCGGACCAGGGTCAGGTCGCCCGCCTCGATCGCGGCGTCGGTGCCCGTGCCCATCGCCAGCCCCAGGTCGGCCTGGGCGAGCGCGGCGGCGTCGTTGACCCCGTCGCCGACCATCGCCACGCTGCGGCCCTCGTCCTGGAGACGCTTGACCACGTCGACCTTGTCCTCGGGCATGACCTCGGCGATGACCTCGTCGATGCCGACCTCGGCCGCCACGGCCTCGGCCACGGCCTTGTTGTCGCCGGTCAGCAGGATCGGGGTGAGCCCCAGCGCCCGCAGCCGCCGGATCGCCTCGGCGCTGGTGTCCTTGACCGCGTCGGCGACCTCCAGGACCGCGCGGGCCTCGCCGTCCCAGGCCACCGCGATGGCGGTCCGGCCGGCGGCCTCGGCCTCACGCTTGGCCGAGACCAGGGCCTCGGGCAGGTGGATCTCCCACTCACCGAGCAGCTTCTCCCGGCCGACGAGGACCGCGTGGCCCTCCACCACACCCTGGACACCGAGTCCGGGGATGTTGGCGAAGTCCTCCGGGGTGGGCAGTGCGGAACCGGTGCGCTCCTGGGCCCCGGCGGCGACCGCCTGGGCGATGGGGTGCTCGGAGGCGTTCTCCAGGGCCCCGGCGAGCCGCAGCACCTCGTCCTCGGTGGTGCCGTCGGCGACATGGACACCGAGCAGGGTCATCTTGCCGGTGGTGACGGTGCCGGTCTTGTCCAGGACGACGGTGTCGACCTTACGGGTGGACTCCAGCACCTCGGGGCCCTTGATCAGGATGCCGAGCTGGGCGCCGCGGCCGGTGCCGACCATGAGAGCGGTGGGCGTGGCCAGGCCGAGGGCGCAGGGGCAGGCGATGATCAGTACGGCGACGGCGGCGGTGAAGGCGGCGGTCCAGCCCTCGCCGGTGGCGACCCAGACACCGAGGGTGCCCAGGGCGAGCAGGATCACGATCGGGACGAAGACCCCGGAGATCCGGTCGGCGAGCCGCTGGGCGGCGGCCTTGCCGTTCTGGGCGTCCTCGACCAGCTTGGCCATCCGGGAGAGCTGGGTGTCGGAGCCGACCCGGGTGGCCTCCACGACCAGCCGGCCGCCGGCGTTGAGGGTGGCGCCGGTGACGCTGTCGCCGGGGGCGACCTCGACGGGGACGGACTCACCGGTGAGCATCGAGGCGTCCACGGCGGAGGAGCCCTCGACCACGGTGCCATCGGTGGCGATCTTCTCGCCGGGACGGACCACGAAGCGGTCGCCCACGGCCAGCTCGGCGGTGGGTATCCGGACCTCGGCGCCGTCCCGCAGGACGGTCACCTCCTTGGCGCCCAGCTCCATCAGGGCGCGGAGCGCGGCCCCGGCCTTCCGCTTGGAGCGGGCCTCGAAGAAGCGCCCGGCGAGGATGAAGGCGGTGACTCCGGCGGCGGCCTCCAGATAGATGTTGGAGGCGCCGTCCGAGCGGGAGATCGTCAGCTCGAACGGATGGGTCATACCGGGCATCCCGGCGTGGCCCCAGAAGAGCGCGTACAGCGACCAGGCGAAGGCGGCGAGCGTACCCACGGAGACCAGGGTGTCCATGGTGGCGGCGCCGTGCCGGAGGTTGGTCCAGGCCGCCTTGTGGAAAGGCCAGCCCGCGTAGACCACGACCGGGGCGGCGAGGGTGAGCGAGAGCCACTGCCAGTACTGGAACTGGAGCGCGGGGATCATCGCCATCGCGATGACCGGAACGGCGAGGACCACCGCGGTGATCATGCGTTCGCGCAGGGTCCGCAGCTCGTGGTCGTCCTCCTCCGGCTGCTCCCCGTCCGATCCGTCCGCCCCTTCCGCCCCGCCGGCGGTCCGTGAGGGGGTCCTGGGCCGGGGCGGTGCCGCCGAGTATCCCGTCTTCTCGACGGTCCCGATCAGGTCCTGGACGCTGATGCCCTCGGCGAAGGTGACCTTGGCCTTCTCGGTGGCGTAGTTGACCGTGGCCTCGACGCCCTCCATCCGGTTGAGCTTCTTCTCGATACGGGCGGCACAGGAGGCGCACGTCATGCCGCCGATGGCGAGTTCTACCTCTTGGTGGGTGGCTGTGTGCGCCACGGTTCCTCCCTGTCCCGCGATTTATACCCCTGGGGGGTATCTCTTCTGCCTCTATGTGTACCCCCTCTAGGTATGGAAAGCAAGTGCCGGAGGTTCTTCTTCCCCTCCAACGCGCCTCCCGGGGGCCCGGTGGCGCCACCGGGTGGCCGAAGCCCGTGGGGAACCTGTGCGGATCCCGCCGATTCCACCGGGGCGATGGTGCGCTCTCCGGGGGTGCGCACTAGTCTTGGCATTGGACTAGACCTATTTGCGCAGCTTGTTTTCCGTCTTCCAGGAGGAGTGGGGTTTCCATGAGCAACCGTGCGGTCCTGGAGGTGATCGCCCTCGACGCGGCGGACGCCGTCGCGGCACAGTCGGGCGGCGCGGACCGGCTGGAGCTGGTCACGGACATGGCCAAGGACGGCCTCACCCCGTCCCGGGAGACCTTCGGGAGGATCCGGCAGTCCGTCGACATCCCCCTGCGGGTCATGCTGCGCCTCGCCGACGGCTTCTCCGCCGGGACCCACGACGACGTCGAGACGCTGGTACGGGCCGCCCGCGAGCTGCGCGCGGAGGGTGCCGACGAGTTCGTCCTCGGCTTCCTGGACGAGGAGGGCCACCCGGACCTGGTCACCGTGGAGCGCCTGATCGCCGAGATCGAGGGCTGCGCCTGGACCTTCCACCGGGCGATCGACCGCGCGGTGGACCGGGACTCCCTGCGCAAGTCCCTGGCGGACCTGCCCGGCCTGGACACCTATCTCACGGCGGGCGCCGCGGCCGGGGTGGACGCGGGTCTGTCCACGCTGGTCGCCGAGGCGGCCCGCCAGGGTGAGCCGGGCTACCGCGCCCGGATCCTCGTCGGCGGCGGCCTCCGCCTCGACCACCTTCCGCAGCTGATCGCGGCGGGCATCGACGGCTTCCACATCGGCGGCGCGGCGCGCCCGCAGGGCTGGTCGGGGCCGGTGGACGCGGCGGCGGTGCGGGAGTGGCGCGAGAAGCTGGACGCCTGAGGTACCCCCCGGGGGTAGCCCTTGCTCCCCTGCCGGCTCCGGTGGCTCCGGTGTGTCCAGTAGGTCCAGCGGGCGGCCTCAGCTCTCCTCGTCCCGGGTCAGCGACACCGTCAGAGCGCGGTGCGCGGTCCGGTAGGTACGGGGTGCGGTGCCGGTGCGGCGCTGGAAGTGGTGGCGCAGATTGGCGGGGGAGCCGAAACCGGTACGCAGGGCGATCCGCTCGACGGGTACGTCGGTGTTCTCCAGCAGCAACTGTGCCTCGTGGAGCCGGATCTCCAGCAGGTACTGGAGCGGTGAGAGACCGGTCCGCGCGCGGAAGCGGCGGTTGAGCCCGCTGACGCTGATCCGGGCGTGCCCGGCGATGTCCGCGAGGGTGAGCGGACGGTGGAAGTGGGCCTCCAGCCAGCGCACCGTCTCCTCCACCGAGAGGCGGTCGCCGGCCTCGCGGTCCAGCTCCTCGCGGTCCGCCACCACCTTGTCGTGCAGGGGCAGCAGGATCCGGCGGGCGGTCGCGGCGGCCACCCGGGTCCCGTGGTCCCGCTCCACCAGATCGACGCAGAGGTCCAGCCCGCCGAAGACCCCGGCGGAGGTGTGGAAGGGGCCGTCCGCGACGGTCGGCTCACCGGTGCTCCGTGCGCGCACCCGGGGGAAGCGCCGGGCGAACTCCCGCTGGTGCGGCCAGGAGGTGAGCGCCCGGCGGCCGTCCAGCAGCCCGGCGGCCGCGAGCGCGAAGACCCCGGTACCGATCGCGGCCATCCGGCAGCCCCGGTCCGCGCAGGCGCGCAGCGCCCGAGCCGTGCCCGGCGGCAGCGGCTCGCGGTAGGCGGTGTATCCGGTGACCAGGACGGTGTCGGCGCCGTCCAGCGCCTCCGGCCCCCAGGGCGTGACCAGGCTCAGCGGCGGCTCACCCGTGGTCACCGCCCGGCCCGGCGCGGCCACCCGTACCTCGTACCGCACCCGGGGGAAGGCGTGCGTGGCGGCGGCGAAGACCATGGACGGGACGGTCAGTTGATGGCCCGGCACTCCGTCGGCCACCAGGACGGTGATCACTGACATGAACAGAATTTAGCGGTACGTGCCACGGGCGGCGCTTTCTCGCGGGTGGCCGCCGCCCGCAGGATGGTCCGGGAGCGGCACGTCGATCCGGCCGGTTCCTAGTCGATCCAGACCAGCAGACCGTGCCGGAGGCGGGCCGTGGCCGTGAAGAAGGCGGCGAGCCGCTGGTACGCGTGGGCCGCGTCGTCCAGGGTCTCGTCCCCGCCGCCCTCGAAGGTGTAGATCCCCGCCGCCGCGAGGTCCGCCGGGGTGGTCCCCGCTATCAGGCCCTCCGGCGTGATCGCGGCCATCGCCTCGGCGGCCGTCCGCACCCGCTCCGGGACGATCAGCCGGGGCGGACCGTACCCCCAGTCCTCGGCGCCGGACAGTTCCCGCTCGCCATGGACGACATTCACGGGGACGTGGTGGCGGTCGAGCAGGAACTCCAGGGCGTGCCACATCTTCCCCGTGTCGTGCAGCCGCCCCCGGGGCGGTCCCTGGAGCGGGGCGGTCCCGTCCTCGGGCGCGTACAGGAGTTCCTCCACGAACTCCCATGCCCATGCCGGGTCCCGCACCGCCCGGTCCAGCTCAGCGGGGGTGAAGCGGGCATACTCTCCGATCATGCTCATGGGCGGATCGTAGGGGTCGCCACCGACAGGAGCCTGGGGAGCACGTGGATCCCCTGGTCAAGAACCGATGTGAACAGGCATGATGCGCGGATGGAGTACTGGGCGGAATTCTTTGTCGCACCGGAGGACACGGTGACGGCCGAGAGCGAGCCCGCCGTCGGCGCCGACGGCGGGCCTGCGGCGCTGCCCGTGGACTACGACCCCGAGGCGGCGATGGCGGCCTGGCAGGCCCTCTTCGCGAACACCTCCGTCCGCTCCCGCTGGCGCCGCACCGCGCCCCCGGAGCCGGCCGAGGCGACCCATGACGGCTGCCGCGTCCTCGTCGTCCCCGACCCCCTCGTCACCCACCTCGCCCGCGCGGACCGCGCCCAGCGCGAACGCGTCGCCCACGCCTGGGTCCGCCTCCGCCGCGCCTCGGGCGAGGACATGTCCACCTCCGACGCGGTGGCCCACCTGACGGCCCTCTCCTCCCTGGCCACCCACGCCCGGACCCACGGCCGCCGCCTTTACGCCTACATGAACTGACCCCCCGGGAGCCTGGCCCGGCCCGCTTCAGACGGTTTGCTCGATCTGCTCGAAGATGTCCGAATCCGTCTCCCGCTGCCAGACAGGCAGGTCGGCCCAGTCGGCGACATAGCCGGGCTTCGGGTCCTCGAAGTGCTTGAACATCTGGGCGGTCCAGCAGATCGCCACGAAGCGGCCCTTCTGCTCACGGGTGAGCCGTGCGGCGTGCCCTTCACTGACCCTGATGAAGTCGCGCACCTGCCCGTACACGGCGGCGGCGGCCGCGCGCTCCCACGCGGGTGTCCCGTCCCACGGTGTGACGTAGCCGGCCTTCGGCTCACCGGGGTAGTGCTTGGTCACACCGGCGATCCACGCCTCGCGGAAGATCCGGCCGTCACTCATGTACGTGTCCCTCTCGTCGCGCGGTACGCGAAAGCGCCGCGATTCGGTGATCCAGGTCCGAGACTCGGCCATCGGACAGGAGTGGGGCAAGGCGCCCGCGAAGCCCGTCCAGCTTCGTACCGATGAACCCCGACCCCGACCGGCCGGCCAGGCCCATCGCGGCCTCCGCGTACTCCACGACTTGGTCGACGTCGCGCCGGTGGACCCCGAGGGCAGCCAGGTCGCTCAGTACGGCGGCGCGGCGGCGCAGCGACAGGGGTTGGGCGAGGGCTGAGGTGAGGGCGTCCTCCGCGAGGTCGGGGCGGCCGAGCCGGAGGTAGCAGGCGCCTCGCTCCTCGGGGAGGCGGGAGCCGTCGAAGCGGAGCCAGCCGCCGTTGTGGCAGTCGCCGTCGAGGGTGTGCACCTCCTCGGCCTCGGCCAGGGCCCGCACGCAGGCGTCGAAGTCGCCCATGGTCGCGTACGCCTCGGCCTGGACGGCGGCGACCCAGTGCCGGGTGGCCAGTGCGCTGTCGCCCCGCCGAGCGACCCGGGAGGCCGCCGCCAGCAGGGGCAGGGCGGCGGGCGCGCGGCGGGCGTACAGCTCGACGTAGGCGTGGCGGGTCAGCGCGCAGGCCCAGAGATCGTCGTCACCCCCGGCATGGGCCGCGTGGGCGGCCAGCGTGTAGCACTGGGCGGCATCGGTGTACCGGTTGGCGTCGAAGAAGAGTTCACCGGCGAGCTGGTAGAGGTCGGCCGTCAGTACGCACAGCCGGGCGCGACCCGCTTCGGTGCCCGCGTCGGCCAAGCCCTTCGTCAGGATGCCGAGCTGCGTGTGGACCGCCGGGAAGACGGTCCGCTTGGAGTCCGAGAGAGTGAAGACCTGCCACAGTCCACGATGCGGATCCTCTCCCGTCTCCAGGAGTGCCGCCGTAGGTCCTCGGGGAGCCTCGTCCGAACCGGGCAGGGTGACCAGCGCGCCCGTGACGGCGAGCAGGCCCAGAACATTGCGGCGCTTCATGTCGTCATCATCACCGTGGAAGAGGGGTTGCGGGTCGGGCCTTGCCGTTTCGACCGGCCGCTCGTCGACGAGAAGCCTTTCCAGTTCGGAGAGGGTGACTCCCAACAGGCCCGCGATCCTGGGCCGTTGGTGCGGTTGTGGTGTGGCGCGGCCGCCCTCCCAGCGGATCACGGTGGACGTGGCCACCGCGAGCGCTTCGGCGAACTCCTCCTGGGAATAGCCCTGTGCCGCGCGCCGCTCGGCGAAACGTCTGCGTCTTGACGTCATCGGTCTCCCCTCACGAAGAAGAGCACCTTCCCTGCCCGCGACACCCGGTGCGCGGAAAACGCCCGGCCGATGCGCGGGGTCCGCTCTGGGAGACGGTAACGGATCGTCGTTCACTGGTCACACGCCCGAGAGAGGAGCACCACCATGAGTACCACCGCCGAACGCCGGGAACTCGGCCGCTTCCTGGCCATCGCCGGACAGCGGTTCGAGAACGGCGAGGGCCCCGCCGGGATGTTCTCCCGGGCCGTGGACGCCGTGTGGCACCGGATGCTCACCATCCCCGGGTACGCGGCGTTCAGCATCGAGCACGCCGGTACCGTTCTCGGGCACCGCGAGACGAACGGCTCCGGCCCGATCTCCTGGGTGGCCGTGTACGAGGAGGAGTACGGGCCGCTGCCCGGGATCTGGTTCACCGACGCCGACGGCGTTCTCGACAAGGCCGCGCTCGCCCGCTACGAGGAGACTGGCGAGGTCGTGGCCGAGTGGGACTGTGTCCCCACCACCGGGGACGGCGACGGCGACGACGAGCTGTCGGTCGGACGGTGATCCTCACCCACTCCGGCGGAGTGCCCCGGCCGACCGCAGGGGCGCTCCGCCTGATCGAGGCGGCCACCACCGGGCCGAGGTCCATCGACATCAGCGGCTACGTCGAACGGATGATGGTCCACTGTCCCTATATTTCACCTTCTGTCCAGCGCGGACTGACCACCTGGACCGTCTACCGCGCTGACGCGAGCACTGACGCGAGTGCCGACGGAGGGGCGGACGCGGTGGAAGCCGAACTGTTCCATGCCGGGGCGCGGGCCGCCGAGTGGCTGCGCCCGTTGCGTCACCGGCCGTACGGGTTCCTGCGCTGCGAGAACATCGTCATCCTGGGCGAGGCCGCCCGGCGCCGTGACCTGTTGGCGTGGCCGCACTGGGTCCTCAAGAACCTGTACGGTCCCGTCGGGATCATGTTCGGCAAGTTCTCCGCCGGTGAGGAGGGAAATCCCTGCTCCGGGGAGCACACCCCGGCTGCCCCGGTCTCGTTCCTCCCCGTGAGAGCCGCGATCCGCCGCCGCGACCCGAGGTTCCTCCAGGCGACCCCCGACCTGGCCGCCGCGCTCGCCGTGGCCGACGACGACGGCCGGGACGTCTTCGAGGGCATCCCATCCGACTGGACGGAGATCCGCACATGGGCGAAGCGCTTCCTCCCCCCGCCGAAGCCATCGGCCTCCTCGGGGACCATGTCGGCGAGCCCTTCACGACCCGGCTCCTGAGCGACCGGCGCGGCTCGCGGGCGTGGAAGATCGAGGGCCTCCGGGGAGCCGTCGCGTTGAAGGCGAACAACCCCGAGGCGGTCACCTCACGCGACAAGGCCAGGGAGATGGCCCAGGAGGACGGCCACCTCGTCCGTCTCGTCGACGCGGGCGCGCTGAACCCCGGCTACCGGGTCGACGCCGGAGCCTGGGCCGGTGGCCGGTGGCTCGCGGTGCGCTGGATCGACGGCGTCCCGGTCTGGCGCGCGTTCGCCCCGGCGCGGGGGCCGGAGGGGGACCGTCCCTCGGTACGGCCGTGGCTTCTGGGCGTCGCCCGCAGCTGGTCCGAGCGGCTGGCGCGAATGCATACCGCCGGGTGGACCCATGCCGACGTCCAGCCCACCAACACCCTGATCGCGAGCGACGGCACTGCGGCGATCATCGACTACGCCCTCGCCTGCGGCCCCGACGACGAGCTGCGTCTCCCCTACCGGGGTGCGCTCACCCACACCACCGCCCCCGAGATCGCGGACGCGATCCTCTCCACCGCCGCCGACGTCCACATCCGGGCGGAGCCACCGGCCGACATCTGGGCACTGGGCGCCTCACTCTTCTGGTGCTGGACCGGGCACCGACCGGTCTTCTACGAGGACGAGGTCCCGCGCGAGGACAAGCTCAGGGCTATCGCGGCGACCGCAGTGCCGCCGCTCGACAGCGTCCGGCCCTGGGCGTTCCCCGAGTTCGAGGAGGCGATCCGCGCGTGTCTGGCACCGGCCCCGGGGGACCGGCCGTCCGCCGCCGAGCTGGTGGCCCTCCTCACCACCTCATGATCAGCCTCCGCGCCCTTCTGCCTTCCGACGCCCCGGCCGTCCGTCGTGTCTACAGCGGGGCCGCCGTCGAATTCCTGGGACGCCCCGCGATGACCGGCCCCGAGGCTGAGGAGTACGTCGCCCGTGCACGGGAGTCGGCCACGGTCGAACCTGTCGAGCGATATGTCCTCGGTGTGGACGAGGCCGGGGAGGTGGTCGGCATCGTCAAACTCACGGGTCGGTGGGGTCGACCGGGTGGCCATGGTCGGGTCGGCTATGTCCTGCGCGAGGACTGCTGGGGCCGGGGCTACGCGACGAGCGCCGTCCACCAGCTCGTCGCGTTCGCCTTCACCGTGGCCGGTTTCACCTCCCTCGGCGCCCGTCACCACCCCGCCAACCTGGCCTCGGGCCGCGTGCTGACGAAGACCGGCTTCACCCTGATCGGCCCCGCGCCGCCGGCAGCCCGAGCGGAGTACGTCCGCCTTCACCTGGCAGGTAAACCAAGCCTCTCCGGCGCTTGAGGCGCGGGGGCCAAAAATCAGCCTCGTGGGGGTCCCCCCGGACGGAGTCTGGGGGAGTTTGAGGAGCGGGGTTCGGGGCTGGCCCCGACGTGTGCCCGAGCCGTCTCGGGGTCGAGGTCCGTCCTCAATCGCCGGACAGGCTGAGATGGTGCGGGCAGACCGCGACGGAGAGGCAGGGCTTCCGAGGGCATGATCGTCCACTATCTGGTCCAGACCAATCGGAATGTGCACTTCCTATTGTTTTGCGGCCTACGTGACGGGAAGCATTGCGCCAGCGCCACCGTGATCACCGATGCGACTGATGACGAAGGAGCACACCCACCCATGCCCATACGCCGCGCCCTCGCGACCACCGCCGTCACCGCCTCCCTCCTGGGAGCCGCCGCCCTGCTCACCGCCCCCGCCGCCCAGGCCGCCCCCACCACCGGGTTCTGGTCGGACCGTGGGACCTACGCCTCCTTCGGCGATTGCCTCCAGGCGGGCAACAGGTGGGTGGCCATGGGGAACACCGCCGTCTTCCGCTGCAACGGCTACCCGGGTGGCCCCCACCAGCTGGAGATCTGGCTCGTCTGACACACCGCACGGATCCGCACCCGGTGGAGGAGAGGGCCACCGGGCGCGGGCCGTCCCCCCAGGCGGCCGATCACCCCGAGCGCGTCCGGCTCGTGCTGCTCCCCCACGACGACAGAAAACGCAGACCGTCCCACGACGGACTCCCCGGCTCCGCCGTCCACACCACAAGCTGCTGCTCCGGATCGTCCGCACACGCCAACGCGTCCCAGTCGAGCGTCAGCTCCCCCGCCACCGGATGCCTCAGCACCTTGCTCCCCCGGCCCCGCGAGGCCACCCGGTTCTCCCCCCACCACCGCCGGAAGTCGTCGTCCCGCACCGACAGCTCACCCACCAGCGCCGCCAGCCGCTGGTCCGTCGGATTGCGCCCCGCCTCCATCCGCAGCATCGCCACGCACGCCCGCGCCGTGCTCTCCCACTCCGTGTGCAGCTCCCGCACCCCCGGGTCGGAGAAGACCAGCCACACATAGTTTCGATTTCGTTCGGGAATGTTCGAGAAATCGGTGAGCAGCGCCGCCGCCATCGGATTCCAGGCGAGAATGTCCATCCGCCGCCCCAGAATCATCGCCGGGGTCGTGACCAGCTCATCGAGCAGCCGCCGCAACTGCGGCTGCACCTTCTGCGCCGCCCGCCGCGCCGGTCGTGCGCCCGCCTTTCCCGCCAGCTCGAAAAGGTACGCACGCTCCTCGTCATCCAGAAGCAGCACCCGCGCCAGCGTATTCAGCACCGGCGCCGAAGCCTGTCGCCGCCCCTGCTCCAGCCGCGTGTAGTAATCCGTGCTGATCGACGCCAGCAGCGCCACCTCTTCCCGCCGCAGCCCCTTCACCCGCCGCTTGGCCCCGGTCCCCGGCAGCCCCACCGTCCGGGGGCTGACCTCCGCCCGCCGGGCCTTGAGGAATTCCCCCAGCTCATGGGAGTGGCCGGAGTGCGCATCACTGCTCATGGCAGAAAGTCTCGCAGAGAAAGCCTCTCCTGTAAGGGGAAGGAACTGTCCCGGAGCCATCCTGTCAGGGGCGCGAAATCACCCATTGCCCGGCTGGTCGAATGCCATTGCCGAAAGGGCATCCACCATGGAATCCGTACAGTTCAAGAACCACATGGGAGATGTCGCCCCGCCGCCCCACCGGAAGTGGACCGCGTCCGACAGGGCCGGACCGCGAAGGTCCGGCCCCCCGCCCGGGCTCACGGTCGGTGGAACACCACCTCCGGGTTCCCCTGCGACGGCCCGTCCAGCACCGGCCGCTTCAGCCCCTTCAGATGCCGGTCGAAGAACGCCCCCACATACGTCCGCGTGATCGCCGCCGAACGCTCCCCCGACGGCACCCCCGGATACACCGGCGCCCCCTCCACCTGGTCCGCGAGCGCGGGCCCGTCGAGGAAGCTGAAGTGATGCCCCCCGGTCACGGTGAGCCAGCGCTTCCACCCGTCCAGCCGGGGCCAGGTCGAGTCCCAGTTGGTGAACGCCCCTCCGGGCGCCGCATCCTCGCTCCCCAGCATCATGAACGGCCGCCCGTCCAGCCCGTCCTCGGGTACGGGGGCGAAGAACCCGCCGTCCATGTTCACCCCCGCCCGCACCCGGCGGTCCTCCTCCATCACCCGCGACGCGGTGTTCCCGCCGATGGAGTGCCCGGCCATCCCGACCCGCTTACGGTCGATCATCTTCGCGTGCCGCCACACCGGCTCCCGCCCGGTCAGCCGGTCCAGCAGGAACGACACATCCCGGGAACGGCCTTCCGGCACCGCACGGATGGGCACCTCGTCGTTCTGCACCTTCCGGCAGGCGGCACACGGCAGCACCCCCTCCCCGGGGAATGCCGTCGCCTCCGACTCGTACGGGTGGTCCACCGACGCCACCACATACCCACGGCTCGCCAGCTCCTCCGCCAGCAGCCCCAGCGTCGTCCGGGGCAGCGTGAACCCCGGCGACAGCACCACCAGCGGGAACTTCCCCTTCGCCGGCCGCGCCCCCTCCCTGGCATGGGTCCGGGTCGCGGCCAGCAGCTCCGCGTTCCCCTTGGGGATCAGCAGATGGGTACTGGTCCGCTCCAGCAGACCTTGTGCCTCCTCCACCGTGATGTACGGGGTACGGGGACCGCCCCCGGGCCGCGCCGGGTACCGCAGATCCACCAGCAGCCGCCGGTCCCCGGACTCCGGCACCCACGGATCGGTCCGCTCCGTGTCGGTCAGCGACAGCGTCTTCGCCCCCACCGCGTACCGCCCCGTCGGACGCGGCAGCTCCAGCCGCTCCTGTCCGGCCTTCTCCTGTACGGGTACGGGTGCGGCTGCGGACGCTGATTCCGGTACGAGGGGCAGTGCCGGTACGGGGGAGGGCGCCGCCGAATCGTTTGCCCAGGCGGGGGCGGCTCCGGCGAGCGGCAGTGTTAACGCCAGGGTGACCAGCGAGGCGACGGCAGTACGTCGAGTTCTGTTCATGCCGGGAAATCTAGGTGCGCGGGATCAGGAGATCATCCCTATCCCGGAGGACCCTGTGTCCCCCGAAGGGCTGATGTGAGGGACCCCGGCCACTGATCGGCGGGGGAACGGCCGGGGCCCCTCGAACCCCCCGGCCCCGGGCAGGGGTTGGGGCCGGAGGACGCCGTCCCGGGGGACGGCGGATCGAACCGCCTTCCATGGCCCGTGAGAGGAACACCGCTGAACCGTCCGGTGCCATGGAAGGCGGGGATTGGGGGGATTGGGGAGTACGTCGTCGGGGTCAGAGCCTGTCGACCAGGCCCCACGCTATGAACCCGACCGACAGCGAACACGCGGCGAGCGTCGTCACCGCGCCCACGATCGACTCGAACCGGTGATACCTGCGGCGCCTCACGGGGTGCTTCATGGGGTCCCGCTCCTTCCCGGCCTCACCGGCCGAAGTTCCCGAACAGCCGACGGCGTTCGAGGTCGGCCTGTACGCGCTCGCGGATGCTGACGAGAGTGGGGGACTCGTCAGTCTCCTGTTGTGGGGGTCTCTTCAACGAACAGTCGGGCTCCGGGCATTCGCAGGGCGGATATCGGAGAACGTTGAAATCCGCGAATACCGAATTCCGGGGCGTGGGCTGGCTCACGCCCACCTCCCTCTGATGTGCGGGGGTGTTCCGAAAACGTGGTTCTGTTGTCACGGCCCTGATAGCGGAGTGGGCCATTCGAGTGAAGGGTGGCGGGATCTCTTTCTTCGGGGGGAGTCGGGGAAGGAATTTTCCCCGAACCGGTAGATGACTTCCTTGTCGCAATGCCATCATCCCTGTCGGGACCTGCTGACTCCAGCATCAGGTGTCCCTAAAGCCGCGCTGAGACAAGGGGGTTGCGCATGGCCCGGTCAAAGGATCTGACGCCCGATCGAAGTGCCCGACATTTGTTCGGGGCGAAGATGCGGGAACGGCGGGAGGGCAAGGGCTGGTCCCTCGAAGCGCTCTCGGGAAAGGTTCAAGTCAGCAGGAGCCAGCTGGCGCGCATCGAGACGGCGGAGCAGATGATCCCGCCCGAGCTTCCGCCGAAGCTCGACACGCTGTTCGAGGCGGGCAAGGAGTTCCGCGACCTGTTCGGGGTCGCCCGCAACGAGATCCACCCGGACAGGTTCAAGCGCCTGATGGAGCTGGAAGGGCGGGCGGTCGTCATCAAGGAGTACAGCCCGCAGATCGTGCCGGGCATGCTCCAGACCGAGGCGTACGCGCGAGTGCTGTTCACCATCGGCAACCCCATGGCGAAGCCCGAGGAAATCGAGAAGCTGGTAGCGGCTCGACTGGACCGACAGGCGCGGCTGTTGAGAGAGGGCGGGCCGGAGTACGCGGTGATCCTTGACGAAGCGGTACTGCGTCGGCCATGTGGCAGTCCGGCTGTGATGCGTGAGCAGCTGAAGTATTTGCTGGAGTGCGCGCTGAAGAGGCCGTCCATCAGCATCCAGGTGATTCCATTCAGCCACGGCAATCACTCGCTGGTGGGCGGCCTGCTCTCGCTCTGCACCCTGGAGGGCGGGCAGCAAGTGGCTTACGAGGAATCCATTACCACGGGGACGTTGCTGGAGGACAAGGAGGTCGTCATGGAACGGGTCCGGCGCTACGATCGGCTTAGTGCTGCCGCACTGCCCCCGAAGATGTCGATCGACTTTCTCCGGTCCGTGATGGAGGCAATTCCTGATGAGCACCACCCCTGACCTTGGTTGGGTCAAGTCCTCGTACAGCAATAACGGTGGTAGCGCCTGCGTGGAGTGGGCTCCGGCTCACGCCCGTACCACCGGCACCGTCCCGGTCCGGGACAGCAAGACCCCCGGCGGCCCGGTCCTGATGGTCTCCACCACCGCGTTCGCGGGCCTGGTCACTCTGGCCCGTCGCGACGAAGGCACGAGCCTGTGAGCGCCGCGCCCGACCCCGGCTGGGCCAAGTCCTCGTACAGCAGCAACGGTGGTAGCGCCTGCGTCGAGTGGGCCCCCGCCCACGCCCGTACCACCGGCACCGTCCCCGTCCGGGACAGCAAGACCCCCGGCGGCCCCGTCCTCATGGTCTCGGCGGCCGCCTTCGCCGGCCTCGTCGGCCTCGCCCGTACCGCCGAGGTGTAGGCGTTCGTCCACGAAGAGCCCCGCCGGTCGGTCGACCGGCGGGGCTCTTGCCGTTTCGGGCGCTCGCGTGGTGCGGCCCGTCGCGCGGGGTCAGTCCTGGCGGCTGGTGACCTCGACGAGGTGCATGCCGAACTGGGTCTTGACCGGTCCCTGGACCACGCCGACCGGGGCCGAGAAGACGACCCGGTCGAACTCGGGGACCATCTGTCCCGGACCGAACGCGCCGAGGTCGCCGCCGTCGCGGGACGAGGGGCACGAGGAGTGCTGCTTGGCCAGCTCGGCGAAGTCGGCGCCGCCCTCGATCTGGGTCTTCAGTTCCAGCGCCTGGGTCTCGTTCTTCACGAGGATGTGACGCGCGGTGGCCCTAGCCATGATCATGCCTTTCGGTGGTGTCGGTGGACGCCGTCAAGGCTACGCGCGCGAGCCACCCGGCCGGGAACGGCGGAACCCGCCTCCCCACCGGAGAGGGGGAGACGGGTAGGGACCGGTCCCGGCAGGAGCCGCGGGGGATGAATGGCCCGCTGCCGGGACCGGCGATCGGATACCGCCGGGATCAGACGGTGCCCGAGTGGTGCCGCTTCACGGTGCGGCCGGTGTGGTCCGGCGGATGGTGGGGGACATCCGGCATGGACCAGGTGGCCACCGCGCAGCCGCAGGTGCAGAACGCCGGGTCGAGGGAGGCCCGGACCGGGCCCGAGGGGCCGGCGGTTCTTCTCTCGTGGGCGGCCGATCTCGGTGCGGTGGTTCCGACGGTGCTCACAGGCGTCGCCCTTCTCTCGGCGTGGGGTGTGCGATGGGGGTCAGGCGCGGGCGTACGGCGCGGCCTGCTGGGGGCCGGTGCCCTCGTGGGCCTCGATCCACTTGTCGTGGAGCCACATCTGGGTGGCGCGGCGGCCCTCGGAGCCGTCCCAGCGGATGTCCCGCTCGTACGAGAGGACCTCGCCGTCCTGGTCCACGATCACCCAGGTGTAGAGGCCGTTGTCGTGGTGGCTCTTCACCTTGGCGCCCGAGATGATGTGCTTCTTGCCGGACGCGTCGTGGACCTCTTCGTCGTGCTTGGCGACCCACTGGACCGAGAGGCCCTTGGAGTGCTCGGGGACGAAGCGGCCCATCCAGTCGAAGGCCGCCTTCTCCGCCGTGTCCTCCTCGGGCACGGTGGACTTGGCCGCGTCCAGGGTGTTGCGGGTGTAGCCGAGGAGGGTGCCCTCGCCGTCCACGACGGTGGTGATGTGCTCACCGCCGATGGTGCGCTCGGCGCCCTTCTCGTAGCGGACGACGGTGACGTCGTTGTTCTCGTGCTTCTCCGCGCGGACCTGCACGGGCTTCCAGCCGTCCGGGATGGAGAGGCCCGCGTCCTTCAGGGACTCCTCGGCCCGCTCGGCGGCGGCGTCGGTCTCCTTGCCGCCCTGGGGTGCTGTGTTCACGTTCTTCTTCTCCTGCTTCTTCTCCTGCGCCTTCTCCGCGGAGTCCGCGGCCGGCGCGCCCGGCGGGCGGGTCAGCTGGGAGCTGGCGGCGGCCGGTGTCGCGTCGCTGTCGTCGGCGTTGACCAGCAGCGTCGTGCCCAGCACGACGGCTCCGCCGAGAGCGAGGGCCGGGATGATGATCCGGGATCGCATGGTGTGACGTTCCTTCCTTGCTGTGAGGGCCTTCCGTGCGGTGGCGGCGGTGGTGCGCGGTGCCGCAGGGTGCTCCGGCGGGGACCGGGCCCGGGGGAGCGGGCCGGTCCGGCCGGAGCACCCGCGGCGGATCAGCGGCGCAGGTACTGACCCGTGGCCGCCAGCGCCGCTCCGGCACAGAGCACTCCGGCGATCACGGTGGAGACGGTCGCGAAGCTGTCCCCGGCGGAGGTCGCCAGCAGTGGGCCGAGGCTCGCTCCGACGAAGAGGGTGAAGGTGTAGAGCGCGACCGCCGCGCCGCGGGCCGGTCCCGCCTGGGAGGCGATGGCCTCGACCAGGGCCGGGGCGGTGACCGCGATACCGAAGACGAAGACGAAGAGCAGGGCGCCCAGGCCCACGGGGGAGAGGCCGTCCCCGGCGGCGAGCAGGGCCGTCATTCCGCTGACCGTGCCCGCCAGGAGCAGCGCCCCGATCACCCGCTGGGCGGCGGGGACCTTCACGAGGAAGGGGGTGACCAGCGGGACCAGCACCATGGCGGGGAGCGAGCTGGCCCGCAGGAGCAGCATCGCGTCGGGCCGGTCGGAGAGCGACGCGGGGCCCATGAGCTGGAGCGCGGTGTACACGGCGACGAAGCCGCAGAGCAGGGTGACCGTGGTCAGCAGGAACAGGACGAGCGACGGCTTGGTGAGCAGCTTGCCCATGGCCCGGTAGGCGTCGAGGGCGGAGGCGGCGGCACTGGCGCGGTCGGGGAGGAGCGTGGTGTGGAGCAGGAGCGCTCCGCCGACCATGGCGGCGGCGCAGATATAGAAGACGGCTTCCCAGTTCCAGGCGTCGGCCACGGACTGGGAGAAGACCTGGCCGAGGACTCCGGCCGAGAGGAACGAGCTGGTCAGCCAGGTCATGGCGGCGACCCGGCGGGTGGGTTCGATCCGTTCGGCGATATAGGCGAAGGCGGCGGGGGCGAAGGTGGCCGCCGCCAGTCCCTGGACGGCGCGGGCGGCGCAGCCCACCGCGAGGCTGGACGCCAGGGTGACGGCGACCGTGGCGAGGGCGGTGAGCAGCAGCCCGGTGACGATGAGCTTCCGGCGGCCGAAGCGGTCGGAGAGGGGGCCGGAGAAGAGGAATCCGGCGGCGTATCCGAAGCCGAAGGCGGTGGTGGCCCAGCCGGCCGCCGAGGTGGTCGTGGACCAGGAGCCGCCCAGCTCGTCCAGGACGGGGAGGAGGGTGTAGAGCTGCCCGACGACCAGGATGCCCACGGCGCAGAGGGCGGGCACGGTCCTGGCGAAGGACGCCGACCCGGAGCCGGTCCCGGCAGTCCCAGTCCCGGTCCCGGCTCCGGTGCTCGCGGCGCCGATCCCTGTACCGGTCCCGGCTCCGGTGTCTGTCGCGCCGGTCCCTGTGCCGGTCCCGGACCCGGCCCCGGTCGAGACCGTGACCGGGGCCGGGGTGTGGGGGGCGGGGGAGGCGCCCTGGGCGCTGGTCGCGCCTGGCGCGGGGGTCGGCGCACCGACCCGAAAGGCCGACCGTGGCGTCACGTTCGAGTCGGTTGTCATGGCTCATATGAGACCAACCAACTAGTTGGATGTCAAGAGATAGCCAACTAGTTGGTTGGGTAAAGTGTGAGCATGGCAAGAGATACAGCCGTTACGAGGCAGAAGCTCCTGGCAGCGGCTCGACAGGAGTTCGCCGCCCTGGGGGTGGCGGGGGCCCGGGTCGACCGCATCGCGGAGCTGGCCGGCGTCAACAAGGAGCGGGTCTATGGCCACTTCGGAAGCAAGGAGGGGCTGTTCGCGTCCACGGTGAGTGCCGCGATGGACGAGCTGACCGAACAGGTGGGCAAGCCGGGTGATGACATCGCGGCCTGGGTGGGGTCGGTGTACGACTTCCACCGGGAGCGGCCGGAGCTGTTGCGGCTGTTGCTGTGGGAGGCGCTGAGTTGCGGCGGGAGCGAGCTTCCGGGCGAGGAGCGGCGCGCCGACGGCTACGCCCTGAAGGTGGACGCGCTGGCGGGCCGGCTCGGTGTGGAGCCCGGTCCGGGGGCGGCGGTCGTGCTGCTGTCCCTCATCGGCCTCGCCGCCTGGCCGAATGCGGTGCCTCAGCTGGCGAGATTGATCATCGGATCCCGCCTGGATGCGGAGGATTCGGCTGAAGTCATCCGAAGTGCTGTCGTGGACCTGGCATCTGGCCTGGTGAAAGGAATTCGCTCGACCGGGGCACCGGAGTAGCTCATGTGAATTGCGTGGCGCGTGTCACTTGGGGTTGCCAACCAACTAGATGTTTGGCAAAGTTCCACCTGTCGCGAGGAGTAAAGGGAAGTGCTCCCGCGACAGGGGACCGTGCTGATACAGCACGGGGGACAGTGCTGATAGACCCGTGGGGGGATCTGTGTTCTGCGTAGCGAAAGACCGGGCCGCTCCAGTAAACGACCAGGTCAGCTGGGTGCTTCGGTGCCCTGCGGGCTGTTCCGTCGGGTACGCCCTGACCAGGTGTACCGGCCAACTGGTCCAGCGCCGCTGAATTGTCTGCCGTCGCCCTCGGCCGTCTCGTGCCGAATGGGTGAGGCTTTCTCAAGCGTACACTCCTGCTCCGGCGCGGCCAACTCGGCGTTCCTGATGCGGATTTAACGATTCCTTAGTCCTTTGCGTACGCACCGCCGCGTCCGCAAGGCCATCTCCACACGCCGGGCGCTCCTGCGTCATGTGTCCGTGTGGTCTGCACGGGGTCCCCACACCCTGTGACTCCCATGCTTTTCACGACTCTGTGATTTCCGTGGATGGCGAGGTTCCGCTTTTGTGTGCGGGCTGCCGAAAATCGCCGACACGCCGTGAAATCCGAACCCCTTACGCCGCTGCGGAACAAGCGTGCATTCTTTGTTCCGTCGCAGGTCGCGGCGCCAGTCCCCATAAGGCTGACCACCTTTGGGGACCAGGCCCCCATCGCCGCTGATCGGTAGAAGCCCAGCACATCGTTGTGTCCTGTGGCTGGTAATCGACCATCTCACTCATTCTGGCGAAACGTGTCACCTCCGCCAGCGGACCGTCATGTTTCCGCGGCCTGCCATCAGGTTTTCACAAGGCCGTAACCACCCGATTTATCGGAGGAGCCATGTCCGAACACAGTCTCAAGAGCGTCTGCCTGGTGGGGGACCGCTTCGCGGCCTTCGCCCGGCACGAGTCAGTGCGCACCGTCAGCAGCTTTGTGTCGGCGGTCGGTTCGGGAACCTACGACGACCTGGCCGGCCCCATGCTCCTGTGGGAGGGGCAGGGGATCGACGAGTTCGACCGCGGCTACATCCGCTCCGCCCTGGAGCGCGCCGGTCTCAGCCGCAAGATCCTGATGCAGCCCAACAACCCCGTCATCGCCGCACGGGCCGAGGCCCACAAGTACCGCGAGGCGAACGTCCTGGTCGCCGGGTTGCAGCGGCAGGACGACCAGACCTACCGGGCCGGACTGCGCCTGCACTCCGACAATGAGCTGCTGCTCGACCACCAGACCGGCGAGCACGTCCAGGGCATGGTCGCCATCGAGGCGTTCCGCCAGATGTTCATCGCGTTCTGCGAGAAGTTCGTCGCCGCGCAGTGGCCGCAGCGCAAGTACTACTACATCTGGCACTCGATGGAGATCAGCTTCGACAACTTCCTCTTCCCCCTCGACGCGGACATCACCTGCGTCGTGACCGAGTCCGACACCAGCGACCCGGCGAAGCTGAAGTTCACCGTGGACCAGGAGCTGCACCAGGCCGGCAGCCGCGCCGCGCACGCGCGGACCACCTTCACCGCGTACGACGCGGCCCGGCTGGCGCCCAAGGAACACCGGCTGGCCGCCGCCGCGGTGGCGAAGGCGCTGGGCGGCGATGCCGAGACCACCGTCGCCGTCGCCTGACCCCTTCCCCGTACCCGGGCACTCATCTCCACCACGCCCGGCGCCCTGTAACCGCACACCGCACACCGCACACACCGCACACCCGATCACGGCCCGAGCACCCGGGCCGGATGAAATGGAGTCCTTCGTGACCGCTCTCCTCAGCAGCCCAACCGAAGCCAAGCCGGCCACCGCCAAGCCAATCCACAACCGCAGCGGACTGCTGCTGCTCTCGGTCGTGCTCCTCGCCGGTGTCACCGCCTGGCTGACCCTGATCGCGATCAACAACATCAATGACTTCGGGACCAACAAGGCCCTCCTCCAGGCCACCATGAACATGGAGGCCCTGATCGACGATCCGGTGCGCGGCAACGGCCTGGAATGGCGGGCCCTGCCCAATGAACTCGCCGCACCCGCCCTGATCGCGGTGATCATCTACCAGCTCGCCACGGTCGCCCTGATGTGGCGCGCGGTCGCCACCGGCGTGCAGGCCTTGAGATCAGATTCGCCGAGCCTCCTGGCGTACATCAGCCGGGTCAACCACTCGCTCGTGCTCTTCCTGCTCCTCTTCGCCGGCTTCCTCATCAGCGGCCTCTACTTCGGCTACTGGCTCCACCTCGGCCCGGTCCAGATGGTCCACTTCACCCTGCTGATCATCGGCACCCTGGTCGCCCTGCTCACCAACATCCTGCCGGTGGCCTCGCGTGCTCTTGAGCGGGAGACAGCCCGGTGAGCGCCGTCATAGGGACCGGATCGTGGCTGCCCGAGCGGGTGGTGACCAACGAGGAGACCGTCGCACGGACCGGCGGCCCCAGCGGCTGGATCACCCGTAAGACCGGGATCGTCGAGCGTCGCTGGGCCGACCCGGAGACGACCACCGCACACGCCGCCACCCTCGCCGCGCGCTCGGCGATGGAGCGGGCGGGGATCGAGCCGGAGCAGGTCGGCCTGATCGTCCTGGCCACCTCGACCCCGGACCGGCCCCAGCCGCCCACCGCCACCGCGGTCCAGCACGCACTGGGCGCGACCGGCGCCGCGGCCGTCGACATCAACGGCGTCTGCACCGGGTTCCTGTACGCCCTGGCCACCGCGCGCGGCATGCTCGCCACCGGTGACGCGGGACGGTACGCGCTGGTCATCGGGGCCGATATCTACTCCCGGATCATCGACCCCACCGACCACCGCACGGTGGTGCTCTTCGGCGACGGAGCGGGCGCGGTCGTCCTCGGCCCGGACGAGGAAGGGGGCCACGGGGAGATCCTCGCCACCCGGATGCGCAGCCACGGCCATCTCGGCGAGCTGATCCACATGGAGCCCGGCGACCACTTCCGGATGGACGGGGCGGGCGTCCGCGACTTCGTCCTCAGCGAGGTCCCGCTGGCGGTCAAGGACTTCCTGGGCGAACAGGGCGTCGACGGCCGGCAGGTCCGCCATCTGGTGGCCCACCAGGCCAACGGGGTGATCCTGGACGCCTTAGTGCCGTCGCTGGGGCTCGCCGAGGACGTCACGGTCCACCGCACGATCGACCGGTACGGCAATACCGCGTCGGCGTCGGTGCCGATCACCCTGGACGACGCGCTCCGCCGGGACGCCCTCACCGGTGACGGGCTGACGCTGCTGCTCGCCTTCGGCGGCGGGATGGCGACGGGTGCGGCCCTGATGAGGAGTTAGGCCCTGTCCTCCGGATCCAGCCTGATCCGAGAGAAGGACCCTGGGCCCTGCGGAACCGCACACCGTCGGAGACGGCGAACAGGCGGTACGGAGCGGGGAAGCACCGCATTCCGGGTACCCCCCGTCCGGGATTCCGGTCACCCCACCCCGTACCGCCCCCCGTCGCCCGCGCACCCCTCCCGGGCCGGACCATCCGGTCCGGGACCCCCTCAGCAATGGCCGCGACCGTGCGTCGCACGAAGGAGCCGGAGCCATGTCCACGCCCTCCTACCTGGTCTTCGCGGACGTCGACGAGACCCTGATCAACTGCAAGAGCATGTTCGACTTCCTCCAGTACCGCCTGACCGCCGAGCGTGGCATCCAGGGCGCGGCCGAGTACCTCCGCATCCGCGGGGAAGTCCAGGCCAAGGCGGACGCCGGCGTACCGCGCGAGGAGATCAACCGCTACTACTACTCGCTCTACGCGGGTGAGTCGGTCGCCCGGGTGGCCGAGCTGGCGGCCCGCTGGTTCGCCGAGCGGGACGCGGCCGGGCTGTTCCTGGAGAGCACCCGCACCGCCCTGCGCGAGCACCGTGAGCGGGGTGCCGCCATCGTCCTGGTGTCGGGCTCGTTCCCGGCCCTCCTCGCCCCCGTCGCCGAACGGGTCGACGCGGCCCATCTGCTGTGCACGCGGCCCCTGTCGAGCGACGGCCACTACACCGGCGAGGTCGAGGTCCCGGTGATCGGTGAGGCGAAGGCCACCGCGGTGCGCGCCCTGCTCGCCGCGCACCCCGGCGTCGACCCGTCCGAGTGCTACGCCTACGGCGACCACACCTCCGACATCCCGATGCTGAACTGTGTGGGCATCCCGGTCGTCGTCGGGGACCAGCCGGAGATGCTCTCCTATCTGGCGGAGCGCGAGGTGGCGTCGCTGCGGATGCGGCTGAACCCGCTGCGGCCGGTCGGCGGCCCGGAGGGCAAGCGGGTCGGCGGCGTCCGCTTCGCCCGCCCGAGCGACGCCCCGGCGGCGGGCTAGAGACCCCCGGGGCCCCGGATCCGTCGGCGAGCGGATCCGATCCCCGGGCCCCGGGCCCGCCGACGCACCGGCGGCGGGCCGGTCCCGGGCGCCCCCAGGCCCGGGACAGAGCTTCCCGGGGGCCGGACCTCCCCCCTCCGGCCCCCGGGATCAGCCGTCCAGCCGGTCGGTCGGCCAGCCTCGGCCGGTCGGCCGGCGAGCCGGTCAGTCGGTCAGTCGGTCAGTCGGTCGGCCGCCCGGCGACCGTGTCGCTGAGCCTGACCACGGCGAACTCGAACTGGTTCTGGCCCTCGTCCCAGCGGGCGATCTCCTCACAGTCCGCGAACCCCGTGAAGTTCTCGTCGTCCTCCCGGTCACCGGGGTAGAACATCAGGCCCTCCGCACCGTCCGTGCAGAAGAAGGCGAGATGGGCGCGGAGCCCGGGGTGGGGGACGGCCGCCAGCCGCTCCGTCCACTCCTCGTCGGCCTCCCCCTCGTACTCCAGCAGGCTCTCCGGGCCATGTCCGAGACCGGTGGCGACCCGCATCGCGTCGAAGAGGGTGCCGTCCGAGACCATCCGGTGGAGGTGGACGGCCCACTCGCCGGGGAAGTCCGGGCCGTTGAGGTCGATCCCGTGCCGCGTCAGCAGCGGAGCCAGGTCCGCGCCCCTGATCAGCCCCTCGGTGAAGCAGGCCGCCGCCAGATCGGCCGCGAAGGCCGGCGGCAGCCCGGCGCCGGTGATCTCGTAGACCGAGCGGGACGCGTCGAGCCGTATCGCCGGTTCGCCCAGGTCGTACGGCGGATAGTCCCAGACGACGGGCTCGGCGCCGCTGAGCGCGGCGGGGGCCACCCAGGCCGGATCGCGGTCGAAGTCGATCTCGTGGATGAAGTTGCCGTCCAGGTAGACGGCGTACTCGGCGTCGGGGTCGTACTCCGTCAGCGGACGGTCGAGCAGCAGCTCGAACGCGTGGGTGAGCAGGGCCGTCCAGTCGTCGGTCACGTCGGCGGTGGACGGGGTGGAGAGGGATGGTGCCTGTGTCATGCGGTGATTGTGGGGCAGGCGGGGCGACCGCCGGGGCGGAATCCACCGATCCGGGCGCCGATTCGGTGACGCCGGTCCCGGTCCCGCACCGGACCACACCATCCTGCGGGACCGGGGCGCGGGTCAGTTCGCCCAGCGCGGGCGGCAGGTCGCGTCCAGCCACTCCGCCCACTTCTCCACCGTCATCTCCTTCGCGGTGAAGAAGACCGGGTCCAGCGAGCCGATCAGGGCCTCGACCTCGTCCGGGCCGGTCGGGACGAGCCCCACCTCCAGCTGGCCCCCCGCTGTGTAGCGGTACGACGCCGGGAACCAGAACTCCAGCTCCTGCCGGAAGCCGCCCGTCCGGGTCTTCTGCTGGCGGGCGTAGCCCTTCTTGCCCTCCGCCTCATGGAAGCGGAAGCCCAGCTTCTCGAAGGCGGCGAAGAAGGCGTCCTGCACCGGCAGACCGTGCACCTGGATCTCGTCGAAGTCGCCCCGGTCGACCGCGTTGTCGATCTCCAGGGTGGTACGGAGCGCGGAGCGCGCCCCCTTCAGTGCCGTGCCCCGGGCGTGGGTGAGCGGAAGGGTCCACGGGACGGTGAGGGTCCGCTCGAAGACCCGCTCCTCCCCGGCGGCCAGCTCGAAGGGGTCGATCACGACGGAGAGCGCGGTGTCGGGGTTGGCCCAGGAGGTGTCGGAGTTCTCGGACGCCTCGGTCCGCAGCACCAGTTCCACCAGCAGCCGGTCGACCTCGACCGCCGCGCCGCCGCCCCGGACCACGACCGTGAAGCCCAGCTCCTCCCCGGGCCTGACCACCGTACGGCCCGGCCGGGTGTCCACCTCGGGCGCGTTGATGCCCAGGGAGCTGAGGAAGGTGCGGAATGCCATGGAGTATCCCCTCGTCGACGGATCGGTGATGATCCCTTGAGGGGGTAGATCCTTGAGCCGCCCCGGTGGTTGCGGTGATGATCACCGGTGATTGCGGCCGGTGATCACGGGTTCGGCGAAAACGTTTCTCTCCGCTCCGGCGTCAACAGGAGGCCCCACCTTCGGGACAGCGGAATCACGGGAGGAACACCCTATGAAGCGCCGCACCTGGCTCATCGGCTCGGCCGTCGTGGTCGCGGGGACGGTCTCCGTCTCCGCCTTATGGGCCGTACGGGGCCCGGAGTGGAAGGCCCCGGGGGCGGTGAACCGCCCCGAGGTCGTGGCGGACCACCCCGATCCGATCGTGTCGGACCACCCCGATGTGATCGCTCCGGTCCTCACCGCCGAGTACGTCCGGCCCAGCCACTCGGCGGAGGACTGGGTGACCTACGCCGATCACGCGGTGGTCGTCTCGGTGCGGTCGCAGTCGGAGATCCCACCCTCGCGGAAGGAGATCGACAAGGGCGCCGGGGTCATCGGCCGTGAGGTGGTCCTGCGGACCGAGCAGGTGCTGTGGTCCCGGCCGGGGATGGAGCGGAAGGTGCCCGAGCGGTGGAAACGGCAGGTACAGGGCTGGCACTTCGAGGGCGACCCGTCCCGGCGCGCCTCGGCGCGGGTGAGCGGCGAACCCCGGCTGGAACCGGGCCACCGCTATGTCCTCGCCCTCCACTGGAGCGAGGCCCGGTGCGCGAAGGGTGCCGAGCGGGAGCCCGCGAGCTGGGATCCCGTCGGCGACGGCGCGATGCTCCCGTTCGACGGCGGGACCCTCGGCAACGGGGAGCACGAGGGCGGGATACGGGAGGTGCCGAGGGTCGAGGGGAAGCCGCCCACCTCCCTCGACGGGGCTTCGCTCGCGGAGCGTCTGCACGGCCGGACCGCAGATCTCCTGGTCGCGGAGTTGACGGCGGCGAAACCGGGCGAGCGGGAGTACGGACCCGAGCCCGCGCCCTGCCCCGGGAAGCGGGGGTGAACGTTTCCGGCGCCTTCTCCGTCGTACGGCAAAGGGAAGGGCGGAGGATGCGCGGAAGACGCGGCGACACCCCACCGGCGACCGTGGTCGCCCTGGGGAAGGGGGACAGCGGCAGGCTGCGTGCGGTGCTGCTGATGAGCGGTATGCCCTGGGACGAACTGGACGACGGGGTACAGCAGGTGCGCCTCAAACTGCTGGAGGAGCGGGCCCGCAAGGGGGACGGGGACGGCGGCATCCGCGACGAGCAGGCGTGGAGCGCGGTGGTCGCCTCCCGGGTCGCCATGGACTGGCACCGCGAACGCCGCCGGGAGACCGGGCTGCGGGAACGGCTCGCGGCGCGCTGGTCGTACCGGCCCCCGGTGGAACATCCCCAGGAACACCGCACCCTGGCGCTGGAGGTCGCGGACGGGCTGGCACGGCTCACCGCCAACCAGCGGCAGGCGCTGGTGCTGCGCTACTACGGGGATCTCCCGGTGAAGGACATCGCCCGGCTGCTGGACCTGCCCGAGGGGACGGTCAAGAGCCGGCTGCACAAGGCGACGGCCGCACTGCGGAACGTCCTGGGGCCGGACCGTGAGGAGGAATCGGCGTGAAGGGGTCGGAGGGATCGGAACTCTCGCCGGAGCAGGAGGACCGGCTGCGTCTCGCGCTGGGGATCATCGGCGAGGAGGCGGGCCGCCCGGAGCCCGGTCGGGACGGGAAGGTCACCCCGCTGCGACGGGCGGCCGAGAGGGAGGGACGGCGGTCCCGGTGGCGGCGGCCCGGGACCTATCTCGGCGTGGTCGCGGTGGCGGCGTCGGTGGCGTTGGTGGTGACCCTGACGGTCGGCGGTGACCAGCTGGGCGGTGCCATGGGCAGCGGGGCCTCCGCCAAGCAGGCGGTGACCGACTCGCAGGTGGCTCCGGCGTACCCGGAGGGCCTGTCCTCGGGGGGACGGTCCGCGCGGGAGGTGACCGACGAGGAGTGGGTGGCCTGTGCCCGTTTCATCGGGGAGGGCGACATCGTCACCCTGCTCCCCGGGAGCGGGGAGGGCCGGGTCCGGCTGACGCTGGACCTCACCGACCGGATCAAGCCGGAGCGCGGGGACGACCGGGTCGAACTCGACCTTCCGCTCCAGCCGGGGAGCAAGCTCGGGACCGAGTTCCGGACCGGGGACAATCTGCTGATCGTGGTCCCCGCCGACCGCGAGGTGGAGGCGGATGTGTTCCACGAGGGCAGCGGGGAGCGCTCGTACCACCGGCGGCTCATCGACCGGATCCTGGACGATCCCGGTAAGGCGGAGTGCTCGTCGGACCGGAAGAAACCCTGAGCGCGGTCGTCGGCTCCTGATCACGGTCGCCGGCTCCTGAGCGCCGCCGGGAGGTCCGCCCCGCACACAACGGGGGTGGGGCGGAACTCCCGGCGGAAACACCCGGCGGAACACCCGGTCCGGTCGGCCTGAGAAAGAGACGAACTAGCCCAACTGCTCCGGCAGCGGCTCGGCGTGCAGGACCGTCAGCCCGGAGACCGCGCGGGTCAGGGCCACGTACAGCCTGCGCAGCCCGGTCCGTTCGTCGGGCTCGCCCGCCACGATCCCGGCGGGTTCGGTGAGGACCACGTAGTCGTACTCCAGACCCTTCGCCAGCGAGACCGGCACCAGGGTCAGCCGGGAGCGCGCGTTGGTCTCCTCACCGGGGGCGAGCGGGGTGTGCCCGGCGGCGGCCAGCGCCTTCGCCAGGCCGGGGACGAGATCGTCGGCGGCGATCAGCCCGATGGAGCCCTCATGGCGCAACGATTCCTCGCAGGCGGCCACGGCGGCGGCCGTCGGATCGCCCGCCACGGGCCGGATCTCCAGGGAGCCGGGGGACTCCCGGACGGAGGTGACCTCGGCAAGGCCCGGGGACATATGGGGGAGCAGCCGGGAGGCGTACGCGATCACCTCGCGCGGTACGCGGAAACCGGCGGTCAGCTCCTCCACGGCGGCGTCCGGCTTGCCGAGGTGGGTCAGGGCCTCGGCCCAGCTGCCGGTGGCCCAGGGGGTGGTGCCCTGCGCCAGATCGCCGAGGACGGTCGCCGACCCGGTGGTGCAGCGGCGGCCCACCGCTCGGTACTGCATGGGGGAGAGGTCCTGGGCCTCGTCCAGGACCACATGGCCCAGGGAGTGGGTCCGTTCGATCAGATCGGTGGCCTCGTCGACGAGGACGGCGTCGGCGCGGGACCACTTCGCGGTACGGGCGCTGCGGGCGGGCTTCGCCCAGCGGATCGCCTGCTGCTCGTCCTCGGTGAGGACACCGTCGGCGTGCTCGGCGAGGAAGGCGGGGTCCCCGAGGAGCCGCAGCACCAGCCGGGCCGGGTCCACCGGCGGCCAGATCGCCTTGACCGCCGCCTTCACGGCGGGGTTGCGGGCGACGGCGTCCTGCACCCGGTCGTCGGGGGCCTCGCCGGACTCCTCCATACGGACCAGGACGGCATGGGCGATCCGCTGCGGGAGGGCGGCGCGGGCGGCCCCGTACCGCATGTCCCGGGCCTGCAACTCGGCGACGATCTCGGCGAGTTCATAGGCGGGGATCCGCCAGCGGCGTGAGCCCCGGACCACGACGACCGGCTCGGTCGGCTCGGTGACCTGGGCACGGAGGGCGCGGCGGAGCACGGTCGCCATCCGGGCGTCGCCCTTGATCACGGCGGCGGTGGCGTCGTCGGTGCCCCGGACCTCCACCTGGGAGACCAGGTCCTCCACGGTGGACTGCGCCACCTCCAGCTCGCCGAGGGCGGGCAGCACCTGCTCGATGTAGTGGAGGAAGGAGCGGTTGGGGCCGATGACCAGGGTGCCGGTACGGGCCAGGCGCTCACGGTGGGCGTAGAGCAGATAGGCGACCCGGTGCAGGCCGACGGCGGTCTTCCCGGTGCCGGGGCCGCCCTGGACACAGACGGTGCCGGAGAGTCCGGACCGGACGATCTCGTCCTGCTCGGGCTGGATGGTGGCGACGATGTCGCGCATGGGGCCCACCCGGGGGCGCTCGATCTCGGCCTGGAGCAGCCGGCTGGTGCGGTCGTCCTCGGTGGGGTCGGTGAGGTGCTCGTCCTCGTACGCGGTCAGCTCGCCGGCGGTGTAGCCGAAGCGGCGGCGCTGCTCGACGCCCTGGGGGTCCTTGCGGGAGGCCCGGTAGAAGGGCTGGGAGACGGGGGCGCGCCAGTCCACGACCATGGGGTCGCCGTGGGCATCGTGGACATGGCGGCGGCCGATGTAGAAGCGGTGGGCCTCGTCCCCGCTGTCGTCCCCGGGGTTCTCGGTGCTTCCGATGCTTCCGGTGGGGGTGCGGCTGCCGGGTGCGTAGTCGAGGCGGCCGAAGAAGAGCGGGGTGTGGGAGAGATCCGCCAGCTCCTTGATCCGTACCTCCATCTGGGCCTGGAGGACGGCGGAGTTGACCCAGTTCGCGGTGACATTCCGCAGGTCCAGGGCCTCCACGTCCTCCCGCATGGTGCGCAGGGCGGAGCGGGAGGAGGCGAGATGGGCGCGCTCCGAGGCGAGGGGGTCGGGTGGGGACGCGGGCGTACGGTTCGGATCGGACACAGGCACGGGAACAGGCGCGGGCACGGGTACGGACACGGAACGGCCTCCGGCATGGATACGGGCGTACGTGGCGGGGCCACCCGGTTTCCGTCCGGGCGGCGGCGCTCCTGGCAGGAGGCGGGCAAGACCGGGGATTCTAGCCAGCGGACGGAGGATCGGGCCACGCGGTTGTCGGCGGGAGGGAGGACGTTCCCCTCCTCCTCAGGTGCCGCACCCTGAGGATTACCCCTATACCTGGAGTCGTAGAGGACCGGTGATCCGTTTCCGCCCGTGGGCCGATGCCCGATGACGCCCCGGAAGCGGAGTATGGGGTACATGAGCACAGCGACCTTCAGCCCCAGCGCCCCCCAGACCGGTACCGCCCCCGGTTCGGACAACCACACCCCGCATGGCGCCGCCGGTGCGATGCGCGCGGTGAAGGTTTTCGTCGGCACCCTGTTCAGCGTGGCGGTCCTCGGGGAGTACGGGCGGGACGCGGGCGTCGTCCGCCGCTGACCCCCGCCCGCCCTTGGGCACCCCGCCCGGGGAGCGTCTGTGTCCCCTCGGCCCTCAGCCCAGCAGCTCGTCCGCGTCCACGATCCGGTACGCGTACCCCTGCTCCGCCAGGAACCGCTGGCGGTGCGCCGCGAAGTCCTGGTCGATCGTGTCCCGCGCGACCACCGAGTAGAACCGCGCCTCATGCCCGTCCGCCTTGGGACGGAGCACCCGGCCCAGCCGCTGCGCCTCCTCCTGCCGGGAGCCGAAGGTGCCGGAGACCTGGATGGCGACCGTCGCCTCCGGGAGATCGATCGAGAAGTTCGCCACCTTCGAGACCACCAGCACCGAGATCTCGCCCTGCCGGAACGCGTCGAACAACTTCTCGCGCTGGGCGTTCGAGGTCTCGCCCTTGATCACAGGGGCGTCCAGATGCGCTCCCAGCTCGTCCAGCTGGTCGATGTACTGGCCGATGACCAGCGTCTGCTCACCCCGGTGCCGGGCCACCAGCGCCTCGGTCACCTTCCGCTTGCTCGCCGTGGTGGCGCAGAAGCGGTACTTCTCCTCCGTCTCGGCGGTGGCGTACGCGAGCCGCTCCGAGTCGGTCAGATTGACGCGTACCTCCACACAGTCGGCGGGGGCGATATAGCCCTGTGCCTCGATCTCCTTCCACGGCGCGTCGAAGCGCTTCGGCCCGATGAGGGAGAAGACATCGGACTCCCTGCCGTCCTCACGGACCAGGGTCGCGGTCAGCCCGAGCCGCCGCCGGGCCTGGAGATCGGCGGTGAACTTGAACACCGGCGCGGGCAGCAGATGCACCTCGTCGTAGACGACCAGGCCCCAGTCACGGGAGTCGAACAGCTCCAGATGGGGGTAGATCCCCTTCCGCCGGGTCGTCAGCACCTGGTAGGTGGCGATGGTGACCGGGCGGATCTCCTTCTTCGTCCCGCTGTACTCGCCGATCTCGTCCTCGGTGAGCGAGGTCCGCTTCACCAGCTCGTGCTTCCACTGCCGGGCGGAGACCGTATTGGTCACCAGGATCAGCGTGGTCGCCTTGGCCTCGGCCATCGCCCCCGCGCCGACCAGCGTCTTTCCCGCGCCACAGGGGAGGACGACCACCCCGGAACCGCCGTGCCAGAACCCCTCGACCGCCTGCCGCTGATAGGGGCGCAGCGCCCAGCCGTCCTCGGCCAGCTCGATGGGGTGGGCCTCCCCGTCCACATATCCGGCGAGGTCCTCGGCGGGCCAGCCCAGCTTGAGCAGCACCTGCTTGATCTGCCCCCGCTCCGAGGGGTGCACCACCACGGTGTCCGGGTCGATCCGCTCGCCCACCAGCGGCTGGACCTTCCGGGACCGCAGGATCTCCTCCAGCACCGGCCGGTCGGTGCTGCTCAGCACCAGCCCGTGGACGGGATGCTTCACCAGCGACAGCCGCCCGTACCGGGCCATCGTCTCGGCGACATCGACCAGCAGCGCGTGCGGGACGGGGTAGCGGCTGTACTGGACCAGCGCGTCCACCACCTGCTCGGCGTCATGCCCGGCGGCTCGCGCGTTCCACAGCCCCAGCGGGGTCAGCCGATAGGTATGGATGTGCTCGGGCGCCCGCTCCAGCTCCGCGAAGGGCGCGATGGCGCGGCGACAGGCGTCGGCCTGGTCGTGGTCGACTTCCAAGAGGAGAGTCTTGTCGCTCTGGACGATGAGGGGTCCGTTCACACCTGCGCCCTTTCTGGAGGCCACATTCTGGAGGCCAAACCTCCAGTGTGCCGTACCGACGGGGGCGTGCCTGAGTATCCGGGCGCGTGGGAGTGAGTACGCGGACGCTGCCGGGGCCGGGGGCGGGGCGGTTGGGTGGGGGCATGACGTACGGATATGTGCCGCCGCGGGCCGGGGCCGGGAGTGTCGGGGGCGGGGCGGACCGGTGGTGGTGGGTGGCGCCCGCCGGGGGGACGGTGGCGGTGCCGGGGCTGGCGTACCTCGATCTCGCCGCCTTCGGGGAGGGGTGGCCGCCGGCGTTCCTGCTGGGCTATCTGGTGCCGCTGGCCCTGGTGGGGGCGGGCTGGTTCGGGGAGCGCACGGAGCGGCTGCGGCCCCGGCGGGTCGTGCTGGCGGCGGTGGGGTGCACGGTGGCGTACGGGCTGACGGACATGGTGATCGGGATCCTCGCGGTGTGGTGGGTGGTCACGTCCTTCGCCGGGGCGTTCTGAGGCGGGTCCGGGACGCCCGCCGGGGGCGCGAGGGGAGTGGCCCCGCGCGAAGGTTCTCGCCGGGGCCACCGTCTGCCGGGACGGGCGCTACAGGGTCACTTCCTCCGTGCAGAAGTGGTACGGAATGGGCGGCGCCCAGCCGACCGTTCCGCCCACACACATATGGAAACTCTTCACGACCGTGAAACTGCGCTGCTGAGCCTGGTTCCGCCAGGTCCGCAACTCGCCCTTGTGGTTGAAGTTGTCCGTCACATAGACGGTGGTCCAGTTGTCCGTGTTGCCGCCCCAGGCCCACACCCAGCCGGACGAGCAGTTGTCCACCTGGACCTCGGACCCCCGGAACGTGAACGCGCGGGTGCAGCCGGCCGTACCGGAGCTGTCCGCCATGGCCGGCGACACCGCCGTGGAGCCGAACGCGGCCACGGTGAGCCCCAGGATGGCCGTCGTCCGCGCGAGCCTGCCCGACAGTGATCTCATGCCTGCCTCCGATGTCCTGATCTCCACGCGGTGAGGCGCGGACGCCATCGTTCTGCTCCTCATGGAGCCGACGACGAGTCTTTCCGCCGGACGGCGAAGCCACAAATACCGAATGTTGATCCGACCTATCACTCGCTCTGATGTGCGGCGGGTGTAGGCGGGTGCGGGCGGATCAGGGCAGGTCAGAGCAGGTCAGGGCAGGTCGAGGACGGCGACGGTCTGGCCGCCGCTGGTCTCGCCGGTGGGGCGGAAGCCCAGGCCCAGGTAGAAACCCTCGGGGCCGTCGGGGCCCGGGTGCCAGGTGACGAAGAGGCGGGTGCCGCCCCGGCGGCGGATCTCGGCGGCGACCGAGTCCACCGCGAAGCGGCCGTACCCCCGCCCCTGCTCCCCGGCGGCGATGTTGAGCCGCCACAGACCGGAGCGGAGGTCCCCCGAGCCGTCGCCCTTCCAGTCGATGTCCAGGAAGGCCATCAGAAAGCCGACGGCACGGTCACCATCGAGGATCAGCCGGGGCCAGGCGGTGTCACCGCGGACATACGCCTCGGCGAGCGAGTGCGCGACCGGCTCCACCAGGTGTTCCTGGTCGGGGCGGATCCGCACACCGATCGCGGTCTCGACATTGGCCTTGGTGATCTTCTCCAGCCGGAGGGTGTCGCTCATGCGGTCAGCCTACGAAGACGATCAACCGATTTTCGGGGACGGGCGGTAGCGGGGATCAGGGCAGCTCGTCCGCCAGCTCCGCCACTCCGGTGATCCGGTGCAGCGGATAGGTCCGCACCTCGTCCGCCGTGTGGTCGTACGCCGTCACGAAGCCGCCCTCCACCCGCACCGGGGCGATCACCCGCTGGCTCGCCGACCCCTCCGCGTTCACATAGCCGATACAGAGCGTGGAACCGGTCATCACCGCCGCCTGGACCGTCGCCAGGGTCTCCGCCGGGGCGGAGCGGGGCAGCTCGCCCGGGCGCGGGGCGGCGGCCGTGGCGGGGCCGGGGGCGCGGGCGACCGTCGCGGCCAGATCGCCCGCGCGGATGGCCCGGACCGCCGCCGTGAGCAGCACGGGCTCGGGGGCCTGGGGGCTCTCCGGGACCGGTACGGGCGGGGTGCGCGGGGGTGTGCGGCGGGCATGGGCGCGGGCGATCACCACATCGCCCGCGTTCGACTCGGCGGCGGGCGCGTACCCCATCGTCCGCAACCCCTCCAGCAGCGACGACTGATCGATCTGCGAGGCCAGCACCGTCGGCGCCAGCCGCCGCAGGATCAGCCCCTGGGAGCGCCGGTCCGCCAGGATCTCGTCCAGCAGGGCGTCGTCGTCGCAGCGGACATAGGCGGAGGCGACCCCGATCCGGAGCCGTCCGTGGCGGCGGGCCACATCGTCGATGAGATAGCTGAGCGGCTGCGGCACGGGGGTACGGGAGTGCGTGGCCAGGAAGGTGTGCAGATCGGTCGCGGTCCGCCCCGCGTCCAGCGCCCGGCGGACCGATCCGGGGGTGAAGCGGTAGACCGTCGCACCGCCCTTGGACTCCACATCGGCGAGGACGGCCAGGGTCTCCGCGAGGGGGCGCTCCAGCGGGCCGGGCGCCACGGCGGTGAGGTCGGCCTGGAGCAGGATGTGATCGAGCGGTACGGGGAGCATCGGCGCGAGCGCCACGGCGGCGGCGGCCTGGGCGGCGCCCCGCTCGGCGGTGGTGAGCGGCAGCCGTTCGGTCAGGGGTGCGGGGCGGGGTGCCCCGGGCTCCGGCGGCAGGCCGAGCAGCAGCCGGCCATGGGTGGAGAGGGCGCCCCGGCCCGTCACCCCCAGGGCCTCCGCCTCGCCCAGCGTCCACGCGGCGATCCGGGAGCGCGGGTCCAGCGGGGTGTCGGCGGGTGTGCCCGTCCGCAGCGGGCGTTCCCAGCGGAGCCGGGCCAGCACGCTCTCCGCCTCGGCGGCGGTCCCCGGCTCCAGGGTCGCCAGCAGCTCCAGGACCCTGGCCCGTACCTCGGGCGCGGCCGGGCGGTCCAGGCCCGGGCCCAGCGCGGCCAGCGGGCGGCCCTTGACGTCCTGCCCGCCGACCAGGCCCGGGACCCGGCTCGCGGTGAGCCAGGCGTCCGCGAGCAGCGCCCAGCGCTCGGCCGGCGGCCGGTCCAGCCACTCGTCGTACACGGGGGTCGGGGCGTACCGCTCGTCCGCGTCGCCGTCCGAGGCGATCAGCCCCGCCGCGTACGCCACCTCCAGCCAGAACGCGGCCATCGGCTCGCCGGTCTCCAGCGCGGTCGCCGTGCGCTTGAGGTCCCGTACCGCCAGACCGCCCGCGCGCATCACCGGCGGGCCGCCCTCGTGCCAGTCGTGCAGCAGCTCCTCCACGGTGGAGAGCGCGGTGAGCGCCTGGGCCGCCGCCGCGCTGTCCACAACCTGTGGACGGCCGGTCCCGGCGACACCGTGTGCGGGCTGCGGCTCCGGTGGCAGCGGCTCCGGCTCGCGGTGCGCCCGCCCGGCGCGCAGATAGAGCGCCGCCTCGCGCGGGAGCGCCACCGTGCGCGGGGACGCGGGCAGCAGCAGCCCCCGGTCCCGCAGCCAGCGCACGGGGGGTGTGGGGTCGGCGGTGACCTCCCCGTACGGCGGCCCCCACACCAGCCGGTCCAGGACCGCCAGCGCCTCCATGGGAGCGGAGTCCAGCAGGGCGGCCATCCGGTCCCGGTCGGTGAAGAGGGCGGTCAGCGCGGCGACCGCGGAGACCGGGTCGTGGGTGGTGGGCAGCCCGGCCGTGACCAGGATGGTCTGGAGCCGGCCCGGGGACATGCCCGCCGTGGCCTCGGCGACCGTCGGTCCGAGACCGGTGGGCGACGGGCGCCCCGGCGCCGGGGCCAGCAGCTCACGGGCGGTCCGCACCAGCCGCAGCCGGTCGTCGCCGCCCCAGATCAGCGCCTGGGCGCGCAGGGTCGCCACCGCGTCCGGGAGGGTGGCGGTGATCTGCGGATCGCCGTCGTCGCCGCCGAGCAGTCGCAGCAGGACGGGGTAGGGGGTCGGGTCCGGCCCCACGGCCAGCGCCTCGGCGGTCTGGAGCGTGAAACGGTCCAGCCGCTCCAGCGCGCGCAGCACGGAGGCACGGGTGCCGGCACGGGTCGCCAGCTGGGTCAGATCACCCGGTACGGGGCTGACCAGATCGGGTCGTACGCGCAGCAGCGCGGCCAGTTCTTCATCGGTACGGGCGCGCAGCGCCTCGGCCAGGGTGCGTGGAACGCCGCCGCCTCTGGTCGCGGTGTCGGCTTCGTCTGTTCCCTCGGGTCCTGCGGGCGTTGTCCCCATCCGCCCCACGTTAGTCGCTGACGGGGGCGGTGGCAGTGCCCACCGCCCCGGGGGGCGCGCTACGGTCGGCGGGGAACGGCGGGAGCGCCGGGGGTACCGTCCGGGGATTGGCAGGGGATGCGGCCGTGGGGATCGAGAGCGACCAGCTCGTATACGACTATCTGAGCCGGGTCGGCGATCTGGCCCAGCAGCGCCAACTGCCGTCGGGGGCACGGCGGGAACTGGTCACGGGGTTGCGCGGGGAGATCGACCGGGAGCGGGCGCGGGGGTCGGCGGACAGTCCGGCGGCGGTCCGCCGCATTCTGGGGCGGCTGGGTACGCCGGACGAGGTGGTGACGGCGGCGGGCGGGGGTGCGCCGGTGGAGCCGGGGGGCGCGGATGTGCCGTCCGCGCCGTCTGCGGGCCCGGGCGGGCGGTCCTCGGGCCCGGGCGGGCGGTCGTGGGGTATGTCCAAACCGTCGTGGGGCACGTCCAGGCCGCCTTCGGGGGCGGCGGGGGCCTCGGCGGAGAACGGGTCCGGTGAGGATTCTGCTGGTTCCTCCGGTTTCGCGGGGGTACGGATGCGGCTGCCGCGTCCCCGTAAGGCCGCCCCCGCCTCCGACGCCCCGCCCGTGCCGCCGTCCCCGCCGGCCGGGGGGCGGCCCCCGCATCTGGCGGGTCTGGACGAACTCGGCTCCGGTGAGCAGGAGGCGGACTGGTGGCACACCGGCCCGCAGCCGTTCGGGCCGGGGGAGCGGATCGCCGGGTTCACGGGCGGGGTGGAGATCCCCGAGATACTGGCGCCGCCCAGGCCGGTGGAGCCCCCCGCCGACGCCGCCGACGGCGATGACGACGCCGAGGGGGACGGTGCGGAGGGTCCGGTGGACCTCCCCGTGGAGAAGGAGGCCCCGGCGCGGCGGGGCGGGGGCGCGCTGCGGGTACTGGGGGTGCTCGCCCTGCTCCGGCGCCGGGCCCCGGCCCCGGACACGGTGGAGGCGCCCGCCGCCGTGCCCCGCGCGGGCGGCCTGGTGCTGATCCTCGCGGCGGGGCTGCTGGTCACCGGCGCGGTCCTCGCCTCCTGGATCGCCCTCGGGCTCGGATGGCTGCTGGCCTGGGGCTTCGGCCGGCTCTCCGAGACCGAGCGCCGGACGGCGGTCCTGGGCATGCCGGGCGCGGCGGTCGCGGTGACCCTGGTCTGGCTCTGGGGCCGGGAGGACGGCCGCTGGGGCGAGCCGATCCCGCCGGACGGCGGCCTCTCCGACGCGATCTCCGGCGCGGCGCCCTGGACCATCAAGGGCGCGGCCGTCGCCTCCGCGCTCTTTCTGCTCTGGCGGTCCCGCCGGGCGTGAGCACCGTTTCCCGTCGTGCTCGGGCCGTCGTCCGGGAGGTGTCCGCGTGCCGCGTTCGGGTGGTTTTCCGCCCCTCGGGGCCCGGCGGGCGGCCGGAGGGCCCAGAGTGGTCGTTCGCTCGGACCTCATCGACTCGGGACCCCCTCGGTCGGGACGTCGGGAACAGGACCGCACTTCGGGAACAGGACAGCGCCATGCAGAAGACCGCCCACCGCCTCCTCTCGCCGACCGCCGCCGCCGTACTGGCCCTGGGCGCGGCCCTCGCGGCCGCCGCGCCCGCCCATGCCGCCGAGACGACGGCCCTGCGGTGCGAACGGGTCGGCTCGCCCGCGCAGGACCCTGTCATCGGCCGGCTGGCCGAGCTGGTGGCGGTGCCGGTGCCGGGGGTGGACACCGTCGCGGGTGTCAGCTGCGACGAGGTCCCTGCGGGTGACCCTCGCGTCAACTTCTGCGCGGCCCGTGAACTGACCCCCCTCCTGGCGGTGGGCAGCCGCCCGAGCCGCGACCACACGTGCCCCTGACCGGCCCGCTGCGCGGATGCGTTTCCCGTACCCCTGGTGGCCTCAAAAACCAGCTCTACCCGTGTTTGAGGAGCTAGGGGCCTCAAACTCAAGCCTCATGGGGTCCCCCCGGACGAAGTCTGGGGGAGTTTGAGGAGCGGGGGCCTCGAAATCAAGCCCCTCCGGCGATTGAGGAGCGGGGTTCGGGGCTGGCCCCGACGTCCGCCCGAGGTGGCTCGGTGCCGAGGTCCGTCCTCAATCGCCGGACGGGCTAAGAATTGGCACCCTGGCCCGCTGAAAAATGGCACCCCGGCCCCGGTGTCCGACCGAGGTGATCCGGCATCAGGTGGCTTACCTCGCCCGCCCGTCCGGGGGCGGGACCCCCCGGCGGGCCCTTCGTCCGGCTTTGGGTGGGAGCGTCCTGCGAGGGCCATCGCGGGGGAGGGGCCCCGGGGTTGGGGCGGGGGGTGGTGGATGCAGAATGCATCTATGTCCACAGCGAACACGCCCCAGAAGGCGATCCTGGATGACGCCGCCCTCATCAGCGGCTCCCTCGCCCGCGCCTTCGACGACGACCCGATGATGCGCTGGTTCTTCCCCCAGGACGCCTCCCGCGAGGCCGACCTGAGCGCCTACTTCGGGACCATCTTCACCCGGCAGTACGTCCACAGCGCCGTCTGCGAACGCACCGGCTCCGCCGCCGCGTTCTGGGTGCCGCCGGAGGCGGCGGAGAAGGCCGTGCCCGACGCGGAGACCATCGGGGAGCTGCAGAAGCTCCTCGGCGACCGCGCCGAGCTGTTCCGGGACGCCGTCGGCGCGGCGGCCCAGCACACCCCGCAGGAGCCCCACTGGTACCTCGCACTGATCGGCGCCGACCCCGCCGTCCAGGGCCAGGGCCAGGGCGGTGCCCTGATGCGCTCCGGCCTCGCCCAGGCCGACGCCGCCGGGATGCCCGCCTACCTGGAGTCCTCCAAGGAGGCCAACCTCCCGGTCTACGAGCACTTCGGCTTCACCGTGCGGCACGAGGTGAGGCTCCCGGGCGGCGGCCCGACCCTGTGGGGCATGTGGCGCGAGGCGCGCCCGGCCGGCGGGGCCTGACGGACGCGCTCCGGGTGGGTCCACGACCCACCCGGAACACCCCTTACTCCGCCGCGCCGGACCGCTGCCCGGGCAGCGCCCCGTACGGCATCCCCGGAACGACCAGCGGCGACCCCGTCACCGGATCCGGGACCACCACCGACTCCAGGCCGAAGACCTTGGCGACCAGCTCCGCCGTGACGACCTCGCCCGGCGGGCCCTCCGCCACGATCCGGCCCGACTTCATCGCGATGAGATGGTCCGCGTACCGCGCCGCCTGGTTGAGGTCGTGCAGGACCGCGACGACCGTCCGCCCCCGCTCATGGTTGAGCCGGCGCACCAGATCCAGCACCTCCACCTGGTGCGCGATGTCCAGGAAGGTCGTCGGCTCGTCCAGCAGCAGGACCTCCGTCTCCTGCGCCAGCGCCATCGCGATCCACACCCGCTGCCGCTGCCCGCCGGACAGCTCGTCCACCGAACGGTCCGCGAGCGCCGTCACATCCGTACGCTCCATCGCGTCCGTGATCGCCCGCTCGTCCTCGTCGGACCACTGCCGCCACCAGGACTGATGCGGCTGCCGCCCGCGCGAGACCAGATCCGCCACGGTGATCGCCTCGGGCGCCACCGGCGACTGCGGCAGCAGCCCGATGGACTGGGCGATCCTCTTGGTGGGCAGCCGGGCCAGCTCCGTGCCGTCCAGCAGCACCGCCCCGCCCGCCGGCTTCAGCAGCCGTCCCAGCGCCCGCAGCGTCGTCGACTTGCCACAGGCGTTGGGGCCGACGATCACCGTCACCCGGCCGTCCGGGACGGCCAGGTCCAGCTCCTCGACGACGGTACGGTCCTCGTACGCGAGCGTCAGCCCGCGCGCGGTCAGTCTGCTCACGATGTCCTCCCCGAGGCACGGCCGCGGATCAGCAGCCAGATCAGATAAGGGGCCCCGACGGCGGCGGTCAGCACACCGACGGGCAGTTCGGTGGGGGCCAGCATCCTGCGGCCGATCAGATCGCCCAGGACGACGATCACCGCGCCCATCAGCGCCGAGCTGAGCAGCGGGATCTGTGCGGTACGGGTCAGCCGGCGCGCGATCTGCGGCGCCAGCAGCGCCACGAAGTCCACCGGGCCCGCCGCCCCCGTCGCGATCGACGCCAGCACCACACCCACCAGGACCAGACCCGCCCGGGTCCGCCCCAGCCGGATGCCCAGCGCGGTCGCGGTGTCGTCGTCCAGCGAGACCGACCGCTGGGCGTACGCCGCCCACACCACCGCGGGCAGCAGGACCAGCAGCGCCCAGCTCAGCGGGCGGGCCTCCTCCCAGCCGCGCCCGTTGAGGGAGCCGGTCATCCAGATCTGCGCCTGCGCCGCGACCACATGGTCCGTCTTGGTCAACAGCAGCGAGGTGACCGAACGCAGCACCACCGCGAAGCCGATGCCGATGAGGACGAAACGGGTCGCGTGCAGCCCGCCGCGCCAGGCGAAGAGATAGACCAGCGCCGCCGCGAGCAGCCCGCCCGCGACCGAGAAGTACGGCAGCAGGGTGAACGAGGTGACCCCGTAGACCAGTCCGGCGACGGTGACCGCGGTCGCGCCCTGGCTGATGCCGATGATGTCGGGGCTGGCCAGCGGATTGCGGGCGACGGTCTGGATCAGCGCGCCCGCGACGCCGAAGGCGAGGCCCACCAGCAGACCCACCGTCAGCCGGGGCAGCCGCAGCTCCCCGACGACCAGCTGGTGCGGGGTCTCCTGACCGAGCAGGACCTTCAGCACCTCGGCGGGCGGGACGGTGCTCTCGCCGACGGAGAGATAGACGACCACCACGGCGGCGAGCACCACCGAGAGGATGGCCACCACGACGGCCGAGCGCCGGTGGAGCAGCAAGGCGCCGCGCCCGGCGCGCAGCACGGTGTAACCGGCGGGGCGCATGCCCCGGGCGGGGCCCTTGGCGAGGTTGGGGTCCTTGGTGAGGGTGGGGGTGCTCATGCGGGGACCGCCTTTCGCCGGACCAGGAAGACCAGGAAGGGCACGCCGATCAGCGCGGTCGTCACCCCGGCGGGTATCTCACCCGGCGGGAAGACGATCCGGCCGATCACATCGGCCACCAGCAGCATCACCGGCCCCAGCAGCGCCGCCAGCGGCAGGACCCAGCGGTGGTCGGTGCCGACGAGCGCCCGCGCGATGTGGGGGACGGCCAGACCGATGAAGGCGATCGGCCCCGCGGCGGCGACCCCGGCGCCGGTCAGGACGGTCGCACCGAGCCCGCCGACGATCCGGACCGCCGCGACGTTCTGCCCGAGCCCGGTGGCCATGTCGTCGCCGAGGGCCAGCGCGTCCAGCCCCCGGGCGGCCATGGCGACCAGCACCACGCCCACCACCATGAACGGCCAGACCTGGGAGACCACCTCGGAGTCCCGCCCGGCGACCGAGCCGACCTGCCAGAAGCGGAACTCGTCCAGCGTCGCCGCCTTGGAGGTGAGGACGCCGGTGACCAGCGCGGCCAGCAGGGCGTTGATGGCGGCGCCGCCGAGCGCCAGCTTCACCGGGGTCGCGCCGCCGCGCCCCCGGGAGGCGATGGCGTACACCGCGACGGAGGCGATGGCCGCGCCGGTGAAGCCGAACCACACATAGCCGGTGAGGGTGTGCACCCCGGCGAAGGCGATGGCGAGGACGACACCGACCGAGGCGCCCTGGCTGATGCCGAGGATGGCCGGGTCGGCGATCGGATTGCGGGTGATGCCCTGGGTGACGGTGCCCGCCACGGCGAGAGCGGCCCCGACCATGACGGCGATCAGGGTGCGCGGCACCCGCATCTCCGTGATGACCTGGGCGTCGCCGGAGGAACCGCCGTTCAGCAGGGCGTCGAGGACGGTGGACGGCGCGATGGCGCGCGCCCCCACCGCGAGACTGAGCAGAGCCGCGAGCACCAGGGCCACGACGGCGGCTGCCGTCCACCCGATGCGGCGGACCGCGAGCGCGCGTCTGGCTGACATGGAAACCCATCAGTGGAACGGACCGACGCGCCGGGTGCTCCGAACATGCCGGAAAGGACGTACAGGTGAGGAGTTGGTAAGGCTTGGCTAACTATAGAGGGCGGGTGTAAAGGCCACGGATGGGCACAATGGCGGAGTGAACTCCTCCCCGACGCCCCCCGAGCCGCTGACGCCCTCCGAGCCCTTGACGTCCCCCGAGTCGCTGACGCCCGCTCCGGCCCCGGTCCCGTCCGCGCCCGCCGACCCGGACGCTCCCGTCATCACCGTCGGCTTCGACCTCGACATGACCCTGATCGACAGCCGCCCCGGCATCCACGCCGCCTTCCGCGCGCTCACCGAGGAGACCGGGGTGTGGGTCGACGCCGACCTCGCCGTCTCCCGGCTGGGGCCCCCGCTGGAGCAGGAGCTGGCCCACTGGTTCCCCGGTGATCAGATTCAGGCCATGGGCGATCGTTACCGCGCGCTCTACCCCGCGTACGCGATCGAGCCGAGCACCGCGCTTCCCGGTGCACGTGAGGCGGTCGCGGCCGTTCGCGCGGCGGGCGGCCGGGCGATCGTCGTCACCGCCAAGTACGAGCCCAACGCCCGGCTCCACCTCGACCACCTCGGTATCGCCCCGGACGCCGTGGTCGGCGGGCTCTGGGCGGAGGGCAAGGCCGAGGCGCTGCGGGCGTACGGGGCCGGGGTCTATGTCGGCGACCACCTCGGCGACATCCGGGGGGCGCATACCGCCGGAGCGCGCTCCGTCGTGGTGCCCACCGGCCCCTGCACCGCCGCTGAGCTGCGTGAAGCCGGTGCGGACACGGTTCTCGCCGATCTCACCGAGTTCCCCGGCTGGCTCCGCGCCCATCTCGCCGGGGAGCGCCCGGCGCGCGGTTAGGAAAGGGCCCGCGCCGCGCGCCGCTGGGCCGCGATCGAGCGCATCACGCCCACTCCGGCGACGGCGAAGCCGACGCCCATCAGCATGCAGACGCCGTAGGCGATGGGCGGGAACGGGTCGGTTCCCAGGAAGAGCGGGGCCATCGTGACGAGTGTGGCCACCGCGCCGACGATGAAGACGATGCCGCCGATGCGGACCAGCCCGTCACCGGGGGCGTCAGGAGTAGCAGTCATCCGGCCAGGGTAGTTCCCCACGAGGAGGAACCGATCGGCGACGTCTTGTCAGCCGCCCCTGGACCATTAGCCTTGGGTTGGGCGGGTCACACGACCCGCTGTGGTGCTTCCAGGGCCGAGACGACGACGACAGGCCCTCCCGGCGGCTCCAGCGCCCCGACGAGTACGAATGACGAGGACAGACGTGCCTACCGGCAAGGTCAAATGGTTCAACAGCGAGAAGGGCTTCGGCTTTCTCTCCCGCGACGACGGCGGTGACGTCTTCGTCCACTCGTCAGTGCTGCCCGACGGAGTCGACTCCCTCAAGCCCGGCCAGCGCGTCGAGTTCGGCGTGGTCGCCGGCCAGCGCGGTGACCAGGCACTTTCCGTGACGGTCCTCGACCCCACGCCGTCGGTCGCCGCGGCCCAGCGCCGCAAGCCCGATGAGCTGGCGTCCATCGTGCAGGACCTGACGACCCTCCTGGAGAACGTCACCCAGCAGCTGGAGCGCGGGCGCTACCCCGACAAGCCCCAGGGCGCGAAGATCGCCAACATGCTCCGCGCGGTCGCGGACCAGCTCGACGTGTGAGCCGCGGCCGGTCCGCCCGGACCGGCCGCGCCCGCCGACCGCGCACCCCGGGGGCCATGCCTCGCGGAGGCTCCCGTCTCGGACGAGATCCTCAGACGAGATCCAGGGCCCCCGGCGCCAGTGGCGGCACCAGACCCTCCGCCGCGGCCCGGGTGAGCAGCCCCCGTACCGCCGCGTAGCCGCTCTCCCCGAGGTCGGCGGTGAACTCGTTCACATACAGTCCGATGTGCTGATCGGCGACGGCCGGATCCATCTCCTGGGCGTGCTCGCGCACATACGGCCGGGATGCCTCCGGATCGTCCCAGGCCATCCGGACCGAGGTACGGATCGACTCCGCCAGCCGCCGCAGCGCCTCGGTCCCCAGCGACCGCCTGGCGATGATCGCGCCGAGCGGGATGGGCAGCCCGGTGATGTCCTCCCAGTGTTCGCCCATGTCGGCCAGGCGGTGCAGCCCGTACCCCTGATAGGTGAAACGGGCCTCGTGGATCACCAGCCCGGCGTCCACCCGGCCGTCCCGGACCGCGGGCATGATCTCGTGGAACGGCAGGACGACGATCTTCCCGACACCGCCCGGGACCCGGTCGGCGGCCCAGAGCCGGAAGAGCAGATACGCGGTCGAACGCTCGCTCGGCACCGCGACCGTCCGCCCGGTCAGATCGAGCCCCGGCTCCCGGGTGAGCACCAGCGGGCCGCACCCCCGGCCCAGCGCGCCGCCGCAGGGGAGCAGCGCGTACTCGTCCAGGACCCAGGGGAGTACGGCGTACGAGACCTTCAGGACATCGCCCTCGCCGCGCTCGGCCATGCCATTGGTGATGTCGATGTCGGCGAAGGTCACATCGAGCGCGGGGGCGCCCGCCACCCGGCCGTGGGCGAGGGCGTCGAAGACAAAGGTGTCGTTGGGGCAGGGCGAGTAGGCGATCCGCAGGCTCACGGCTGCTCCTCGGATACGGGAACGGGGGCGGGGGCGGTCACCACGGTGGTGTCGGCGGTGGTGTCGGCGGGGGCGGTGGCGAGGACGGGGGCCAGCGCGGCGAAGCCGGTCCGCAGCGCCGCCAGGGCCTCCCCGATGCGCCAGGCGGTCCGGTCGCGCGGCCCGACCGGGTTGGAGACGGCGCGGACCTCCAGCACCGGCACCCCCTCGGCGGCGGCGGCCTCGGCGACCCCGAAGCCCTCCATCGCCTCGGCGGCGGCCCGGGGGTGACGCCCGCTCAGCTCGGCGGCGCGGGCGGCGCTCCCGGTCACGGTGGAGACGGTCAGCACGGGCGCGCACCGGGCCCCGGTGGCCTCGGCGGCACGGGCGGCGAGCGCGGCGGGCGGATGGTGGACGGCCCGGCCGAAGCCCAGCTCGGCCACGGTGAGAAAGCCGTCGGGGGTCTGTGCCCCCAGATCGGCGGCGACGATGGCGTCGGCGACGACCAGGGAGCCCACGGGGGCGTGCGGGGCGAACCCGCCGCCGATGCCCGCCGAGACGACCAGCCGGTACGGGGCGCCGTCGGCGGCGGCCCGGACCAGCTCACGGGTGGTGGCCGCGGCGGCGGCGGCCGGTCCGACCCCGCCCGCGACGGTCCGTACGGAGAGGCCGGGTACGGAGCCGGGCGCACCGAGGCCGGCGGCGACGGCCTCGGCCTCCGCCGCCACCGCGGTCACCACGAGGACACGGAGGGCGTCCCGGGTGTCGCCCCCGGCCACCGGGATCACTTCTTTTCGAGCGTGAAGGTCCAGATGCCGATGAACTTCTTGTTCTTGGCCTCGACGATGCTGATCTTCGTCTTGTTGGGCGCCTGGCCCGTCTGCGCGGTGAAGAAGGCGCTCGCGGGGATGGAGCGGTAGGTCTTCTTGTACGGCTCCTGCTCGGCCGGCTGGCCGCCGATGAAGAGCATCCAGCCGTTCTCGGCGATCTCCGGGTCGACACCGAAGCGGATCCGGTCGTCCAGCGAGACCTTGACGGTCTTGCCCGGCTCGTCGTTCAGGCACTTCTGGAGGGCGGACTCCTTGATGGTGTCGCCGTCGTTGTAGCAGGCGGCCTCGGAGTTCACGGACTCCGTGCCGACCGTCACGGTCGCGAGCGGCGTCGGCTTTTCGCACGCCGAGAGGGTGAGGAGCCCGGCGGAAACGGCGCCGATGGCGGCGGCGGCCCGGCGGCGCCTGCCGGAGAAGAACGCAACGGTCATGGCTGGAAGGCTATCGGTCCCGCCCCGCCAGGCCACGCGGGGGTCCGGCGTGCCGCGGCCCTCCCCTGTGCGGCTGGGGGGCTTGGGGGTGTTCGCCCCATACGCGAATGGGTACGGGTGTACGCCGGATGCCGTACGGGCCGTGCGCGCGTGCGAGCCGGAGTCGTGCGCGCGGGTGATCCCGTGGCCCCCGGGGCGCCTGTGCCCCCGGGGCGCCCGTGGTCCTCGGCCGCGGGAGGTCCTCGGCCGCGGGAGGTCCTCGGCTGCGAGAGGTCCTCGGCCGCGGGGGGTCAGGCGATCCTGGGCCAGGGGCGGTGGCCGTGCCGGGCGGCGGCCAGCAGCCCCCGTACCGACACCAGCGCGCCCGTGGAGACGATGCCCGCGGCCACCGCCATCCCCAGCACCCCGTTCAGCGGCAGCACGATCCCGATCGTCCCGCCCACCACCCAGGACATCTGGAGCAGCGTCTCGGAGCGGGCGAACGCCGAGGTCCGTACCTCCTCCGGCACATCACGCTGGATCAGCGCGTCCAGCGACAGCTTCGCCAGCGCCTGGCACATGCCCGCCGTCGCCGCGAGCACCGCGACCATCCCCGCCCCGAAGAACACCGCCGCCAGCACCGCCGCCGACAGCACCACGCCCAGCACGGTCGCGATGATGGCCTCCGGGCCCCGGGCCCGCAGCCAGGCGCCCAGCGCCGTCCCGCAGGCGTTCCCCAGCCCCGCCGCGACCCCCACGATCCCCAGCGAGACCGCGGCGCTCTGCCCGGCGACCGGATGCTCGCGCAGCAGGAACGCCAGGAAGAAGATGAGAAACCCGGAGAGCATCCGGAACGAGGCATTCGCCTGGAGCCCGTGCAGCACCGACGGGCCCACCGTGCGCAGCCCCGGTCTGGGCCGGCCGTGCGGCAGGATCAGCGCCTTCCGCTCGCCCCGGGCGGAGTCCACCTTCGCGGGCAGCCGCAGCGCCCAGAACGTCCCCAGGACGAAGAGCGCGCACGCCCCGTACAGCGGCCACTGGGGGCCCAGCCGGTGCAGCAGCGCCCCGATGGGCGCGGCGGCGCCGGTGGCCAGCAGCCCCGCGAGGGTCACCCGGGAGTTCGCCTTGACCAGCGAGATGCGCGGCGGCAGCAGCCGGGGGACGACCGCGCTGCGGATCACCCCGTACGCCTTCGACGCGACCAGCACCCCGAGCGCCGCCGGATACAGCTCCAGCTCGCCGGTGGCCACCGCCCCCGACAGACCGAGGGCCAGGACCGCCCGGGTGAGCATCGCCCCCGCCATCGCCGCGCGGCGGCCGTGCGGGATCCGGTCCAGCAGCGGGCCGATCACCGGGGCGAGCAGCGCGAAGGGGGCGAGGGTGATCGCCAGATAGAGGGTGACCCGGCCGCGTGCCTCGTCCGTGGGGACCGAGAAGAAGACGGTGGACGCCAGCGCCACGGTGATCATGACATCACCGGCGCCGTTCACCGCGTGCAGCTCGATCAGCCGGCCGAGGCCCGACTCGCCCGCGCCCTGGGCGTGTGTCGCCCGCCGGATTCCCCGCGCCGGGCCCGTGAAGGGCAGCCGCAGCGCACGCCCCACCGCCCGGCACGCTCGTGCGAGCGGTCCGGGCCCGTCGGACGACCGGGCGGCGGTCACCACGCCATAGTGCCCCAAGGACCTGTGCGAGGAAGCGCGATGCGCTCCGGCGGGCCTCCCGAACCCCCTGGTCGGTGCATGCAGGTGGGCTGGGGCCCGCGAACGGGGTAGCGTGCGTAGCGCGCCACCGGCGACCGGGGTCCGGCCGCGCGCCTCTTCGGCATCCCTCAGAATGGATGACGGCAGGTGCGCCCGGGATCACCCGGTCCGGGCGCGGACGTCGATGCGGTCCCCCGGTCCGCTCCGCCCTCCGCCCGGACCGTATGTGTCTCGGCAGCGCACCCACTGAACGGCGTAGGAGAGAAGCGAGACCCTGTGAGTGCTGCGACGACGCGAAGCCGTACCCCCGACCGCCTGTGCGCCGAGGCGGTGGATCTGGCCCGAGTGGCGGCCGAGGAGGCCGCGGCGCCGGGGAAGGTCGGGGACCATGTGTCCCTGACCTCCGAGGGGGACCGGGTCGTCACCCACTTCTTCGCCTGCGAGGAGCCGGGCTACCGGGGGTGGCGCTGGGCGGTCACCGTCGCACGGGCCTCCCGTGCGAAGAACGTGACCGTCGACGAGACCGTGCTGCTGCCGGGGCCCGACGCGCTCCTGGCACCCGAGTGGGTGCCATGGAGCGAGCGGCTGCGGCCGGGGGACATGGGGCCGGGCGACCTGCTGCCGACGGCGGCGGACGACCCGCGCCTGGAGCCCGGCTACATCGGCGAGGACACGCCCCCGCCGAACTCCGCCTTCGCCGAGCCCTCGCACGACCTCGCGGAGCGGGTGGACGCGGAGGACGCGGAGCTGACGGACCGCACCCCGGCGGACGAGGCGGTCGGCGGCCGCGGGACGATCGCGGCGCTCGCGGAGGAGCTGGGGCTGCGGCGCGCGCGGGTCCTCTCCCGCTATGGCCTGCGGGTGGCGGCGGACCGCTGGGACGAGGCGTTCGGCGAACGCTCGGCGATGGCGCAGGCGGCGCCGGCGTCCTGTGCGACCTGTGGATTCCTGGTGCCGGTGGCGGGGTCGCTGCGGCAGGCGTTCGGGATCTGCGCGAATGAGTACGCGCCGGCGGACGGGCGAGTGGTGTCCCTCTCGTACGGGTGCGGTGGCCATTCCGAGGCGGCCGTCATGCCGAAGGCGCCCCAGCCGGCGCCGCCGGTGCTGGACTCCCTGGAGCCGGATGCCTTCCCGCTCCACGCGAGCCCGGACGAGGAGCTTGGCCACTCCTGACGATGCCGGGCAGATTCAGCCCGTCCGGCGATTGAGGACGGACCCGAGCCCCGAGTCGGCTCGGGCATACGTCGGGGCCAGCCCCGAACCCCGCTCCTCAATCGCCGGAGAGGCTGAATTTGAGGCCCCCGCTCCTCAAATGCCGGAAGGGCTGACTTTGGGGCCCTGGGGACTGAATGGTGAGGCTGCCGTCCGGGCCTGGCCAGGGTGGCTCAGGGGCAAGGCCCATGAGAAGAAGAAAAGGGTTCGTGGACAAAGGGGGGCCACCCTGGGGGGAGGCACGGGGGGTGTGGGGCAAGGGGTACCTTCGGGCGTCCGGGGACCCACAGAGAAGCGGAGCACACCGTGAGCGCCACGACCACCGAGCCGGCCGATCCCTTCGGCACCGCACGGCTGCGCCGAGGAGTCCTCGACGCCTGGGGCGCGGGCCCCGCCCGCTTCCGGGAGGACGCCAACGCCGAGGAGGACCTCGTCCTCGGCGGCTACCGTGACCGCCTCGTCATCGAACTCGCCCAGAACGCCGCCGACGCCGCCGCCCGCGCCGGGCGGCCCGGCCGCCTCCGTCTCACCCTCCGCCCCGCCGGCCCCGACACCCCCGCCGTGCTCGCCGCCGCGAACACCGGCGCCACGATCGACGCCCAGGGCGTCGAATCCCTGAGCACCCTGCGCGCCTCCGCCAAGCGCGACACACAGGAATCGAGCGTCGGCCGCTTCGGCGTCGGCTTCGCCGCCGTGCTCGCCGTCAGCGACGAGCCCGCCGTCCTCGCCCGCCACGGCGGCGTCCGCTGGTCCCTCGCCGAGGCCCGCGAGCTGACCGCCGGGGCCGCCGCCCACAGCCCCGGCCTCGGCGAGGAGCTGCGCCGCCGCGACGGCCATGTCCCGCTGCTGCGCCTCCCGCTGCCCGCCGAGGGCACCGCCCCCGACGGCTACGACACCGTCGTCGTCCTCCCGCTGCGCGACGGCGCCGCCGTCGACCTGGTCGAACGCCTGCTCGATGGCGCGGACGACGCCCTTCTCCTCACCCTCACCGGCCTCGCCGAGATCGTGATCGAGACCCCGGACGGCATCCGCACCCTGCGCCGGGAGACCGACGGCGACCTCACCCGGATCGACGACAGCGCCCGGGGCACCACCCTCTGGCGCACCGTCAGCCACACCGGCCCCATCGACCCCGAGCTGCTGCGCGACCGCCCCCGCGAGGAACGGCTCCGCCCCTTCTGGACCGTCACCTGGGCCGTCCCGGTCGACGCCGACGGCGCCCCCGCCCGTCCCCGTACCGCCCCGGTGGTCCACGCCCCCACCCCCACCGACGAACCCCTCGGCGTCCCCGCCCTGCTGATCGCCTCGCTGCCGCTGGACACCACCCGCCGCCACCCCGCCCCCGGCCCCCTCACCGACTTCCTGGTGGCGCGCGCCGCCGAGGCGTACGCGGAGCTGCTCGGCGCCTGGCGACCCGTCACCACCGGCACCGTCGACCTCGTCCCCGGCCCCCTCGGCAAGGGCGAGCTGGACGGCGTGCTGCGCGCGGGCATCCTGGAGCTGCTGCCCCGTACCGCCTTCCTCGCCCCCGCCCTCCCCGAGGCGGCGACCGACACGGACGACGGCACCGGGCTCCCCGCCGTCCCCCGCCCGCCCGCGCTCCGCCCCGTCGAGGCCGAGGTGGTGGAGGGCGCGGGCGCCGAGACCGTACGGGTCCTCGCCGAGGTGCTGCCCAGCCTGCTCCCGGCGGGACTGGAGCGCCGCGCGGAACTCCGTACCCTGGGCGTCGCCCGGCTCCCCCTCACCGAGGCGATCGACCGCCTCGCCGGACTGGAACGCGCCCCCTCCTGGTGGCGCGCGCTCTACGACAGCCTCGCGGGCGTCGACCCGGACCGGCTGACCGGGCTGCCCGTCCCGCTCACCGACGGCCGCACCGTCATCGGCCCCCGCCAGGTGCTGCTGCCGCTCGCCGAGACCCCGGACCACCTCACCCGGCTGGGCCTCAAGGTCGCCCACCCGGACGCCGCCCACCCCCTGCTGGAGAAGCTGGGCGCACTCCCCGCCACCCCCCGCGCCGTGCTGACGACCCCCCAGGTCCGCACCGCCGTCGCCGCATCCCTGGACGAGGGGGAGATCTGGGACGAGGACGCCCTCGACCCGGAGGAGCTGGCCGAGACCGTCCTCACCCTGGTCCGCGACGCCGATCTGGAGCCCGGCGACGAGCCCTGGCTCGGCGCCCTCGCCCTCCCCGACGACGAGGGCGAGCCCACCCCCGCCGGAGAACTCGTCCTCCCCGGCAGCCCCTTCGCCCGGATCATGCGCGAGGACGAACTCGCCCTCCTCGACCCCGACCTCGCCGCCCGCTGGGGCGCCCGCCCCCTCGCCGCCTGCGGGGTTCTCGACACCTTCACCCTGGTCCGCGCCACCGATGTCGTCCTCGACCCGGACGAGCTGGAGCCCCGCGACGGCGACTTCGCCGAACCCGACGACGCCGGACTCCTCGACGCCGTCGACGTCTGGTGCGAGGACCTGCTCGACCGGCTCCCCGAGACCCCCGTACCGCCGGTCGCGACCGAGCTCACCGCCGTCCGCGACCTGGACCTGGTGGACGACGACCACTGGCCCGAGGCGCTCGCCCTGCTCGCCCGCCCGCCGCTGCGGGACGCCCTCGTGGAGCCGGTACGGGTGCTGCTCCCGGACGGCACCACCGAGTCCGTACGCCCGTACACCGCCTGGTGGCTGCGGGACCACCCGGTCCTGGACGGCCGCCGCCCGGCCGGTCTGCGCGCCGCCGGGGGAGACCCGCTCCTGGACGGGCTGTACGAGGCGGTCGACGCCACCGGCTTTGACGACGCCCTGGTGCTGCGGGCGCTGGGTGTGCGCACCTCGGTGGCGGCCCTGCTGGACGAGCCCGGCGGCGCGGCGGAGCTGCTGGGCCGGCTCGCCGACCCGGAGCGGCCGGTACGCCCCGCCCAGCTCCACGGTCTGCACACCGCCCTCGCCGATCTCGACCCGGAGCAGGTGACCCTCCCCGAGGAGCTGCGGGCGGTCGTGGACGGTGAGGTGCGGGTGGTGGACGCGGCCGACGCCGTGGTCGCCGACGCCCCCGATCTGCTGCCGCTCGCGGCGGGCCTGCCGCTGCTGCCGGTCGCCCCGGAGCGCGCCGCCGATCTCGCGGAGCTGTTCCAGGTGCGGAGGCTGAGCGAGACGGTCCCGGCGGCGGTCCCCTCGGCGGGCGATGAGCACCCCGTACCGGATGCGGTCCGGGTCCTGCTCGGCCCGGCGACCCCGGCCTCGTACACCGAGCACGAGGAGATCGTGATCGACGGCGTGGAGCTGGAGTGGCGCCGCACCCCCGACGGGGTGGTCCACGCCGCCACCGTGGAGGGCGTGGCGGCCGGTCTCGCCTGGGCCACCGGCCAGTGGCCGCGCCGCTTCGAGGTCGCGGCCCTGCTGGAGGACCCCTCCCGTACGGACGAACTCGCCCGCGACCGCTGGTTCGACCCCCGCCCCTGAGGCCGGACGGGCCGTGCTGTCGGTGCCGCTGTCAGTGGCGGCGCCTACGGTGGTCATCAGGTCGCGGGGGAACGGACGGTGACCTGGTGGGTGTCGATCCGACGGGCGGGGGCCTGATGGACGGGGAGCGGGGGCCGGGGACGGTCGTCGAGGTGGCGTACGCGCTGGGGTGGGATCTGGAGGCCCGTGCGCCTTGGCGGCCCCTGACCGCCGGGGCGGCGCGGGAGCGGGACGCGGCGGGGCTGCCGTATGCCGTGGTGCACCGGATCCCCGGGCGGGAGATTCCGCTGGAGGTCCGGCTGGTCTCCTGGCGGGACCACTACGCCGGTCTCTGGGTCTACGACGACCGGGGCCGCCGCACCGACGAGCTGGACCTGCGGCTGCTGGACGACCCGGGCCGACTGCTCGTCCGCCGGAGAAGCGAGTGGCGGTACACCGGGCCGGGGATGGCCGAGTTCGATCCCGCGTGCCCCCGCGCCGCGACGGAGCTGTTCCCGGACGGCAAGGGATCGGTCGCGCGGGAGCCCCGGGGCGAGCGCGGGGAGAAACTCTTCACGCGGCCCGGTGCCGATGTGCCGCGCTGGCGGCCCCGCCCCGGGTTCGGCGGCTGGCCGGTGGAGAGCGCCGGCCGACGGGGGTTGGCGGGGCCGGTGGTGCTCCGGGCGGCGCCGGATCCGGGCGCGGCGGACCCGTCCGATGGGATACCGCAGGGGATACCGGATCAGATGCCCGACGAGGTGTTCGACGAGGTGTCCGGGGCCGTCCCCGTCACCTGCTGGCGGCCGCCCCGCCCCGCGCGGGCCGGGCGGCTCGACGCGCTCTTCCGGCCCGGGACACGGGTGACCGACGGGTACCACCCCGAGATGACCGTGGTGGAGCCGCGCCGGGTGGGGACCCTGCGGGTGCCGAGCGGAGTGCTCGCCGTCTCGGGGCCGGACCGTCGCCCCGGCGGGGGGCCCGCCCTCACGGTCCCCGTCCCGCCGGGGGAGCATGTCCTCGAAGAGGCACAGGTCCGCTTCGGCTACGACTGCGAGTGGAGCAGGGCCTGGGTGACCCGTACGGACACCACGGCGGTCCGGTTGCGCGTCGGCGGGGCCCCCGCCCTGTCGTGGGAGATGTGCCTCGGGCCGGACGACGACCCCCGGCTGCTCGGGGCGGACGGGATCTTCGGCTTCGACACCGACGGCGCGACCGGATGCTTCGCCGACGCCGGGGCCTGGGCACCCCTCCACCGGCTCTTCGAGCGGAGCCTCGTCCAGGGGGAGCAGGAGGCCGGGGAGGCGATACCCGACTCGATGTACTTCCTGCGCACCCGGGACGAGGCGACCGGCGGCGAGCTGGTCGCCTTCGCGACGACCGGCGACGGCACCTACCCCGTATGGGTGGGGCGCTCCGGGGACGGGGCCGTGGCCGAGGTGGTGGTGCTGGTGGAGGGGATGCCCACGATCCTCGATGACGCCTGACGGCGGTGACGGTGACGCGTGAGGGCGGCGGTGTGCGCCGGGTCGGTCAGTGGAAGGTGCGGACGAAGACGTCCGTCTTGCCGTTGCTGTCACCGGGCACGATGTCGGCGGCGGCGGACTGGAAGACCACATCGCGCCCGTTGGCGCTGACCGCGCCGGCCCGGGCCGAGGCGGGCTGGTCGGAGACGGTCTCGTCGGTCCCGGTCCGCAGGTCGCGCAGGACGAGCGAGGGCCCGCCGGTGCCGTTCGGGGCATACAGCAGATAGCGGCCGGTGGGGTCGATGGCCACGCCCTTGACGTTCGGGACCAGCTGGGCGGTGCCCGAGCCGGTGTCATGGACATAGGTGTCGGAGCCCGAGAGGTAGACGACCTTGCCGCCTTCGGCGCTGAGCTGGACGAGGGTCGCCGCCTTCGCTGGGCCCTCGATCGGGCCGGCGGGGGTGTTGTCGGTCCGGTCCCAGAGGAAGACGTCCTGCTCCACGCCGTCCTGGTAGGCGACGAAGCGGCCGTCGGCGCTGATGGACGGCGCGATCGACGCGATGTTGTGGATGATGTCGATGGTCTGGCGGGTGTTGGCGTCCCGGTCGTAGACCTCGACCCGCTGGTTGGGCTCCGGCGGGTTGAAGAGAACGCCGTAGACCAGATGGCGGCCGTCCGCGCCCTGTGCCACCCGGCAGGCGCGGGCCGAGCAGTGGGTGCCGATCGACCGTCCCGAGCTGAGCTGGAACTGGTGGATCTGATCGGCCCTCATCACCCGTGCCGGATAGGCGACATACCCGCCGTCGGGGCTGATCACCGCAGGTTCGAGCGGGGAGTGGATCCCGAGCCGTGTGGTCTGCGCCGACCTCCGGTCGCGGACGTACACCCGGTCGCCCGTCCCCGTGTCCCCGGGCCTGAGGTTTCGCGCATGCGACGAGAAGACGACGCGGTCGCCCTCGGGCGAGATCGCGGCGTCGGCGGAGTTGTCGTCGGCCTGGATGCCGTCGGTGGTGACACTGAGCCTCTCGACACCGGCCACCCGGGGGAGCGCGCCGTCCGCCGCGTCCGTGGTCCCGGCCCAGGCGGCCCCCGGCAGTACCACCGTGACCGCGCAGACCGCGACCGCCGCACTCACAGCGGCCCGTACCCGTCTGCTGGTGCTCCGGTTCGTGTTCTCCCTCATGTTCCCCCCAAGGCTGCCGTTGCCTCCGGTACCCCACCGGAGGACCCCACGCATGCAATCGCGACGGCACGGTGGGGTCAATGCGTCAATGCGCCACATCACATGCCGAGAGATACGGTTTCGGTCATATGTGAGCGGTCCGCGACGCAACAGCCCATGTGGACTCGCGGATTCCCGGGCTCACGCGGGGAAACGGTGGTCCACCCAGCGCCACGCCAGTTCCACCAGTCCCGCCGACACCACCGCGATGGCCACCGCCGTCCAGGGCATCGTCGTCCCCACCAGCTTCACCGCGAAGAACTCCTGGAGCCAGGGCACGGTCAGCACGATCACAAAGGCCAGGCCCATCGTCGCCACCAGGGCCACGCGCCACCAGGTGTAGGGACGGGCGATGATCGCCAGCACCCACATCGCGATCAGGAAGAGCGTCAGGGTCGCCGCGCTGGTCTCCGCGTCCAGCGCGTTCGGGCCGCTGTAGTGGCTGCGGGCCAGCAGATAGGTGGTGAAGGTGCCCGCCGCCGCGATGATCCCCGCCGGGATCGAGTACCGCATCACCCGGCGGACGAAGTGCGGCTTCGCCCGCTCCCGGTTGGGCGCCAGGGCCAGGAAGAACGCCGGGACCCCGATGGTGAGGGTGGACAGCAGCGCCAGATGCCGGGGGAGGAAGGGGTATTCGACCTGGCTGCACACGACCAGGATGGCCAGCAGCACCGAGTAGACGGTCTTGGTGAGGAAGAGGGTCGCGACCCGGGTGATGTTGCCGATCACCCGGCGGCCCTCGGCGACCACCGACGGCAGCGTGGCGAAGCTGTTGTTCAGCAGCACGATCTGTGCGACCGCCCGGGTCGCCTCGGAGCCGGAGCCCATGGCGACCCCGATGTCCGCGTCCTTCAGCGCGAGCACATCGTTGACGCCGTCGCCGGTCATCGCGACCGTATGGCCCCGGGACTGGAGCGCGCCCACCATGTCCCGCTTCTGCCGGGGGGTGACCCGCCCGAAGACGGAGTGGGTGTCGAGCCGTTCACCCAGGGCCTCCCGGTCCTCGGGCAGCGAACGGGCGTCCACCGTGCGGTCCGCGCCCGGGAGACCGAGCTGGGCCGCCACCGCGCCGACGGAGACGGCGTTGTCCCCGGAGATGACCTTCGCGCTGACGTTCTGCTCGGCGAAGTAGCGCAGGGTGGCGGCGGCGTCGGGGCGCAGCCGCTGTTCCAGGACGACCAGGGCGACGGGCCGGGGTGCGGAGGGGGTCTCCAGGGGGCCGTCGGTACGGGCCAGGAGCAGCACCCGCAGCCCCTGTTCGTTCAGTTCCTCGGCCTCGGCGAGCGCGGCCGAGGCTTCGGAGGCGGAGGCGGAGGCGGAGGCGGAGGGGTCGGGGGAGGGGTCGGGGAAGGGGTCGGGCGAGGCACCCGGCGCGGCCCCCGCGAGCAGGACGTCCGGCGCGCCCAGCAGCCATGCCGACACGGTCCCGTCCGCCTCCGTGAAGCGGGCACCGCTGTACTTGCGCGCCGAGGAGAAGGGCAGGGTCTCGGTCGCGCTCCATCCGGCGGGCGCCGGGCAGGCGTCCGCGACCGCCCGCAGGGAGGGGTTGGGGCGCGGGTCGGCGGCGCCCAGCGCGCCCAGGACCGTACGGACCGCCCCTTCGTCCGCGCCGCCGAGGGGCCGGATCCCGCTGACGTCCATCCCGCCCTCGGTGAGGGTGCCGGTCTTGTCCAGGCAGACCACGTCCACCCGGGCGAGCCCCTCGATCGCGGGCAACTCCTGCACCAGGCACTGCTTGCGCCCCAGCCGGACGACCCCGATGGCGAAGGCGATGGAGGTGAGCAGCACCAGCCCCTCGGGGATCATCGGCACGATGCCGCCGACGGTCCGGGCGACGGAGTCCCGGAAGTCGGTGTCCTTGACCACCAGCTGGCTGATGATCAGGCCGAGGGCGGTGGGCACCAGCATCCAGGTGACGTACTTGAGGATGACGCTGATGCCGTTGCGCAGCTCGGAGTCGACCAGGGTGAAGCGGGACGCCTCCTCGGCCAGCTGGGCGGCGTAGGCCTCGCGGCCCACCCGGGTCGCGGTGAAGGCGCCGCCGCCCGCGACCACGAAGCTGCCGGACATCACCGGGTCGCCGGGGCGCTTGAGCACCGGGTCCGCCTCCCCGGTGAGCAGCGACTCGTCCACCTCCAGGCCGTCCGTCCAGGCCACCTCGCCGTCCACGACGACCTTGTCGCCGGGGCCCAGCTCCACCAGGTCCCCGAGGACGATCTCGCTGGTGGAGACCTCCGTGGCCCGGCCGTCGCGGCGGACGGTCGGCCTGGCCTCGCCGATGACGGCGAGCCCGTCGAGGGTCTTCTTGGCCCGCAGTTCCTGGACGATGCCGATACCGGTATTGGCGATGATGATCCAGCCGAAGAGGCTGTCCTGGATGGGGGCGACCACCAGCATGATCGCCCACAGGACGCCGATCAGGGCGTTGAAGCGGGTGAGGACATTGGCCCGGACGATATCGGCGGTGGAGCGGGAGGAGCGGACGGGTACGTCGTTGACCTCGCCGCGCGCGATCCGTTCGGCGACCTCGGCGGCGGTGAGCCCGCGCGGACCGTCCGCCGCAGCCGCTGCCGCCTGGGTCACCGGAGCCGCCGGAGCGGTGAGGGAAACGGGGCACCGCATCGGGTGAACGGGGTCCAGCTCCGACCCGGCGTCGATCCCGTGCCGGGGCGGCTTTCTGGGGTGTACGGGGTCCAGCTCCGCTCCCGCGTCGATGGCGGGCCCCCGGCTCATGGCCGGTCCGGTGTCCCGGGGCCGGGCCGTCCGCGCCGCCGGGGCTCCCCCGGCGCCCGCTCCCCGGCCGGCCGGTCGCCCATCGCCGTCGCCGTCTGCCGGGCCGTCCTGCTCACGGCCGTCGCCCGGGTCGATCCCTGCCCGCTGGGTCATGATTCGTACGGTACGGGCGCGGGGCAGTGCCCACCCCTTGGATTGGCCTGAAACGGGCGGCTATGGCTAGACCGCCCCCTGGGCCCCCTGGGCCCCCTTCGCCGCCTCGGCGCGCCGGGCCGCCTCGTCCCGCGCGATAGCGGCTTCGCGCCCCCGTACGTACCAGATGCCGATCAGCCCGAGTCCGGCACCGGCGAGACAGGTCCAGACCCACCACATCAGGTCCCGTTCCTCGAACCAGCCGTAGAACGGGATCTGCACCAGGAAGAGGACGAACCAGATGATCGTGCCACCGGTGATCGTGGCGACCACGGGCCCCTCCAGGGGCTCGGGCGCCTCGTGCTTGGGGGTCCACTTCGCCATGCCCACAGTCTAGATCGCCGCCCCCTCGGCCCTCCCGCCCCGCTCGGGGCATCCGGGCGTTCGGGTGATCCGGGTGCCCGGCGCGGCGCGGTGCCAGTCGCCCCAAGGGTCTACGCGCGAAGATGGCGATCTTCCCCTTATATGTTCATACTGAAACGGTTTGCTTTTGACCTGAATCCTTCGTAGGAACATCCAAGCTGCAAATGAGGACGGAATGACCCCGACGGCCTCCGCCGCCGCCCCCGAGCATCAGCCGAAGGGCCCCCTCAGCGGCCTGGACCGCTACTTCAAGATCTCCGAGCGCGGATCGACGGTCGCCCGTGAAGTCCGGGGCGGATTCGCCACCTTCTTCGCGATGGCGTACATCATCGTGCTGAACCCGATCATCCTCGGCAGCGCCGTGGACATGAACGGCGCTCGGCTGGACAACGCCCAGCTGGTCACCGCGACCGTGCTGACCGCCGCCTTCTCCACGCTCCTCATGGGTGTCATCGGCAATGTCCCGATCGCCCTCGCGGCGGGCCTCGGGGTCAACACCGTCGTCGCCCTCCAGCTCGCCCCCCGGATGACCTGGCCGGACGCCATGGGCATGGTGGTCCTCGCGGGCTTCGTGGTGATGCTGCTGGTCGCCACCGGGCTCCGGGAACGGGTGATGAGCGCCGTCCCGGGCAGCCTCCGCAAGGGCATCGCCATCGGTATCGGCCTCTTCATCATGCTGATCGGCCTGGTCGACGCCGGCTTTGTCTCCCGTATCCCGGACGCCGCGCAGACCACCGTCCCGCTCACCCTCGGCCACGGCGGCCATCTGATGGGCTGGCCGGTCCTGGTCTTCGTCCTCGGCGCGCTGCTCACCCTGGTCCTGATCATCCGCAAGGTGCCGGGCGCGATCCTGATCTCCATCGTGGTGATGACGGTGATCGCGATCGTCATCGAGGCGGTGGCGGAGCTGCCCAAGGGCAGCTGGGGCCTGACCACCCCGCAGTGGCCCGGCAACCCGGTCTCCACGCCCGACTTCGGTCTGGTCGGCGAGGTCAGCCTCTTCGGCGGCTTCGAGAAGGTCGGCCTCCTCACCGGGTCGCTCTTCGTCTTCACCGTGCTGCTGTCCTGCTTCTTCGACGCGATGGGCACCATCCTGGGCGTCGGCGACGAGGCCAAGCTGCTGGACAAGGACGGCAATCTGCCGGGCATCAACAAGGTGCTGATCGTGGACGGCATCGCGGTCGCCTCCGGCGGCGCCACCTCCTCGTCGGCCACCACCTGTTTCGTGGAGTCCACGGCGGGCGTCGGCGAGGGCGCCCGTACCGGTCTCGCCTCGGTGGTCACCGGCGCGCTCTTCTCGGTGGCGCTCTTCCTCACCCCGCTGGCGACGATGGTCCCCTCGCAGGCGGCGACCCCGGCCCTGCTGGCGGTCGGCTTCCTGATCCTGGCCGGGTCGATCCGTGACATCGACTGGAGCGACTGGACCCTCGCGGTCCCGGCGTTCCTGGCGATGGTGATGATGCCGTTCACCTACTCGATCACCAACGGCATCGGGATCGGCTTCATCACCTTCTGTGTGCTGCGGCTCGCGGTGGGCCGGGGCCGGGAGGTGCCGGCCGCGATGTACGCCGTCTCGGCGGTCTTCGTCTTCTACTACGCGATGCCCGCGCTGGGCCTCACGTAGGACCGCGCTGGGCCCGGCGCGGAGCCGCGCCGGGCCCGACGCGCTTCATGGCCCCCGGACCCCGGGCCGCACCGCCCGGGGCCGGGGGCCTCGCCATGCCCCGGGCGGCCGGATCCCGGCCTCCCGGCCCGGGTGGCCTCCCGGTCGGGGTCCGGTGCCCGGTCCGCCGGGGCACATCGGGGCACGGGCGCGCTCAGGCCCGCCCGTAGAACCGCTCGGTCTCCTCCACCGCCGCCTGGAAACGCTCGTCGAAGTCGTCGTGCCGGAGCGTCCGGGTCACATAGTCCTGGACGCTCATGCCGCGTCTGGTGGCCCGCTCGCGGACCCGCTCCAGCAGCTCACTGTCTATGCGCAGGCTGAGCACAGTCGATGCCATCCGCCCAGGGTCCCGTGCCGCCGTACCACCGGGCAGATTTCCCTACGCATCTCACCCGTACGGGTGATATCACCCCCGAGTGGTCCTTAGGAAGGGTAATGAGTTATGCTAAAGAACATGTCAGACCAACCCCCTGGCGGCGCCGACCACGCCGCCCGCGCGGAGGCCGAGGACGCCGCCGCGATCAACGCCCTGCGCTCGGCCGTGATGCGGCTCGGACGCAGGTTGAAGCACCAGCGTGTGGACGAGTCGCTGAGCCCCACCGAGATGTCGGTGCTCGGCACCCTCGCCCGCTGTGGCTCCGCGACCCCGGGTGAGCTCGCCCGCAAGGAGCACGTCCAGCCGCCGTCCATGACCCGGATCGTGGCGTTGCTGGAGGCCAAGGGGCTGGTCCGGCTGGAGCCCCACCCCGAGGACCGCCGGCAGAAGGTGGTCAGCCAGACCGAGCGGGCCGAGGCCATGCTCGAAGAGAGCCGCCGCAAGCGGAATGTCTGGCTGACCGATCTCGCCGAGGGTCTGGACGAGGACGAATGGGCGAAGCTCCGTGCCGCCGCCCCGATCCTGGAGAAGCTCGCGCACCTGTAACCCCCACCTTCGAGGAGGCGAACACTTTTGCGTACGGGACCCGGAGCAGACTCCGCACCCGCACCCGCCCCTACCACCATGTTCAGCTCACTGAGGATCCGGAACTACCGGCTCTTCGCCGCCGGCGCCCTCATATCCAACACCGGCACCTGGATGCAGCGCATCGCCCAGGACTGGCTGGTGCTCACCCTCACGGGCTCCGCCTCCGCCGTCGGTATCACCATCGCCCTCCAGTTCCTGCCGATGCTGCTCTTCGGGCTGTACGGAGGCGTCCTCGCCGACCGGCTGCCCAAGCGGCGCCTGCTGCTGGCGACCCAGGCCGCCATGGCCCTCACGGGTCTCGCGCTCGCGGTGCTCACCCTCACCGGGCAGGTGCAGCTCTGGCATGTCTATGTGACCGCCTTCCTCCTCGGTCTGGTGACCGTGGTCGACAACCCCGCCCGGCAGATCTTCGTCTCCGAGATGGTCGGCCGTGACCAGCTCCCCAACGCGGTCAGCCTCAACTCCGCCAACTTCCAGTCCGCCCGCCTCGTCGGCCCCGCCGTCGCCGGTGTCCTGATCACCGCCGTCGGCAGCGGCTACGCCTTCCTCTTCAACGGCCTCTCCTTCCTCGCGCCCATCGCGGCGCTCCTGCTCATCCGCCCCGCCGAGCTGACCCCCACCGAGCGCCCGCCGCGCGCCAAGGGCCAGCTGCGGGAGGGGTTGCGCTATGTCTCCACCCATCCCGAACTGATCTGGCCCATCGTCCTGGTCGGATTTGTCGGCACCTTCGGTTTCAACTTCCCCATCTGGCTCACCGCTTTCGTCCACGACGTCTATGACTCCGGGGCCGAGACGTATGGCCTGCTCAATACGCTGATGGCCGTCGGCTCCCTGGTGGGGGCCCTGCTCGCGGCCAAGCGCGGCACCTCCCGGCTGCGGATCCTGGTCGGCGCGGCGCTGCTCTTCGGCGCGCTGGAGGTGCTGGCGGCGTTCGCCCCCGGATTCTGGCTCTTCGCGCTGCTGATGGTCCTGGTCGGCATGTTCGGCCTGACGGTGAACGTCACCGCGAACTCCAGCGTCCAGACCGCGACCGACCCGGCCATGCGCGGCCGGGTGATGAGCCTCTTCATGATGGTCTTCGTCGGCGGCACCCCGATCGGCGGCCCGGTCTTCGGCTGGCTCACCGATGTGTACGGGCCCCGGGTCAGCCTCGCCCTCGGCGGGCTGATCTCGCTGACCGCCGCCCTGGTGGTGGGTCTGCTGCTGGCCCGTGCGGGCGGGCTCCGGCTGAAGGTGGACCTCCGCAGGGGCCACCGGCATCTCGCCTTCGTCCCGAAGCGGCGGGAGGAGGCGCGGGAGAAGACGGCGGAGGGCCTGACGGCCGCCGCCTGAACCACCGGCCCCGCCCCGACGGCCCGGCTCCCCGCCCCGACGCCCCGAAGCCCCGGCTTCCCGGGTCGCCGGGGCGGGGCGTCACCTCCGGGCCAGGGATTCCACTCCTGCGATGCCCTCACGAATTGTCACCAAGGGTACTTACAGGGCTACGTTGGGTGGCCGACGGGAGGGGCTGCCGCCCCTCCGCACCCTCTGTCGGGAGTCCGACCCATGCGCCGTCTCGCCTCCACCCTCGCCGCCCTCGTCGTCGCCGGAACGCTGGCCGTGACCCTGCCCGCCTCGGCCTTCGCCGCCACGGGCGAACTCACGATCAACCGCCAGCACTACGACAACCCGAGCGGCTGTTACACCAGTGATCGCTGGCCGCTGTCGGTGCGGAACGGCACCGACGAATCCGCGCTGATCTTCGATGACGACAAGTGCGAGGGCCAGGTCGCGGCGGTGCTTCCGCCGGGCCAGCGCGGTGTCTTCGAGTTCGGCCGCAGCGTCTACCTTCCGTAACCCCGGCCCCGGGCCCGGCCCTCGCCCGCACCGGCCCCGCTCCGGGCCCGGTGCGGGCGGGCCCGGGCGGGGTCCGGTGGCGCGTCCGGGCCCGGTGACGGTCCCCGCCCCGTGGGACAGACTCGGGGCATGAGACTCTTCGCCGCCGTTCTGCCCCCGCCCGGCGCCGCCGCCGAGCTGGCCGTCGTCGCCGGGCGGCTGCGGGCCCTCCCGGGCGCGGACGGGCTGCGCTGGACCGGGCGGCCGGGATGGCACTTCACCCTCGCCTTCCTCGGCGAGACCGACCCCGCCCTCCTGCCCGAGCTGCGCGAACGGTTCGGCCGGGCGGCCCGGCGCACCGCCCCCTTCCCGCTGCGCCTCCACGGCGGCGGCCACTTCGGCGGCCGGACCCTGTGGGCGGGCGCGGCGGGCGGCATCGACGAGCTGCGGATGCTCGCGGAGCGCTCGTACGCGGCGGCGGCCCGCGCCGGTGTCGCCATGGAGGCGCACCGCGCCTACCGCGCCCACCTCACCCTCGCCCGGGTCCCGGACCCCGCCGTCGACCTGGCCCCCTTCCTGGCGGAGCTGCACCCCTTCGAGGGCACCCCCTGGGAGGTGACCGAGCTGGCCCTGGTCCGCAGCCACCTCCCCGGCGGCGGGGTCCCCGGCGAGCGCCCCCGCTACGAGACCGTCGCCACCTGGCCCCTGGGACCTGCCCTGGGCGCGGGCACCCCCCTGGCCTCGGGTTAACCTCGTTCGGTGAACTCCAGGACCAGAAACCAGATCATGGCGGGCGTGCTTGTGCTGATGTTCGCGGTCGTCGCCATCGCCTCCGCGCTCGGCCTGTAGCCGATCCCTCCTCCGTACACCCGGGCGCCTTCCGTACGCCCGGGCACTCTCCATGCACCCGGGCCGGTGCCGCGTCCCCCGGGGCGCGGTGCCGTTCCCCCCTTCCCTCTCCGCCCCTCTCCGCCGTCCTTCTTCTCCGCAGCCGGTGAACCCGTGACGGGACGCCCCGCGTTCCCCAGGTGACCGCGCACCCCGCTCCGGGCCCATCCGGACACCGCGCCCGCTCCGCCGGAGGAGACACCGATGCCCCGATCCAGACCAGCGACGCTCGCGGCGGCGGGCCTCGCACTCGCCCTCGCCGCGACCGGTACGGCGTCCGCCGCCGGGGCCGGGTCCGGGGCGCCCCGGATGCCGCTGCTCGCCACCCTGTACGAGCATGACCACTACCGGGGCGAGGCCATGCCGATCCGGGGCTTCTCCTGCACCCCGGACGGCGACACCCCGGTGGAGGTGGACCGGATGCCCGACGGCTGGAACGACCGGGTCAGCTCCATCGATGTCGAGGTCCGGTGCGATCTCTTCTCGTACGAGCACGAGAACCAGACGGGGCGGAGCCTCAGGCTCCGCTGGGACATGCCCACACTGGGCGGCTTCAACGACCGCATCAGCTCGCTCCGGATCCTGCCCAACTGAGCACGCCCTCTCCCGCACCCCTCCCCAGCACGCCCTCCCGAGCGTGCCCTTCGACTCCCGGCGGCGGTATCCGGGGCGCTCCCGCCGCCGGGTCTGAGGGGTGGGTCCACATATCCCCCCGTGGGCCCACCCCTTTTCCCCCGGCCCCTCGCCCCTGGAGGACAGGAATGATCCAGCGTGCCCGTTCCGCGACACCGATGGCGGCGGTGACGGCGGCGGGCCTGGCGCTCGCGCTGCTCCCGGCGGACACGGCCACCGCCGGTACCACCGCGCCCCCCGTGCGTTCCGCCGCCACGAATGTCCTGCTGGCCACGGTGTACCAGCATGAGCGCTATCAGGGCGGCGCCTTCGAGATCTGGGGCGCCAGTTGCCCGTCGGGCGGCTCGATGCTGCCCGTCAACGAGCTTCCGGCCGGTTTCAACGACGCCATCAGCTCGATCCGGCTGGCCCGCGACTGCTACATGATCGTCTACGAGCACACCCACCGTCGCGGCGGGAACATCATGCTGGCCGGGCACTTCGCGACCCTGCCCCCCGCCTGGAACGACCAGATCAGCTCCCTGGGCCTGCTCCGGCCCGGCCGCTAGCGGCCCGCCCGACGCGACTTCACCGACTTCGCCGATCTCATCGATCCCACTGGCCTCACCGAACTCACCGGCCTCCCCGGCGCCGGATCCCCCTTCCATCCCGTTCCTGGGAGGCGCCGATGTCCCGCTCCGCCCGTCTCACCCGGCTGTTCACCGTGTTCACGGCGGGGGTGGCCCTCGCCCTGGTGGGCCCGGCCCCCGACCCCGCCGGAACCGCCGCCCCGGCCGCGCCGCCGCCCGCCGACCGCTTGGGCCGCGCCCCGGCGGTCCTGCTCGCCACCTTCCATCTGGAGGAGAACTTCGGCGGCGGGGCCTGGCCCGTGTACGGCGACCCCTGCCGCCAGGGCGGCGACATCCGCGTCATCTGGCGTGTTCCCGCCGCCTTCAACGACGCCATCAGCTCCGTCCGGACCTTCCACAACTGCCGGGCCCGGGTCGCGGAGCACGGGGATCTGCGGGGCGCGCAGATCACCCTCCCGAGCGCCCGGACGGTGCGGATGCCGGCGGGCTGGAACAACCGGACCAGCTCCCTGATGCTCATTCCGGTCGGCTGACCGGACCCCGGACTCCCGGTACCGGCCTTCGGGGCGGGGCCGGTACCGGGATGGAGCGGTGCCACGTCACCCATGCGTCGGCCGCTCCCCGTTCGTCACGCCCCGACTGTCCCTCTCCCCACCCTTTGGAGAGCAACGATGGTTGTCCGATCACTATCCCGGAGAGCGCGAAGAACGCTCCGGTCAAGGGCGCTCGCGGTCCCGATGACGGTGCTCCTCCTCGCCGTTACGGGCTCCGCCCATGCGATGACCCCCGACGGGGACGACGTCATCCGTATCGGCGCGGGCGTACCGCTGGTCACCTTCTACGAGGACGAGGGCTTCCAGGGCCAGTTCGTGCAGCTCCTGGGCTTCCCCTGCGACCAGACCGAGTATCCCCAGCTCCACGGCCAGCTCCCTGCGGGCTGGAACGACCGGGTCAGTTCGTTCCGTACGCACAACCGCTGCACGATGTACGGCTACGAGCACACCTATCAGAGGGGTGCCACCTTCGTCGGCACGGCCGCCGCACGGATGCTGCCGGGCTGGAACGACCGGCTCAGCTCCGTCATGTTCGTCCGCTGACCCGTCCCCGTCCCCGTTTCCCTTTCTGTTCCCGTCCCGGGAACTCCTCTGGAGGACGACGATGTCCGAACGAGAACCATCGGAGAGAACACGGCGAGCACCGGGTGCGCTGCGCCGGGTGGTCCTGGCCGCTTCGGCGGCGGCGCTGGCGCTGGTCGTCGGCGGCGCGGGCAGCGCGTACGCCGGGGCCGACCGTACGGTCCACCGGATCGGCCGGGGCCCTGTGGTGGTGGCGCAGCTCTGGGAGCACGAGTACTTCCAGGGCGACTCCGTGGAACTGCGCGGGGCGCCGTGCGACCAGCTCTACAACCAGTACTGGTACCGGCTCCCGAGGGCCGACTTCAACGACCGGACCAGCTCGTACAAGATCTACTACAAGTGCACGTTCCGCTTCTACGAGGACTTCGACCTGCAACACGCCTCGCTGATCGAGGCGGGTACTCAGGCGGCGAGGATGCTCCCCGGGTGGAACGACCGGATCAGCTCCGCCATGGCCCACGTCCGCTGAGACCGGTCCCCACGGCCGGTCCCCACGGCCGGTCCCCACGGCCGGTCCGGACCCCCTGACCGGGGGCCCGGACCGGTCCGGGGCCGCTGATACGGCCCCGGGGGCGTCCGTCTACCAGGCGAACGCCTCCGGGGTCGGCCCCGGGCCCGGGAAGAGCGCGTCAAGGCCGGTCAGCAGATCGTCGCCCAGCTTCAGCGCGACCGCCCGTACCGCGCTGTCCAGCTGGTCCGCCGTCCTCGGCCCCACGATCGGTCCGGTGACCCCGGGCCGGGTCAGCAGCCAGGCCAGCGCCACCTCGCCCGGCTCCAGACCGTGCTCGGCGATCAGGTCCTCGTACGCCTGGATCCGCTCCCGCATCCCCGGGTCGTCGATCCGCTCCGCCGCGCGTCCGCCGGCCCGGCGTCCGCCCTCCGACTGCTTCCGCAGCATGCCGCCGAGCATCCCGCCGTGCAGCGGCGACCACGGGATGATCCCGAGGCCGTACTCCTCGGCCGCCGGGATCACCTCCATCTCCGCCCGCCGCTCCACCAGGTTGTACAGGCACTGCTCGCTGACCAGCCCGAACGAGCCCCGGCGCCGCGCCTCTTCGTTCATCTGCGCGATCCGCCAGCCCGGGAAGTTGGACGACCCGGCGTACAGGATCTTGCCCTGCTGTACGAGGGTGTCGACCGCCTGCCAGACCTCGTCCACCGGGGTCAGCCGGTCGATGTGGTGGAACTGGTAGAGGTCCACGTAGTCGGTGTTCAGCCGCTTGAGGCTGGCCTCCACCGCCCGCCGGATGTTCAGCGCGGAGAGCCGGTCGAAGTTGGGCCAGGGGGTGCCGCCGGGGGTCATGTCCCCGTACCCCTTGGTCGCCAGCACCACCTTCTCGCGCCGGCCGCCGCCCTGGGCGAACCAGCTGCCGATGATCTCCTCGGTGCGGCCCTTGTTCTCGCCCCACCCGTAGACATTCGCGGTGTCGAAGAGGTTGATGCCCGCACCGAGTGCGGAGTCCATGATCGCGTGGCTGTCCGCCTCGTCGGTGAACGGGCCGAAGTTCATCGTGCCGAGGACGAGCCGGCCGACCTTGAGTCCTGTGCGTCCGAGCTGTGTGTACTCCATGAACGGCCAGCCAACTCGCTGGAGTTCACTCCAGGCAAGCCCATTTGTTCCGCGTCCTGCGGCGGCGATACCCCCGGCCCCGGTGGCCGAGGTGCGGCAGCTCCCCGGCCAGGGGAGGATGGAGAAGGGAGGATACGACCGAAAGTGGAACAGAACCACCGGACGGACACCGTCCGGGTCGGCTCCAAGACCGGATGTGAGCAGAGTGGTTGACGGAGCAACAAGCAAGCGGGCCGCTCGGGGGAGCGGGTCCACCGCGAAGCCCCGGCACCGTGTGAACATCCCCGGTTTCGCCCAGGAGGGCGCCGGGATCGGCCTAGGCGACGCCGTCGCCCGGGTCACCTCGGCGGTGGGCGTCCGGCCCTGTGGCGGTTGTGGACGCCGGGCCCGGGCCCTGAACGGCTGGATGGCGATCGGCGGTCGTCGCACCGACCGCTGACGCCGCCACCCATACCGTCACCGTCACCGGAGCCCTGGATGCCCTGGGGACCGGCCGGGCGGATGTACACCGATCGCGACACGACCGTGGGAAGGGCCGGGGCGGACCGTTCCGGCGCCAGGACGTGCGCGAGGAGTGACCGATGCAGAGCGATCCGAACGACACCCCGACAAGCCCGCTGCGCCCGCCGCACCCTCCGAGCCCGGCGGAGGACGGGGCACTCCCGCCGCCTCCGGCGCCACCGCAGCCCGTCCCCGGCTCCCTCTCCACCCCCGAGGCCGCCCCGGACGGCCTGACGTCCGGCGTCACCCAGGCGTGCGGCTGCGGCTGCGGGACCCCGGGGGACGACTCCGGGGACGCGTCCGCCGAGCCCGGCTTCGTCTATGTCCTGGGCCAGGTCAACCCGGTCTTCCCGGACGCCTCCGTCCAGCACGAGTTCTTCCAGGCGGCGGGCGTCGGCGACATCCGTGACGCGAGCGAGGCCGAGGCGATGCACCGCGTGCTCTCCGACCCGGAGAACCGCTACATCGCCCGCCAGATGTGCTACGTCCTCGCCGTCCAGGGCGTCGACACCTACATCCTGGTCCCCGCCGACCCCACCGAACTGATCGACCTGCTCGAAGCCCTCCACCCGGTCAAGAACGACCGGGGTATGGCCGTCGTCGTCGGCCACCGGGGCCCGGTCGCGCCCCCCGGCCTCTGCCAGGGGCTCTCCGTCCCCGTCGTCGGTGTCGAGAAGATCTGGTCCTTCGACCGGAAGCATCTGTTCCGGGCGATCAAGCGCCCCGGCGGAGCCGCCCGCAAGGAGTTCGAGAGCGGCGCCAAGGACCTCTTCCAGCGCCTGATCCAGCTCAACGACAACGCGGGCGCCGACCCCGCCGACCGGGCCATCAACTACCTGGCGGTACGGAGTGAGCAGATGTACCTGGAGGCCAACCGGAAACGGGACGACGGCTACATCCTGACCCAGGTCGAGGCCGGGCCCTCCCGGCTCAGCTCCGGTGCTCAGACGGTCGTCACCGTGGTCTTCTCCTTCACCCACCGCCAGACCAATGTCACGGACAAGTTCGCCGCCCGCGTCGATGTCAGCGGGCTGTACCCGTTCACCGTGACCCCGCCCCAGCCCTACTACGACCGATAGCCCCCACGACCAACAGCCCCCCACAACCGACAGTCACTACGACCGATAGCCCGAGGAGGCGAACGGACATGCGTATCCCCGGATTCGCCGTCACGGCGGCGGACCGCCGAGCGGGCGCCGGCGACCGGCTCGTGCCCCAGCAGTTCACCTGCGAGGAGGAACTGGGCCCGGTCTGCCGCCACCGATGCCGGAACACCTACGACCCCGCCGCCTGTGTCCGCAGATGTCTGAAGCGGCTCTGCGCCGAGGCCCGGTGATCCCATGAGCCGCCTGCTGCCCGGCTACGAACACCTTCTGGAGCCGGAGCGGCTGTCCCCGAAGAAGAAGGAGATCGCGGTACGGCTGGTCTGCTACGAGAACTGCCGGCGGCGATGCCTCATCGTCTGCGGATGGCGACCGGACCACGCGCGGTGCTACACCGCCTGTACCGGCGGCTGTGCGGACACCTGCCTGTGACCGTGGCGCCTGTGACCGTGGCGCCCGTGCCGTGGTGAGAGGAGGTGAGGAACCATGGCCATCCCCGGTTACGAACGTCGCCGCCCCGGCCCGCCGTCGAGCACGGGCGACCGGTTGGTCCCCCAGCTGGAGTCGTTCTGCGCCATGGAATGCCGTGCCGAGTGCACCTTCGCCCATGGCCATGACCACAGCAAGCCCAAGTGGCAGCGGTGCTACGCCGACTGCATGAAGGACTGCTTCTGATCGCGTACGGAGGCGAGGACGCGTGCGCATCCCTGGATTCACCACGGGCCCGGCCCTCCGGAGCCGCCCGTCCCCCGGGACCGGCCCGGCTCCGGGTGACCGGATCACCGCCCAGTGGTCCGCCTGCGAGGAAGGCGCGAGCGGCCCGTGCTGGGCCCAGTGCCGGCATTCCACCGAGGCGAACTGCTACGCGGACTGCGTCGAGAGCTGGTGCGGCGGAGACAACCCCTATCCGGGAGAACCACGATGAGACGCCTGCCCGGATTCGCCCCGACCACCCCGGGTGTTCAGGACACCCCGGGTGCTCCGATCACCCCCGGTGCTCTCCTCCTTCCCCAGGAGATCACCTGCGAGAGCGTCGAGGGCGAGAACTGCCGCTCCCGCTGCGACGGCCTCGACCGCTCCGACGGCTCCTACGACAGCTGCTACTCCACCTGCCTGGCCGACCGCTGCCGGGACCCGGCCTGGTGGCCTTCGGGAGGCACCCCATGACACTCCCCGGATTCGCCCCCGCGCCACCGGCCCCGGGCGCGCCACCGTCCCCCGGCGACCGGGTGCGCCCCCAGCTGGACACCCACTGCGCCACCCTCTGTTCCCAGGAGTGCGCCGATCTCTGCGAGGACCGACCCCCCTGGGAGGCGGGCGACTGCCTCGGCGGCTGCCAGGACCGGTGCCTGCGCGACTGCGAACCGCCCACCTATCTGCTGGAGTAGCGGGCGACCGGCCGTGGACCCCCTGGACCTGGTACGCCTCACCCCGCTGCGGGCACGGACGGCCGGCCGCCCCTCGGTCGTCGTCGGCCTGATCGACGGCCCCCTCGCCCCGGACCACCCCGCCTTCACCGGCCGCCGGATCCGGGAGGTGCGCCCCGCCGCCGGTACGGGCCCCTGCCGCCACGGCGACGTCTGCTGCGCCCATGGCACCGCCGTCGCCGGGCTCCTTGTCGGCACCCCGGGTATCTGCCCCGGCTGCACCCTGCTCTCCCGGCCCCTCTTCGCCGACCGCCCGCCCGGCGGCGGCCCCGCGACCTGTCTGACCGGGGTCCGTACGGGCGAACTCGCCGACGCGATCACCGAGACCGTCGACGCGGGCGCCCGGGTCCTCAACCTCAGCCTGGCCCAGCCCGCCCCCTCGGGCATCCGTGACCACGCCCTGGAGGCCGCCCTCGACCACGCCGCGAACCATGGAGTGATCGTGGTGGTCGCCGCCGGGAACCAGGGCCGGGTGGGCGGCGGCGTCCTCACCACCCATCCCTGGGTGATACCCGTGGTCGCCTACGATCCGGCCGGCCGTCCCCTGCCCGGCTCCAACCTCGGCGCGTCGATCGGCCGCAACGGCCTCGGCGCCCCCGGCGACCGGGTCTCCGGCACCGGCTTCGACGGCCGCCCCTTCCCCCTCAGCGGGACGAGCGCCGCCGCCCCCTTCGTCACCGGCGCGGCGGCCCTGCTGCTCGCCGCCCTCCCGGCGGCGGGCCCGGTGGCCGTCCGCCATGCCCTCACCCACACCCCCGGCCGCCGCTCCGGCGTCCTTCCGCCGCTGCTGGACGCCTGGTCGGCGTATGCGGCACTGCGCCCGGCGCGCCCGCGCACGCCCCCGCCCACCTCCTGATCCACCTGGGTTTATGCGACAACGCGCATAGCGGCCCTGGCTCGTGGACACCGCCCTTTCCGGCTCCGTATCGTCCTCCCGTCCGGCTCCGAGCGTGCCCTGGGGAGGCTGCCGATGTTGCTGTCGCCGTATCTATTTTCGCAGGTCGCCGTGGGTTTCCCCGGGTATGTCGAGGGTTGAGCGTCGCCCACGGGGAGCTGGGCCGCTCCGGCGCGGAACTGGCCGCTCTGCTCAAGGGGATCCGCCGGGAGTCCGGGCTCTCCGGCGCCCGCGTCGCCGTCCGCTGCGCCATGTCCCAGTCCAAGATCAGCCGCATCGAGAACGGCCGGGTGCGGCCCTCGCTGGTGGATGTGGAACAGATCATGCGGGCGTGCGGCGCGGACTCCGAACGGCTCGCCGAGGTCATGGTCCTCGCCCGCCGGGCGGACACCGAGTGGCAGAGCGCGCGGGGCCTGCGCCGCCGGGGTCTGGACCGCAAGCAGCGCGAACTCGCCGGTCTGGAGGCGGCGTCCACGGAGGTCCGCTCGCTGACGATCTCCGTGATCGCGGGCCTGCTGTCGGTTCCCGAGTACATCCGGGGCGGCCTCGCGGACCGCCCCGGGGACCACACCCTGGTCGTCCGGCGGAAACTGGACCGCCAGCGGGTCCTCGGGGACCCGGCCAAGCGCTTCACCTTCCTCCTCACCGAACAGGCGGTGCGCTGGCCGCTGGCCTCCCCCGATGTCATGGCCCGGCAGATCGACCACCTGGCCTCGCTGACCCTGCTGCCGAACGTGCGCCTCGGCTTCCTGCCGATCCGCGCGGGGCGGGGGCCCGCGCCGCTCAACACCTTCACGGTGTACGACGACCGGCTCGCCACGGTCGAGCTGTCGGCGGGGGTCATGGTCTTCCGCGACCCCCGCGATGTCGCGGCCCACCGCGAGGAGTTCGACCTCCTGGCGGCCCGTGCCCTCTTCGGCGCCGACGCCAGGTCCTTCCTCGCGACCTGCGCCCGCGCCGTCCGCTGAGCCCTCTGCCGCCGCCGTCCCGGAAGGAGCCGATGACCCGTGCATGTCCATGGATACGCCTGGCTCGGTGAGAAGTCCGCCTTCGACCGTGAGATGTTCCGCCGCCCGCCGGTCGGTGTGCCCTCCACGGCCACCCCGCCGGAGGTCGCCGACCGCCACCGCCGGGCCCTCGCGGAGTTCCCCGTCATCGACCTCCCCCCGATCCGTACGGCCCACTGGCTCCTCAAGCCGCCGTCCCTGATCCGGGGCACCTGGCACGATCCCCGCGAGGCGGGCGCCTGGTTCACCTCCCACCTGGCGGGTGTGGTCCCCCGCTTCGCCATGGACCACGAGCGCCGCCCGGACCGCTTGGACGCGCTGGCGGCGTCGGCGGTGGAGCGGTTGGTGGACGGGGTCGACGTCTCCTTCGGCCACTACCTCCACGGTACGGTCTTCCACTCGGTGGCCCTGGTGACGTGCTCCCCGAACCCCTCGGCCCCCGAGCTGGGCTGCCCTGGCGGATTCAGCCTCTCCGGCGATTGAGGAGCGGGGGCCTCAAAAACCAGCCCCTTGGGGGTCCCCCCGGACGAAGTCTGGGGGAGATTGAGGAGCGGGGTTCGGGGCTGGCCCCGACGTCTGCCCGAGGTCACTCGGGGCCGAGGTCCGTCCTCAAGCGCCGGACCGGCTGGGTTTACCCGGGGGCACCTTACGCGCGCGGACCGCGCCCACGCTCGCCGCTATGACCAGCGCGATAGCCACCGCGTCCGTCACCGCCAGCGCCTGGCTCAGCACCAGGAACCCCGCCATCGCCGCCACCGCCGGCTCCAGGCTCATCATCACCGCGAAGGTCGACGCCGGCAGCCTCCGCAGCGCCAGCAGCTCCAGGGTGTAGGGGAGGACCGACGACAGCAGCGCCACCCCGAGGCCCAGCGCCAGCACCTCCGGGTCGAGGAGGATGTCGCCCGCCTCCAGCACCCCCATCGGCAGGCTGATCAGCGCCGCGACGGCCATCGCCAGCGCCAGCCCGTCCGCCTGCGGGAACCTCCGGCCGGTGCGGGCGCTGAAGACGATGTACGCGGCCCACATCCCGCCCGCCGCCAGCGCGCACACCGCGCCGACCGGGTCGAGCCGGTCGAAGCCGCCGCCGCTGAGGAGGACGACCCCGCCGAGGGCGAGCCCCGCCCAGAGGAGGTTCACCAGCCGGCGGGTGACGATCACCGAGAGCGCCAGCGGGCCCAGCACCTCCAGGGTCACCGCCGCGCCCAGCGGGATCCGGTCGGCCGCCTGGTAGAAGAGGATGTTCATGGCGCCCATGGCCGCGCCGAAGGCCAGCACCGTGCCCCAGTCCGCCCGCGAGTGGCCCCGCAGCCGGGGCCGGCAGACGACGAGCAGCACCAGCGCCGCCAGCACCAGCCGCAGCGTGACCACCCCGAACGCCCCGGCCCGGGGCATCAGCAGTACCGCGATGGCCGCCCCGAACTGCACCGAGAACGCCCCGGCGACCACCAGCCCCACCGGCCCGAGCCGGGCTCCGCGCCCCGCGCCCGGGTCCGCCGCCGACGGCTCCGATGGCGCCGCCGGGGTGGCGGCGGGGGCTCCCACGACCGTGCCGCTGGCCTTGTCCACACCGTCTCCCTGCGTTGTCCGGCCGACCCCACCCATGCCGACCGGTGGGCCCGGCCGCTGTGATGGTCGTACCGTCTCCTCACGCTAAGGGCCACCCCCACCCGCTGTGAAATGCCGTCCGCGCCTGCGGTTATGTCCTCGGCGTATGAGCGCGGGGCTATGCTCCGGCCATGAGCATCGAGTTGCGCCATCTCCGCTGCTTTCTCGCGGTCGCGGAGGAGTCGAGCGTGACCAGGGCCGCCGACCGGCTGCGCCTCAGCCAGCCGACCGTCTCCCGCACCCTGGCCGCGCTGGAGCGGGATGTCGGCGCCCGGCTGGTGGACCGCTCCACCCATCACCTCACCCTCACCGAGGAGGGCCGGATCTTCCGGGAGAAGGCCGCCGCGGCCGTCGCCGCCTTCGACGAGGCCCTCGCCCCCGACCGGCTGCGCCGCCGCCCGCTGCGGCTGGGACACGCCTGGTCGGCGCTGGGCGCCGCCACCACACCGCTGCTCCGGCGGTGGGCGCTGGAGCAGCCGGACACCCCTCTGGAGCTGCTGCGGATCGACGACCGTACGGCGGGCCTGGCGCGCGGCGAGGTCGACGCGGCGGTGCTGCGCGGCCGGGTCACGGCCCCCGGGCTCCTCACGGAGGTGCTGTTCCTGGAGGAGCGGGTCGCGGCGGTGACGGCGGACGGTCCGCTCGCCGCCCGGGACCGGCTCACCCTGGTGGATCTCGCCCGGGGCCCGGTGGTGCTCAACGAGGTGTCGGGGGTGACCACGCCCGATCTCTGGCCGGAGGGCGCCCGGCCCGCCGCCACGGTCGCGGTGAGCACCACCGACGACTGGCTGGCGGCCATCGCCGCGGGGCGGGGCGCGGGGGTCTCGGTGGTCTCCACCGCCGAGACACACCCGCACCCGGGGGTCGTCTACCGGCCGCTGCCGGACGCCCCCCGGGTGCCGGTGCTCTTCGCCCACCGGGCCACCGCGGCCCATCCCGCGCTACCCCGGCTCCTGGCACTGACCAGGGAGCTGACACGCGGGACCCGGTGAGCCCCGTACCACCCCACTGGTACGGGGGTCGGGGGGTTCAGGGGGAGACCGGCACCCCGGGGCCACCGGCGGCGGCCCCCTGCGCCGCGTGCGGCGGCGGCCCCAGGTCGTGGTCCGGACGGGGTCCGGTGCCGGGGTCGGAGTCCGGGTCCGGGTCGGCGCAGTGGAAGGTGTGGACGCCGGGATGCCCCTCGTAGAGGGCGCACGCCTCGTTGGCGCCGCCGGGCTCGCCGTTGTCGGCCGGGCAGTCGGGGAGCAGGCAGACGTACTCCGGCCGGGCCCCTTCCTCCCACGGGGTCCACACCGCGCCACCGCCGGGCCGGTCCAGCTCCCGTACGAGGTCGACATGGGCGCCGGTGCGGTGCCGCTCCAGCAGACAGCTCAGCCCGGTGGCCACCTCCAGGGGGTGGCCCTGGAGGTGCGGGGTGATCTCCAGGGCGAGGGAGACCAGCCGCAGCGGGAGGGTGACGGTGGCGCCGCAGAGGTAGCGCGTACCGCCCTCGCCGTCCGGGACGGGCTCCCCGGGCCCCTCCGGGGTCAGGGGGTGGGACATGGCTCACCCGCCCCCGGGTCCACCGGCCCCGACCCGACCGCCGCGCCGGCCCGGGCGAACACCCCGGGATCCACGACCGCCGCGCCGGCCTGTGCGAACACCCCGGGGTCCGCGGTCACCGCGCCGGTCCGGGTGAGCGCCCCGGGATCCGGGGCCGCCCCGCCGGTCCGGGCGAGCGCCGCGCCCAGGATCTCGCGCAGTGGCCCCGCGGCCCGCTCCGGGCGCCACCGCCCGCCGGATCCGGGGCGGCCCGGCCGGGGCGGATGACCCCGCGCGCCGTCCCCGCCGTCGTCCGCGCCCCCGCCGCGCTCGCCGTCGCCGTACGGGCGGTCCGCGCCCCGGCCGTCCGGCTGCCGGGGGATCCCGCCGTGCGGCGGCCACTCCGGCGGCATCTCACCCAAGGGCTCCAAGGGCCCCCAAGGCTCCAGGGGCTCCAGGGGCTCCAGGGGCTCCAGGGAGTCGAGCGTGTCGGGCAGTCCGAGCGTCCCGGCAGTCTCCGACACATCCAGGGCGGTCAGATCCTCCGGCAGGGCGTCCCACTCGCACCCCCCGCGCAGTGGACGGAGCTGCACCCGCCCGCCGACATGGCCCATCACCCGGCCCACCGCCCCGGTCGCCCTGTCCCGTACGACCCGGCCCACCCGGCCCACCCGGTCCTCCTCGGAGGTCATCGCACCCCTCCGTTCCGCGCCCGCCTCCCGGCGGTCCACCGGCGGGGCCGGCCCCGCCCTATGCGCGGCGGCCGGCCGGCCGGCCCGGTGCCGGCGGACACGGGCCCGGACACGAGCACAGGCACAGGCACAGGCACGGACACAGGCGCGGCTACGGGTACGAGTACGGGCGACGCGGGCGCGACGGTGCGGTCGGTCGCGGCCCGGGAGGTCGGCGGGGGCGGAACGGTCGACGGGCTCATGACTCCTCATTCGGTCGAGGCGGTGAGTCGGGGGAATCCGTCCCGGCCCCGCGCTGCTCGGGACCGGGCGGCTCACAGCGGCCTCCTTCCGGCCGGGGCCAGGTCGTCAAGGGACGACCTGAGGGGGGGTATCCGGCCTGTGGGCGGTGCGGCATGAACGATCCGGCTGTTCGGCCCCGGCACGGCCGTACCGGGGGAGGTAGATCCTGCACCCGTCGCGCCGGTCGTCACGAGTGTCGGGAAGGAGACGTGTCACGTCGTGTTGCGTCAGCTCTGTGCCGTGTCGTCGCCGGACAGGTGATACCGCCGGATACCCGTTTGTCCGGAGGGAGTTGATGTCTAGCGTTGGCTCGTGCAACCCGGACCGGAAGGGGCAGTGGGCACGATGGAGCCTCCCAGCTCGACTCTCTTTCAGCAGCTGATCACCCAGCGAGGATGGCGGGACCCGGAGGTGTTCCGCCGCCGCTACCAGGAGGCGGCGCGGGAGCTGGCGGCCCTGGAGGGGCCGCGGAACCTCGCCACGGCGACGATCGAGCGGCGCCAGTTCATCCGCTGGGCCCGGGGCGAGATCAAGGGTCAGCCCCGCAAGGAGGCCCGGCGCATCCTCGCCCATCTCTTCCGGCCCGTCGGCGTGGACCGGCTCTTCGTACCCCCCGCGCCCGGCGGCGGCGCGGCGGTGGACCGGCGCCGCGCCGCCGACCCCTGGTACGCCGGTGTGCTCGGCGGCCGGGGCGGCCCCGGCGGCCCGGCGGAGGAGGCGGAGGACGTGGTGATGGCGGCGGCCAATGAGTCGGCCGACTTCGCCGTCAAGGTCGACGGCAGCAATGTCGGCCCGGCGACCCTGGAGCAACTGGAGGCCGATATCCGGCGGATGATGCTCACCTATCCACACCGGCCCGTCGGCCCGCTCTTCACCGAGGTGCGGCGGCTGCGCAACCGCGCCTTCGAACTCATCGAGGGCCGCCAGCCGCCCCATCACACCCTCGACCTCTATCTCGCCGCGGGCATCCTCTGCGGGGTGCTCGCCAACGCCAGCTTCGACCTGGGCCGTTACGAGGCCGCCGACACCCAGGCGCGGACCGCCTTCCTCTGCGGCGAGGCGGCCGGACACAACGGGCTGCGGGCCTGGGTCCGGGGGCTCCAGGCGCTGATCGCCTACTGGGACGGCCGCCCCCAGGACGCCGTACGGCTCGCCGACGCGGGCGCCCACTTCGTCCCCGAGCGGGGCACCGCGGCGATCCGGCTGGCCGCGATCAGGGCCCGCGCGCACGGTCAGTTGCGGCAGGGCGCGGAGGCGCTGACGGCGCTGCTCCACGCCGACCGGCTGCGGGAGCGGGTCGGCGCGGAGGACGACCCCCTGGGCGGGATGATGGCGTTCCCGCTGGAGAAGCAGCTCTTCTATCTGAGCAGTACCCAGCTCTGGCTGGGCGGGCGCCAGCAGTTGGCGGACGCGGAGGTCGCCGCCGCGGACGCGGTGCGCCGTTTCGAGGCGGCCGTCCCGGCCCAGCGCCGCCTGGGGGAGATGTCGCTGGCCCGGCTGGACCTGGCGACGGCCCGGATGGGCCGGGGCGATCTGGAAGGCGCCGCGGTGCAGGTGCACGATGTGATGGTGATCGATGCACGCCGGGGCACGGAGAGCGTACGAAAACGGCTGGCGCAGTTCGCGCGCCGGCTCGCGGGACATCCGGGCGCCCGCTCGCCGATGGCCGTGGGCCTCCAGGAGGCGCTGGCGGCGCACCAGGAGCGGTTCGTCCCGGATCTGCCGCCGGGGGACGCCACGTGACCACCGTCGTCCTGCTGCACCCCGGGGCGATGGGCGCCCCGCTCGCCGGGCACGTGGTGGCGCGCGGCCACCGGGTCCTGTGGGTGGCCGAGGGGCGCTCCCCGCGGACCCGGCAGCGGGCCGGGAGCGCCGGTCTGGAGCCGTGCGACACCCTCGGCGAGGCCCTGGAGCGGGGCTCCACGGTGCTCTCGGTCTGCCCTCCGCACGCGGCGGAGGAGGTCGCGGGGCGGGTGGCCGCGCTGGGCTGGCGGGGGGTGTACGTGGAGGCCAACGCGGTCAGCCCGCAGCGGGTGCGGCGGATCGCGGAGGTGCTCGCGGGGTGCTCGGTCGTGGACGGTGCGATCATCGGCCCGCCCCCGGCCGGCGGGCGCACGGCCCGGCTCTATCTGGCGGGCGCGGCGCCGCTGGTGGCGTCGGTGGCGTCGCTGTTCGCGGGTACGGGGGTACGGGTGCGGTCCGCCGGGGACGAGGTGGGTTCGGCGTCGGCGCTGAAGATGGCGTTCGCCGGGTACCAGAAGTCGGCGCGGGCCCTCGCGGGGATAGCGCACGCGCTCGCCGCCCACCACGGGGTCGCGGAGCTGCTGACCGAGGAGGCCCGTACCCACAGCCCGCCGATCCTCGCCGACCCGGGCTATCTCCCCAGCGTGGCCGCCCGCGCCTGGCGCTGGGGCCCCGAGATGGACGAGATAGCCGACACCCTCCGCGCGGCCCGCCTCCCCGCGGAGCCCGCCGAGGCGATAGGCCGGGTCCTCGACCGCTGGTCCACCGCCAAGGACCAGGACCTCCCCCTGGACACGGTCCTCACCGGCCTCCACGACACCCCCGACCCCGGGGACGCCCCCTGAGGAACGCCTCAGCCGTCCGGTTGGCGGGTGTCCGGCCGGCGGGTGTCCGATGGGAGGGTCTCCGGCGGGAGGGCGTCCGCCAGGACCTCCGCGAGGTGGCGGGCGCGGACCCCGCCGAGCTGGGCGAGCTGGGTGCGGCAGGAGTAGCCGTCCGCGAGGAGGACCGCGCCGGGCGGTGCCGCGCGGACGGCGGGGAGGAGCTGTTCCCCGGCGCAGGCGGCGGAGATCCCGAAGTGGCCCTTCTCGTAACCGAAGTTGCCCGCGAGGCCGCAGCAGCCGCCGCTGAGGTCGCCGGTCAGCCCGGCGCTCTCGCGCAGCCGCCGGTCGGGGCCGGAGCCGAGGACGGCGTGCTGGTGGCAGTGGAGCTGGCCGGCGACGGGGCGGTCCAGGCGGGGCGGGGTCCACTCCGGGGCGTGCTCCGCCAGGGTCTCGGCGAAGGTGCGCACCGCGTCCGCGAGGCGGCGGGCGCGCGGGTCGGCGCCCAGCAGCTCCGGGAGGTCGGCGCGGAGCGCCGCCGCGCAGCTCGGCTCCAGCACGGTCACGGTGGCCCCCGCCGCCAGCCGTGGCTCCAGGGTGTCGAGGGTGCGGCGCAGCACCCGCCGGGCCCGGTCGAGCTGTCCGGTGGAGAGATAGGTGAGCCCGCAGCAGACCCGCCCCGGCGGCGGGTCGACACCGATACCGGCCGCGCCCAGGACCCGTACCGCCGCATGGCCGACCTCGGGGCTCAGATACCGGGTGAAGGTGTCGGGCCAGAGCACCACCCGGGGCCCGTCCCCAGGGGTCGCGGCGGGCCGGAAGGGGGTACGGGCGAGCGGGGGCAGCGGTCGTTCGGGGGTGAGTCCGGCCGCGCGCAGGGCGAGGGCGGCGAGCGGGCGGAGGCGCCCGAGGGGGTTGAGCACGGGGGCGAGGGGGGCCGCCAGCCGCAGCCAGGACGGCAGCCGCCCCAGCGCGTGGTGGGCGCGGGGGCGGAGCCGGCCCGCGTAATGGTGGTGGAGGAACTCAGCCTTGTAGGTGGCCATGTCGACGCCGACCGGGCAGTCGCTGCGGCACCCCTTGCAGCCCAGGCAGAGGTCGAGCGCGTCCCGGACCTCCGGTGAGCGCCAGCCGCCGGTGACGATCTCCCCGGCGAGCATCTCGTGGAGCAGCCGGGCCCGTCCCCGGGTGGAGTGGGCCTCCTCGCCGGTGACCCGGTACGAGGGGCACATCACCGACCCCGTCGCGGGCTCCTCCGTACGGCACTTGGCGACGCCGACACAGCGGCGGACGGCGCCCGCGAAGTCGCCGCCGTCGCCGGGGTAGCCGAAGACCACGTCGACGGGGGTCCGGGGCAGGACATCGAAGCGGAGGTTGGTGTCGAGGGGTGCGGGGCGGGCGAGGATGCCCGGGTTGAGGCCGCCGTCCGGGTCCCAGAGGTCCTTGAACGCGCCGAAGACCCGGACGAGTTCGTCCCCGTACATCCTGGGCAGCAGTTCGGCGCGGGCCTGTCCGTCGCCGTGCTCGCCGGAGAGCGAGCCGCCGTGGGCGACGACCAGTGCGGCGACCTCCTCGGAGAAGGCGCGGAAGCGGCGGATCCCGGGTGTGGTGAGCAGATCGAGGTCGATCCGGACATGGACACAGCCCTCGCCGAAGTGGCCGAAGGGGGCGCCGCGCAGCCCGTACGCGGCCAGCAGCGCGCGGAACTCCCGCAGATAGGCGCCGAGGCGGGCGGGCGGTACCGCGCAGTCCTCCCAGCCGGGCCAGGCCTCGGTGCCGTCGGGCAGCCGGGTGGCGGTGCCCGCCGCGTCCTCGCGGATCCGCCAGAGGGCGCGGACCGTGGCGGGGTCGTCGACCACGGCGGTGTCCAGGGCGCCGCCCGCGCGGGCGATCTCCCCGGCGCGGGCGCGGGCCTCGGCCGCCGTGGCGCCGCCGGTCTCCACGAAGAGCCAGGCGCGCCCGCGCGGCAGTCCGGTGCGTCCGGTGTCTCTGCTGTGTCCGGTGTGTCCGGCGGATTCGGCGGGTACGAGGTCGTCCGCCATGCCCTCGACGGTGAGCGGCCCGTACGCCAGCAGCCCGGCGGCGGCGTCGGCGGCGTCCCCCTCGTCGGCGTAGCCGAGGACGGCGAGGGCGCGGGCGGCGGGCAGCGGCACCAGCCGGAGGGTGGCCTCGGTGACCACGGCGAGGGTGCCCTCGCTGCCGCAGAGGGCGCGGGCGGGGTCGGGGCCGTTCTCGGGGAGCAGCGCGTCCAGGGCGTAGCCGGAGATCCGGCGGGGGAGTCCGGGCGGATAGCCGGTACGGAGCAGGGCGAGCCGCTCCCGGATGAGTTCGGCGGTGCCGGGCGGGCCGGGCGGACCGTTCTTTTCCAGCCGTAGTGCGCTCCCCCGGTAGGTGAGGACGGAGAGGGCGCGGACATTGTCGGCGGTGGTGCCCCAGGCGACCGAGTGGGCGCCGCAGGCGTTGTTGCCGATCATTCCGCCGAGGGTGCAGCGGGAGTGGGTGGAGGGGTCGGGCCCGAAGGTCAGGCCGTGGGGGCGGGCGGCGTCGCGGAGCCGGTCCAGGACGGCGCCGGGCTGGACGACGGCGGTACGGAGCCCGGGGTCCACGTCAACCACGGCGTTCATGTGGCGAGTGAAGTCGAGCACGACCCCGGTACCAGTGGCCTGGCCCGCGATCGACGTACCGCCGCCACGCGGGACGACGGGGACGCCGTACCGACGGCAGACCTCCAGGGCCGCCGCGAGGTCGTCGGTGTCGTACGGGGAGACGACCCCGAGCGGCACCCGACGGTAGTTCGAGGCGTCCATGGTGGTCAGAGCGCGGGCGGTGACGGAGAAGTCGACGGCTCCCCGGAGCGCGCGCCGGAGCGCGGACGCCAGTTCGGCCGCCGGCGGATGATCGGCCATGGGGCTCAGCATGCCCGGCTCGGACCGCTTTACGGCGATGAAACGGGCCGGGCGCGATCCTTGTACCGGTACGGCTCTTGGCAAAGCGCGGGGGTGGCGCCCAAAGTGATCGCCAACTCTCCTATAGTGACGAACACTTGATCAGGAACTCACGGCTCCAGTTATGCCCCCGCCACCCCTCGGAAGGCAACACTCGATGACCGGCACCGTCCACCGGCGATGACCCGCGACACGCGAGCGGCCACCGCGCCCGAGCGCCGCCCGGTACCGCCCGGGCAGGCGGAGAACGCCCTGAAGATCGCCGTGGTCGGCGGGTTCGGGGTCGGCAAGACGACCATGGTGCGCTCCGTCAGTGAGATACGGCCGCTGCACACGGAGGAGGTGATGAGCAGAGCGGGCCGGACGATGGAGGACACCAGCCGGGTCGCCACCAAGAACGCCACCACGGTCGCCTTCGACTTCGGCCGGATCACCATCGACGACCGCAGCATCCTCTATCTCTTCGGCGCGCCGGGGCAGGAGCGTTTCTGGTTCCTGTGGGAGCGGCTGCTCGCGGGGACGATCGGCGCGGTGGTGCTGGTGGACACCCGCCGGCTGACCGACGCCTGGTACGCGCTGGACCGGCTGGAGCACCACGGGATGCCGTACATCGTGGCGGTGAACGACTTCGGCGGGCCGCTCCACAGCGATGAGCACATCCGGCAGGCGCTGGCGCTGACGGGGGACGTGCCGCTGGTGGAGTTCGACGCGCGGGACCACTCGTCCAGCAAGTTCGTCCTGATCGCCCTGGTGGAGCATCTGCACGCGCTGTCGCTGCACCAGAAGGGGTGATCTTTCCGGCCGCTTTTCCGGTCGTTCTTCCGGCCGCCTTTCCGGCTGTGCCGCGCGGGGTGTACGGGTCCGGGCTCCGGTGGCCCGGGGTGTGACGGGCTCCGGCGCCGTGGACGGGCCGTCTCAGCCGACGGACCGCGCGTCCCGTCCGGGCGGGGACCGGATACGCTCCGTGCGTGGCTGATATCCAGATTCCCGCTGACATCAAGCCCGCCGACGGCCGTTTCGGCGCGGGCCCCTCCAAGGTGCGCACGGAGGCGCTGGACGCCCTCGCCGCCACCGGCTCCTCCCTCCTCGGCACCTCCCACCGCCAGGCCCCGGTCAAGAACCTGGTCGGCGAGGTACGCCAGGGGGTGCGGGACCTCTTCTCGCTCCCCGAGGGATACGAGGTGATCCTCGGCAACGGCGGCTCCACCGCCTTCTGGGACATCGCGACCCATGGCCTGATCGACAACCACTCCCAGCATCTGACCTTCGGGGAGTTCTCCTCCAAGTTCGCCAAGGCGGCGAAGCTCGCCCCCTGGCTGGCCGACCCGACCGTGGTCGCCTCCGAGCCCGGCACCCACCCGGTGCCGGTCGCCGAGGCGGGCGTCGACGTCTACGCGCTGACCCACAACGAGACCTCCACCGGTGTCGCCGCCCCGATCCAGCGGGTCGCGGGCGCCGACGAGGGCGCGCTGGTGCTGGTGGACGCGACCTCCGGCGCGGGCGGGCTGCCCGTGGACATCACCGAGAGCGATGTCTACTACTTCGCCCCGCAGAAGTCCTTCGCCGCCGACGGCGGCCTCTGGATCGCCGCCTTCTCCCCGGCGGCGCTGGAGCGCGCGGCCCGGATCCACGCCTCCGGGCGGCACATCCCGGAGTTCTTCAGCCTGCCGACCGCGATCGACAACTCGCTGAAGAACCAGACGTACAACACCCCGGCGCTGGCCACCCTCTTCCTGCTGAACGAGCAGCTGAAGTGGCTCAACGGCCAGGGCGGCCTGGACTGGGCCGTCGAGCGCACCGCCGCCTCGGCGCGGGCGCTGTACGGCTGGGCCGAGGAGTCCAAGTACGCCACCCCGTTCGTCACCGACCCGGCCAAGCGCTCCCAGGTCATCGGCACGATCGACTTCGAGAACGACATCGACGCCACCGCCGTCGCCAAGGCGCTGCGCGCCAACGGCATCGTGGACACCGAGCCCTACCGCAAGCTCGGCCGCAACCAGCTCCGCGTCGCCATGTTCCCGGCGATCGACCCGTCCGACGTCCAGGCCCTGACGGCCTGCGTGGACTATGTCATCGAGCATCTGTGACCGGCTGATCCGGTACGCCGGCGAGGGCCCCCGCGGAGACTTCCGCGGGGGCCCTCGTCCGTACGGCCGCAGGGGTCAGCGGCTCAGGTGCTGGAAGCGGCGGACGGCCAGGGGGAGGAAGACGGCCGTGATCGCCAGGGGCCAGAGGACGGACATCAGCAGGGCGTTCTCCTGGATCCAGGAGCCGTCGCTCGCGACCGGGTTGCCGAAGAGTTCGCGGGTGGCGGAGGCGGTGGAGGAGATGGGGTTCCAGGCGGCGACGGCGCCCAGCCAGTCGGGCATGGAGGACGGCGGGGCGAAGATGCTGGAGATCATCGTGAGCGGGAAGACCGCCGCGTAGAGACCGCCCGCCGCCTCCGGGTTGGGGACGAGCAGGCCCAGCCAGATGCCGACCCAGATCAGACAGAGGCGCAGCCACAGCAGCAGTCCGAAGGCGGCGGCCGTGCCGAGGAGTCCGGCGTCCGAGCGCCAGCCGGTGGCCAGCGCGGTGGCGGCCAGGATGGTCAGTTCGGCGGTGGCGACCAGGAGATCGTTCCCGCCGCGCCCGGCGACCACCGCCGAGGGGGCCATCGGCATCGAGCGGAAGCGGTCGATCACCCCCTTGACGGCGTCGTTGACCACGGCGGTCGCGGTGGACATGAAGCCGAAGGCCATCGTCATCACGAACATCCCGGGCATCAGGAAGTCCTTGTAGTCCCCGCCGTCGCCCGGCGGCTTCATCGCCCCGCCGAAGACATACGCGTACAGCAGCACCGACATGATCGGGAAGCCGAGCTGCCAGACCAGCAGCACGGGCTGGCGGCGGTAGTGGGTGAGCCCCCGGCGGATCACGTTCCAGCAGTCCATGAGGGTCCAGTAGAGCCGGCGCTCACCGGGGCCCGGGACGGTCAGATCGACCGCTGGGGCGGTGGCGGGCCCGCCCGTGGGGGCGGTCTTCTCCAGGGTTCCGGTCATACGGCGGCCTCCTCGCGCTCGGTACGGTGCCCGGTCAGCCGCATGAAGACATCGTCCAGGCTGGGCCTGCGCAGCCCGATGTCCTCCACGGCGATCCCCCGGTCCTGAAGGGTGCGGGCCACATCGGTCAGGGCGGCGACCCGGTCGGTGACCGGGGCGTGCACCCGGCGCTCCAGCGGATCCGTCTCGGGGATGTGGTCGGCGACCCGGGCGACCGCCGCCACCGCGGTCTCCAGATCGGCGGGATCGGTGACCACGACCTCGATCCGGTCCCCGCCGACCCTGCCCTTCAGCCGGTCGGGGGTGTCGTCGGCGATGGCCCGGCCCTGGTCGATCACGGTGATCCGGGAGGCCAGCCGGTCCGCCTCCTCCAGATACTGCGTGGTCAGCAGGACCGTGGTGCCGCCCGCGACCAGCGCCCTGACGGCCTCCCACACCTCGCCCCGGCCGCGCGGGTCGAGCCCGGTCGTCGGCTCGTCCAGGAAGAGCACCTCCGGGGCGAGGATCATCGACGCGGCCAGGTCCAGCCTGCGGCGCATACCGCCGCTGTAGCCGCCCGCGCCCTGGTCGGCGGCGTCCGTCAGATCGAACCGCTCCAGCAGCTCGGCGGCGCGCAGCGCGGCCCGCCGGCCGCCGAGGTGGAAGAGCCGGGCGAACATCTCCAGGTTCTGCCGCCCGGTCAGCAGCTCGTCCACGGCGGCGTACTGGCCGGTGAGCCCGATCCGGCCGCGGACCTCACGGGGCCGGCGGGCCACATCGATCCCGGCGACCCGGGCCCGCCCCCCGTCGAACCGGAGCAGCGTCGCCAGCACCCGGACGGCGGTGGTCTTGCCCGCGCCATTGGGCCCGAGCAGCCCGTGCACGGTCCCGGGGCGGACCGCCAGGTCGAAGCCGTCGAGGGCGCGCTTCTCCCCGTACCTCTTCTCCAGTGCCTCCGCGTGCACGGCGTACTCGGTCATGGGTCCTCCCCGTTGTCGCTGAGGGCGTCGAACAGCGCCCGCGCACCGCCCCGGAAATAAAAACTGGGTACGGCGTACTCGGTAGAGGGTACACCGTACCCAGTTTCTGTCCACCGGCTTTCCCCGGCATTCCCGGACGAGGTTTAAAGTGAGGCCATGACGACCGAGACGAGCGGCAGCGGTGACCTCAGCCGCACGCTTGACCTGCTGTGGGGCACGGGGGAACGCCCCACCCGGGGTCCGCGGCCGGGGCTGACCCTCGACCGGATCGTGGCCACCGCCATCGCGGTCGCCGACGCGGAGGGGCTCGCCGCGGTCTCCATGCGCCGGATCGCCGCCGAGCTGGGCACCGGCACGATGACCCTCTACCGCTATGTGCCCGGCAAGGACGAACTCCTCGATCTGATGCTGGACCGGGTCACCGACCCCGGCCCCCCGGCCGACGCCGCCCCCGCGGAGTGCGCCGACCGGGACGAGGTCTGGCGGACCACCGTGCGCGCCATGGCCCACGGTTACCGCGACCTCTACCGGGCCCACCCCTGGCTGCTCAGGGTCAACCGGGCCCGCACCCTGCTCGGCCCCAGCTCACTGCGGGCGATGGAGATGGCGCTGAGTGGGCTGCGGCCGTCGGGGCTCGACGACCCCGAACTGCTCTCCGTGATGCTGCTGGTCCAGAGCTATGTCACGGGCATGGCGCTCGCCGAGGCGGACGCGGCCCAGGCGCAGGAGGAGACGGGCCAGAGCGAGGAGGAGTTCTGGCGGCAGCAGTCGCCCTATCTGGAGCGGGCGATGCTCTCCGGGGAGTACCCGGTGTCGGCGACGCTCTCCGATGACACCTTCAGCCGGGATGTCGACCACTTCGACTTCGGGCTCCAGCGGGTACTGGACGGGCTGGAGGCGCTGATCGGCAGGCGGCGCGCGGCGGTGGAGGCGGACGGGGAGCGCTGACCCCGGGGGGCCTGGGGCCCGTACCCGAATACGCACAGAAACCGCCCTGTGGCTGTGCGTGCGCTGTGTCCCGCTGAGGAAACACCTGTGAACCCGGGGCGGAATGGCCCCGTTCCACCGGGATTCTCCGCAGTGCCCCGGTCGTGGCGAGCGGAATCCGCTGCTAGCTTCCCCTCACCGAGCGGAGGCGTCTGTCCCCGGACCGCTCCGCCGGTACGGCGGGCCTCCCATCCGTGCGACCCCGTACGGCCGGAGGACTTCCCGTTCGCGCACCCCGCCCCCCGCGGGTCCGCGGCAGGCCGCCCGGAACCGGCCCTTCGGAACCGGGCGGCCCCCGTCGTCGTCACTTGCGCAGCAGCTTGCGCACCCCCAGGAAGAGCAGCGCCAGCGCGCCCAGCGCCAGGATCGCGTTGGTGAAGCCATTGCGGTCGACGATGCCGTCCCCGTCGGAGTCGCCGTCGGCCGAGGCCCCGCCCTTGCCGGAGCCCTTGCCGTCACCGCCCTCGACCGCGACCCGCTCGACGTCGCTCTGCCCGCCCTCGGAGCCGAAGAGCAGCGCGGATCCGTCGGCGGTATAGGTCACGGACTCCGACTGACCCTGGATCGGCACCCTGACCCGGTAGTCCTTGCCGAGCCGGCCGTCCTTCCAGGCGTACCCCCGGGCACTGAAGTACGAGCGCAGCACCAGCTGCTCGCCGTCGGGGGAGAAGGCGCCGTCCGTCACCCAGGGGACCTTGCCGACCGGCTTGAACACATTGGTCCCGGTGGGGGAGAGCTTCGCCGGGCCCTCGTACAGCTTGCCGCCGTTCTCCACCTTGGAGGCGATATAGGCGCGGCCCGTCTTCGGGTGGATCATCAACGCCTCGGCGTCGCGCGGGCCGTCCGCGTACTTCACGGTGTACTGGGTGGCGCGTACGGTCGCGTTCCGCAGGGTCTCCGGCTCGGGCAGCGAGTAGATCCACACATGGTCCCAGCGGCCCTTGAAGTTGTCGCCGATGTCGCCGATGTAGATCCGCCCGTCGGAGCCGACGGAGATCGCCTCCATGTCCCGGGGCACCCCGACACCGGTGAACGTGATCGTCGCGACGGTCTTCCCCGTCTTCCCGTCGACCGCGAAGATCCGCGCCTTGTCCTGGTCGTTGTGCGTCCAGTAAACGCCGGGATGCGCACGGCTGGCGGCGAGCCCGCTGGACTCGCGGATCCGCTCGTCCTGGATGGTGAACCCCTTGCCACCGTCATCATCGGCGACGGCGGGCGGGGCGGCGGCCGAGGCCAGCATCATGAGCGCGGCGGCGGCACCGGTGACGTACGAGTACGAACGCATGGCTTTAGCCTGCCATGGCCTCGGCACGGCCTGCGCGGTGCGCCCGAGGGGCCCTTTCCGGGTCTGAGGCACGGGCGCCTCAAAACCCAGCCTCATGGGGTCCCCCCCCGGACGGAGTCTGGGAGATTTTGAGGAGCGGGAGCCTCAAAAATCAGCCCCTCCGGCGATTGAGGAGCGGGGGCCTCAAAATCAAGCCCCTCCGGCGATTGAGGAGCGGGGTTCGGGGCTGGCCCCGACGTGTGCCCGAGCCGACTCGGGCCTCGGGTCCGTCCTCAATCGCCGGACCGGCTGGAATTACGCGACCGTCCGGCCGAGGTCTGTCCTCAAACGCCGGACGGGCTGAATTTCGACGCCCAGGTCGCCGTGTCGTGGGCGAACCACACGCCGTGGGGGTCGTACTCCGCCAGCCGGTCCAGCCAGGACCGGTACGGCGGACGCGGCGGCTCCAGCCCCTCCACCGCAGCCCTGCGCGCGAGTTCGGCCGCCGCGTACTCGGAGGCGAAGTCGTACGCCTGCCCCGCGAGCACCGTCACCCCGCGCTCTGGCCGTGCGCCCGATCCAGAGAAGACCCAGCCTCATGGGGATACCCCCGGACGGAGTCTGGGGGATTGTGAGGAGCGGGAGCCTCAAAAATCAGCCCCTCCGGCGATTGAGGAGCGGGGTTCGGGGCTGGCCCCGACGTGTGCCCGAGCCGATTCGGGGCCGAGGTCCGTCCTCAATCGCCGGACGGGCTGGAATTACGAGACCGTCCGCCCGAGCCGGCTCGGGGCTCGGGGCCGTCCTCGATCTCCGCCCGCACTCGTGCCGCCCGCAGATCCCGCCGCCGGGGCCGGTAACGCGCCTCCGCCCCCGGATCCCCCGTACCGATCCCCGTGTCGAACAGCAGCAGCCCCTCGCGCCGCCGCACCAGATACGCGAAGGCGGGCTCCGCGCGGGGGTGGTCGCCGCCCGTCTCCGGTGCGGGGCGGATGAAGTACCCCAGGTCCAGCCGTACGACACCGGAGGGGCCGTGGGCGGGTTCACATCGCGGGGGCGGGGGGTGATCCGTCATCATTTCCCTCATGCGATTCCTCTTCGTCGGTGACAGCATGACCATCGGCTGTGCCGGCGACCACACCTGGCGCTATCGCATGTGGCGGCATCTGGACGCCACCCTCGGCGCGGACCGTTTCAGTGTCGTCGGCCCGAGGACCGCGCTCTACGACACCTCGGCGGGTGCCCCCGTCTCCGAGGAGTACGCCGATCCCGCCTTTCCCGCCGAGGCCCGGCGCCATCTCGCGGGGTGGGGCGAGGGGTGGTTCCACATGGCCCCGGTGATCGGGGAGACCGTGGCCGAGCACCGGGTCGATGTGCTGCTGGTCTCGCTCGGCCTGATCGACCTCGGCTTCTACACCAACAGCGACCAGACCGCCGCCAATGTCCGCCGCTTCATCGCCGGGGCGCGCGCCGCCGCCCCCGCCGTGCGGATGGTGCTGCTGCCGGTGATCCCCAATGTCCGGGCCCGTGACGACGAGCCCTTCGCCGTCGAGTGCGACCGCTTCAACGAGCTGCTGGCGAAGACGGTGGCGGATCTGGACACCCCCGCGTCACCGCTGCTGCTCGCGTCGGCGCCGGAGGGGTACCGGCTGGACCGGGACACCTATGACGGCACCCACCCCGGCCCCTCGGGCGAACACCGGCTCGCGGGCGCGTTCGCGGCGGCGATGCACCAGGCGTGGGGGATCGGCGGCCCCTACCCCGTACCGGAGGACCGGCTCCCGGCGGACTGAACCACGGCGGACCGGCCCCCGGGAACGGAACCGGCCGCGCCCGGATCAACTCTCCCTTACCGGCCGGACCTTGGACCGCTGGAGGGATCCCCATGAACACCCGCCGCACCTTTCTGACCACGGGCACGGGCGCCGCCCTGGCGCTCGGCGCCGCCGGGCACGCCACCGGGCAGACGACCGCCACCGCGCCCGCGCGCCCCCGTAACCCCTCCTACGACACACCGCTGGGCATCGCGATGGAGGGCTTCCCGTCCCCCTTCCCGGTGCGCCATCTCCGGCTGGTCGTCCAGGGCGAGACGGTGACCCTGGCCCATCTCGATATCGCCCCCACCGGCCCGGCCACCGGGCGGACCGTGCTGCTTCTGCACGGCAAGAACTTCGACGGCGGGTCGTGGGAGCCCACCGCCCGCGCCCTCGCCGACGCCGGGCACCGGGTCGTCGTCCCCGATCAGATCGGCTTCGGCCGCTCCTCCAAGCCCGCGCTGGACTACACCTTCGAGCTGCTCGCCGGTCACACCGTGACCCTGCTGGACCATCTCGGCGTCGACCGTGCCGATGTGATCGGCCATTCGATGGGCGGCATGCTCGCGGTGCGCTTCGCGCTGGTCCACCCGGACCGCGTCCGGCGGCTGGTGCTGGCGAACCCGGTGGGCCTGGAGGACTACCGCGAGCTGGTGCCCGCCCACACCACCGAGCGGCTGTTCGCCGACGAGCTGGCCAATACCGACCTCGCCGGGATCCGCGCCTTCTACCGGTCGTACGTGGTCCATTGGCGGCGGGCGTACGAGCGGAATGTCGAGCTGCGGTACCGCGTCACCCTCGGCGCCGAGTACCCGCGCTGGGCGCTGGCCTCCGCCCGGACCTATCAGATGGCCTACCACCAGCCGGTGGTCGCCGATCTGCCCCGGCTGCGGCTGCCGGTGCTGCTGGTCATCGGCCAGGAGGACCGGGCGGCGGTCGGCAAGTCGTACGCGACACCCGAGAACCGGGCGAAGCTCGGGAACTTCCCGGTGCTGGGCCGCCGTGCCGCCGCCGCGATCCCCGGCGCCCGGCTGGTGGAGCTGGACGGCGTGGGCCATCTGCCCCATCTGGAGGCGGGCGACCGGTTCGAACGCGAGGTACTGGCCTTTCTCCGCGACTGACCGAAGGTCGATCAGCCGAGGTGCCGGGGCCGTGCGGCGGCCCCGGCCAGTCATTCACCAGTGGCGGACCGGCGCGTACGTCACCCGCTCCAGCCGGTAGTACTCCGCCACGCACCGCGCGGGCCACTTCCGCTTCCCCCGCAGCGCGAACGGTTCCAGCATCCGCCCCACCCGGGTCGGGGTGTACGGCATGACGGTCTCGCCCCGGGCCGCGCCCGCCCGGAGATAGGCGTCCTGGCGGTCCCAGCGCTCCGCCCGGGTCGCCATCCGCCCGCCGAGGTCGACCACCGGCAGGGTCAGCCCGATCAGCGCCGCGACGCACAGGCCCGCCGCCGCGAACCCCGTGCCGGCCCGTACCCGTACCCCCCGCACAGGGGTCCGCAGCCGGTGGCCGAGGAACGCCCCCGCCGCCACCAGCAGGACCACCCAGACGAGCAGATAGTCGTTCCAGGTGCGCTCGGTGGTCACCACCCGCTCCTGGAAGACCGGGTACGTGATCACCGTGCACAGATAGCCGGAGACCAGGAACGCCCCCGCGATCAGCGGCAGCACCACCCGCGCCCGCACCGGGCGGACCAGTACGTCGTCCGAAGAGGCCCCGGGCGGAGCTGTGCGCCGGGCCACCAGCCCGAGCAGTACCCCGGCGGCCAAGGCCCCCGCGTACTCCCAGGTGGTGACCACGATCCCGAGGATCTCCAGGAACCCCTCGAACGCCCCGCCCAGCGCCTCCGGCGAGAACATCGACATCCGTTCGGCGTCGTACCGCTCCCTGCGGTGGCGCGAGCCGGGCGAGGTCAGCAGGACCAGGGTGCCCACCGCGATCCCGGCCCCGGCGGTCACCGCCCAGATCCGCACGTACCGCCGGACCCGCTCGGCGACCAGCAGCGGGGCGAAGAGGACCACCCCGCCCAGCACCACCAGGGAGACCACCGACGCCTCCTCGGAGAGGGTCCCCATGAAGACCCCCGCCCCGGCGGCCACGGCCAGCGCGGCGATCCGGCCCCGGCGCCCGCGTCCGCGCAGCAGCGGGAGGGCGGCGGCGACACAGAGCACCGGTGCCAGGGTGTGCGAGACGGAGGCGGCGGGCCAGTAGAACGTCTTGTACGTATTGGGCGTCGCGAAGAGGAAGACCGCCGCGACCATCCCGGCGACCAGCAGCGGGATCCCGCGCGGGACCGCCACGGCGGCGCGGCGCAGCAGTGCGGCGGTGGTCCACCACAGCAGCAGGAGCATCAGCGCCCCGCTGAGCACCGGGTACCACTGGTGTCCGGCGACGGGGAACTCGGCGTAGAGACCGACGAGCAGGCCGTTGCCGACCCGCCCGTTGTCGGTCGACCAGAACTTGTCGATCAGGCCGAGCACCCCGCCCTCGTCGCGGACATGGGGCAGGAAGCACCACTCGTCGGCGCTGGGCCGGGTGTGCCGCCCGTACCAGGAGGCGAGGGCCAGTAGGGCCAGGGGCAGCGCCGCCAGGGCGAGCGGCCGGCCGTCCCGGAGCCGGCCGGCCCCCTCCGGCCCGGGAGCGGTGGTCCCGGGGGTGGCGGCGGTCCCGGGCTCGGGGGCGTGCGCGGTGGTCCCGGGCTCGGGCTCGGTCGTTCCTATGGCCATGGGCTCACCACCGGCCTTCACCGGTGCGGCGGCCGGTCCGCGCGGCCAGGGCGCTCCCCGAACGGGTGCGCGCCCTGCCGCCCGCGCCACCGGACTCGCTGGTCTCCCGGATCACATACAGGGGCCGTCTCTTGGTCTCGTGGTAGATCCGGCCGACATACTCGCCGATGATCCCGAGGGTGGCGATCTGGACCCCGCTCATGCCGACGATGACGGTGACCAGGGTGGCGTAACCGGGGGTCTCCACCCCGTCCACCAGCACATTGCCGACGATCCACAGGGCGTAGAGCAGGGCGGAGACAAAGAGCCACAGCCCGACATGGATCGCCACCCGCAGCGGGCGGCTGTTGAAGGAGAGCAGCCCGTCGATGCCGTAGTTGAGCAGCCGCCGGCCGCCCCACTTGGAGTGTCCGGCGGCCCGCTGGACGTTCTCGTAGGGGAAGGTGACGGTGTCGAAGCCGATCCAGGAGAAGAGCCCCTTGGAGAAGCGATTGTTCTCCGGGAGGGAGAGCAGCGCGTCGACGGCGCGCCGGGACAGCAGCCGGAAGTCCCCGGCGCCGTCCACCACCTCGACCTCCATGAAGCGGCGGACCAGCCGGTAGTACGCCTGGCTCAGCCGGGTGCGCAGCAGGCCGTCGCCGGAGCGGTCCCGCTGGGCGACGACCTGGTCGTAGCCGTGGCCGTGGAGTTCCAGTATCCGGGGGATCAGCGCGGGCGGGTGCTGGAGGTCGGCGTCCATCAGGACGACCGCGTCCCCCCGGGACATCCGCAGCCCCGCCAGCATCGCGGACTCCTTGCCGAAGTTGCGGCTGAAGGAGGTGTAGCGGGTCCTCGGGTCGCCGGAGGCCAGCTCCTGGAGGTGGGCGCGGGTGTGGTCGCTGCTGCCGTCGTCCACGTAGCAGATCTCGTAATCCCTGCCGGTCGGTTCGAGGACACCGGTCAGCGCGGTGTGGAAGCTCTCGATCACCTCACTCTCGTTGAAGCACGGAACGACAATCGAAATCTGTGACATCGGTGCTTTCCTCGCTCTGGGTCGCGGTGCCCCGACGGCTCGGGTCACCGCCCCCCGTATGACGTGAGAGCTCCATACTGTGCGGGCGAGGGGCCGTGGACCGGGGACACCGCGCCGCGACGGCGACGGCTCATCCCCCGGGGTCATGGTCGTTGACCCTCCCGGTCCACGACTCCCGCTGTCGGGGTACGGGCGGCCGCGCACCCGGATACGGCTCAGGGCACCGCCCCCCCGCCGGACGCGGGGTCGATGCCCTGAGGTGCTCTGAGGTGCTCTGAGGTGTTCTGCGGGGGAACGGTGCCGGTTCAGCGCCGCCCGGACGAGACGGGTCGGGGCGCCTTGGCCTTGCCCTGGGCCTTCGCCTTGCCCGGGGCCTTGGCCTGGAGCTTCGCCTTGGCCTCGGCGGCCTTGTCCTGGGCGCGGGCGGCGTGCTGGCCGACGTTCAGGAAGTGGCGGATGGCCTCGGCGGTGTCGGCGGTGAAGGCGTCCCGCCCGGCCTTCTGCACATGAGGGCCACCCGCGCTGATGATCTGGGCCGCGCGGACGCGGTCGTCCTCCAGGCGGGCGGTGTGCTGGCCGACCTCCAGGAAGTGGCGGATGGCCTCGGCGGTGTTGGCTTCGAGTGCGGCGCGGCCCTCCCGCTGCACGCCCTTGCCGCCTGCGCTGATGATCTGGACCACGCGGACCCGGTCGTCGTCCAGGCGGGCGGTGTGCTGGCCGACCTCCAGGAAGTGACGCATGTCCGCGGCGGTCCCGTCGAGCGCCTGCTGCGCGGCGGCGGCGAGCCCTCGGCCGGTCGCCGGGTCCGCGAGGATCCTGAGGATCGCGATGCGGTCCTCCTCCTCGGACTTCACGGCGGGGGCCGCCGGGGCGGAGACCGCACCGGTCGGCGGGGCCACGGCGGAGGCCGGGGCGGCCAGCGCGGAGAGGACCAGCGCCGGTGCGATCACGGCGGAAGCGACCACGGCGGAGACGCGAACGAGTTTCGTCAAAACAAGAATCCTTGCTGGTCAGAGCGGCTGTTACCGAAGGCAACACTACGTCTGGGAAAACACTTCGGCCCCTCAGTTTTCTTCCGTACCAGCTCACTTGAGCGGTGATATCCCGTGATGACCCAGGGCGCCCGCCGGACGGCCGCCCTCGCCGAGGACGGCGTCCACGCCGAGGGACCTCCCCCGGGCCACCGCCGCCGCGTACCCCGCCCCGCCCAGCGCCTCCCGCGCCCGGTCCGCCGCGCGGTCCACATCCGCCCGCTCCGCCACCGGCAGCGGCGCGCCCACCGAATCCCGGGCCGCGCCCGCCGCCCCCAGCAGCATCGCGGAACGCTCGTACACGCCCGCCGCCGCGTCCGCCGCCGCCAGGCCCTCCAGGGCGAGCGCCACCGCCCGCGCGTCCCCGAGGACGCGGGCGACCGCCAGGCCCTCGCGATGACGGGCCGCCGCGAGGGCCGGATCGCCCCGCAGCTCCGCGACGAAGCCCAGCTCCGCCAGGACCAGCGCGGTACCGGGCGCGTAGTCCACCTCCCGGAACCACACCAGCAGCTCCCGCAGATGACCCTCCGCCTCCGGATAATCGCCCGACCGCCGCGCTCCCAGCGCGAGCCCCAGCCGGGCGTCCGCCTCACCCGAGCGCAGCCCCTGCTCCCGGGCGAGCCGCAGCGCCCGCTCATGGTGGTCGCGCGCCTGTGTGTGGTCACCCGTCAGCAGCGCGAGGCGGCCGAGACCGGTGTGCCGCTTCGCCGCCTCCGCCGCGAGCCCCAGGCGCTCGGCGATCACCAGACCGTCCCGGTGCAGCCGCGCCGCCCGCTCGTACTCGCCCCCGACCTCGGCGAGCACCGCCAGCGGGAAGACCGTCTGGAGCCGCCCCCAGGCGTCGCCGATCCCGGTGAACAGCCGCGCCCCGCGCTCCCCGTCCCGCCGCACCGCCGCCAGATCGCCGCGCGCCATCGCGTGCCGCGCCCGCAGACTCAGCGCCGCCGCCGTCCCCCAGTCGTCGCCCAGTGCCGCGAACCGCTCCAGCGCACCGTCGGCCAGCTCCTCGCCCGTACCCACATCACCCGAGCCCAGCTGGGCCGCGCCCAGGAACCACAGCGCGCGGGCGTACCCGGCCGGATCGTCCGTGCCTCCGTCCGCCCGGTACGGCGCCAGCGCGGCGGCGATGGCACCGGCCGCGTCCGGCGCGTCCCCGGCCAGCAGGGCGACACCGGTCCGCCACACCACCACCCGGGCCCGGACCCGCGCACAGCCGCCCCCCGCGGTCGGCGGCAGGGCGAGTACCAGGTCCAGCGTCCGGCGGATCTCGTCCAGTCTGCCCCGGAGCACCCAGTACCAGACCAGCGAGTCGACCGTCCGCAGCGCCCGTTCCGTGTCGCCCTCCCGTACCGCGTGGGCGACCGCCTGGCGCAGCTCCGAACAGGCCCCGTCCAGCAGCTCCAGCCAGTGCCGCTGGTCCGGGCCGCGCAGTCCGGGCGCGGCCCGCAGCGCGAGCCCGCCGTAGTGGCGGCTGTGCCGGTCGCGTACGGCACCGGTCTCGCCCGCCGCTTCGAGGCGTTCCGCGCCGTACGCCTTCACCGACTCCAGCAGCCGGTACACCGGCCCGCCGGCGCGGTCCGCGACCACCACGAGGGACCGGTCGACCAGCCGGGCCAGCAGATCGAGGACATCGCCCCCGGCGATACCCCCGTCCCCCTGCCCGCCGTCCTCGTCCGCGCAGACCGCCTCCGCCGCCTCCAGCGCGCACCCCTCCGCCTGTACGGAGAGCCTGCGCAGGACGGTCCGTTCGGCCCCGTCCAGCAGCTCCCAGCTCCAGTCGAGCACCGCGCGCAGGGTGCGCTGGCGCGCGGGCCCGTTCCGGGGGCCGCCGGAGAGCAGCGCGAACCGGTCGTCGAGCCGGTGCAGCAGTCCGTGTACGCCCAGACTCCGCGCACGGGCCGCCGCCAGCTCCAGCGCCAGCGGCACACCGTCGAGGCGCGCGCAGAGGGCGGCGAGCGCTGCCGCGTTCTCCGGGTCGCCGGTGAAACCGGGCGGCAGGGCGGCCCGGGCGGTGAACAGCGCCACCGCGTCGGCGGGCCGCAGCGGCGGTACGGGCAGCACCGACTCCCCGGCGACACCCAGCGGCTCCTGGCTGGTCGCCAGGACGCGGAGACCGGACGCGCCCGGCAGCAGTCCGCCCACCACCTCGGCGACGGGCTCCACCAGATGCTCGCAGTTGTCGAGGACGAGCAGCAGCCGCCGTTCGCGCAGGGTCCGCTCCAGACGGTCACGCGGGGACAGCCGGGCCCCGCCGTCACCGCCCGCCCGGACGCCCAGCACCGTCAGCAGGGCCTCGGCGACCTCGTCCGGGCCGGTCCCGGGGGCGGCGGGGAGCCCGGTGAACTCCGCGAGCACCACCCCGTCCGGGAAGCCGTCCGCCTGCCGCCGCGCCACCTCGACGGCCAGCCGGGTCTTGCCCACCCCGCCGGGGCCGGTCAGCGTCACCAGCCGGGATCCCGCGAGGTGCCGGGCCGCTCCGGCCACGGCGTCCTCGCGTCCGACGAGTTCGGTGACGGGCGCGGGGAGCCGGACACCGGCGGACCATGGGGGTACGGGGACCTCCTCCGGGCCGGTCGCCGCCACGGGGACCGCCTCCGCCTGGCCGCTGCTCCCGTCGCGCCGGTGTTTTTCGTCCAGGGAAGCGTCCTGCCGGAGGATCGCGCCGTGCAGGGCGACCAGTTCCGCCCCCGGGGCGAGCCCCAGCTCGTCGTCGAGGGTCCGCCGCAGGCTCTCGTACCCGGCGAGCGCGTCCGCCTGGCGCCCCGCCCGGTACAGCGCCCGCAACTGGACGGCCCGCAGCCGCTCCCGCAGGGGGTGCGCGGCGACCAGCTCCTCCGCCTCCCCGGCGATCTCCGCGTACTCGCCGAGGCCGGCCCGGAGCGCGAGCCGGTCCTCCAGGGCGGTCAGCCGGTCCTCCTCCAGACGCTGGGCCGCCGCCCGTGCGAAGGGCAGGTCCGCGTACCCGGCGAAGGCGTCACCGCGCCACAGCTCCAGCGCTCCGGTCAGCAGGGCCACCCGCTCCCGGGCGTCCGCGCCCGCCCGGGCCCGCCGCAGCAGCTCCGCGAACCGGTCGGCGTCCAGCGCCCCGGGCTCCGGCCGCAGCCGGTAACCGGCGGTGTCCTGGACGACAAGACCCCGGGCCCCCGGCTCGGCCCGCTCCAGCGCCGCGCGCAGCCGGGAGACCTGGCCCTGGAGGGCGTTGCGCGGATGGTCGGGTACGGCGTCGCCCCAGAGGTCGTCCACGAGCCGGTCCGTGGAGACGGGGTGCCCGGGGGCGACGAGGAGGCGGGCCAGCAGGGCGCGCGCCTTCGTACCGGGCACGGTCACCGGCCCGCCGTCCGCCGTCCGGACCGTCAGCGGACCGAGCACCCCGAAACGCATTCGATCACCTTAACCCGCGCCTGCTCGCGCCCGGTTCGCGGTGACGGCCGCGGTCGGCTGCGGTCGGCCCCGTCGGTGACAGCGGACCGGCAGCGGACCGACAGCGGACCGGCAGCGCCCCCGTACACGCTGGTCCTGTTCCCACCGCACCGCACCGCATCACGGCGGATCACCCAGGAGGCCCTCATGAGCACCACGCCCACCCCCACGTCCGGCACCGCTTCCCGCCCGTCCGTCACCGTGCTCGGACTCGGCAATCTGGGCCAGGCCATCGCGGCCGCCTTCCTCGACGCGGGCCACCCCACCACGGTCTGGAACCGCACCCCGTCACGGGCCGACGGACTGGTCGCCCGGGGCGCGCGGTGGGCCGAGGACCCCGCCACCGCCATCGCCGCGAGCGAGCTGGTCGTCGTCGCCGTCCTGGACACCGACACCGCGCGGGCCGTCCTGACCCTGGCGGCCGGCGCGGTCGAGGGACGGACCCTGGTGAACCTCACCAGCAGCACCCCCGGCCCGTCCGGCGCGCTCGCCGCCTGGGCGGCGGAGGCGGGCGCCGACTATCTGGCGGGCGCGGTGTACGCCGTACCGCAGACCCTCGGCACCGACGACGCCTTCGTCCTCTACAGCGGCTCGGCCACGGCCCACGAGCGCCACCGCGAGCCGCTCGGACTCCTCGGCCGGGGTGTCTTCGTCGGTACGGACCCCAGCCTCGCGGCCGTCCACGATGTGGCGGTGCTCAGCGGGATGTACGGCATGTTCGCCGGCTTCTTCCAGGCCGTCGCGCTGGCCCGGTCCGCGTCGATCCTGGCGGCGGATCTCACGGAGCACCTGGTGACCTGGTTGAAGGCCGCCGCCGACGCGCTGCCCGGCTTCGCGCGGGAGATCGACTCGGGTGACTACTCCACCGACACCTCCAGCCTGGAGATGAACGCGGCGGGCCTGGACAGCATCCTCGCGGCGACGGAGGCGCAGGGGCTGCCCACCGACCTCATCGCACCGGTCCGTGCCCTGCTCGCCACGCAGATCGAGCAGGGGTACGGGGGGCTGAGCCTGGCCCGCGCGGTGGAGTCCCTGCCGGTGCCGGTGCCGGCGGCGCGCTAGCCGCGGGTGGGTTCCTGTACCGGTGCAGGTTCGCTCGGGCTTGACCCTCCCGTTGGGTCAGGCCCGAGCTTGGGCGTGTGAGCGACTACTACAACGCGTTTGAGACGAGCCCCGTGCCCACCCCCGGCCCGGACGCGGTTCCGCCGGAGCCGTTCCGGGGCATCTACGGAATGCCCGCGTTCGCGACGATCCCCACGGGTGACCTGGCGGAGTCGGTGGACTTCTGGGTCCGTGGGCTCGGCTTCTTCGAACTGTTCGCCATCCCCGGCCAGTTGGTCCACCTCCGCCGCTGGGCCTTCCAGGACGTCCTCCTCGTCCCGGCGGAGAACCTACCGGCCCGGCCCCCGGCGATGAGCCTCAGCTTCGCGTGTGTCCTCAGCCAGATCGACTCCCTCGTCGAGGCGTGCGGTGCGCTCCGCCCGGACTCGGTGGTGGACGGCCCGAGGGACACCCCCTGGAACACCCGCGACGTGGTCGTGATCACCCCCGAGCAGGCGCGGATCGTCCTCACGGCGGCGAAGCCGTTCGACCCGGCCAGCGAGGAGGCCCGCAACCTCGCGGCGATCGGCATCACCCCGCCGAGCCCCTCAACACCCAGCCCCTCCGGCGCTTGAGGAGCGGGGGCCTCAAAACTCAGCCTCGCCGGCGTTTGAGGCGCGGGGGTCTCGGGGGCCGGCCCCCGACCAGGGCCCGAGGCAGTCAAAGTTCAGCCCCTCCGGCGATTGAGGAGCGGGGTTCGGGGCTGGCCCCCGACGTGTGCCCGAGCTGGCTCGTGGCTCGGGTCCGTCCTCAATCTCCCCCAGACTTCGTCCGGGGGGACCCCCATCGGGCTGGATTGGTGCGTGTGGCCCTTGCCGCAAGGGGCGGCGGCGAGGTGTCTCGCGAGTGCGGGGGCGGGGGCGGTCCGCGACGGGACGGCCATTCAGAGCGCGGCCCGGGCACGCACCCGGCGAACGGCGTCCCGCACAAACGTGCCAGCCCCCAGCGTCACAAGCGCCGCGTACAGATGGTCGCCGGTCGTCACGAGGGAAACCGCCAGCGTGCCGATCGCCCCCGCCGCCGCGATCTCGCCGCTGAGCTTCAGATAGTGGCCCGAGCGGGCGAGCCTCTGCCGCACGGTGGCGCGGGGCTCCCCGTACCAGCGCCACTCGGTGAGACGGGCGCGCCCCGGGAGTTCCGCACGGCCGGTGCACCACAGCAGCGTGGTCCAGCGGTCGGTGTCCGCCGGGGCGTCCGGGAGCAGGCGACGCAGTACGCGGTCGCACAGCGCGGGGTCCGGATTCCAGGGCAGGCCAAGCCCCTCGGCTATGTCATGGGTGTGGACCAGGGTCTCCAGTACCCCCATGGCCGCGAAGCCCTCGGGGTCGGCGTTGCCGAAGACATGATGGGCCCGGACCGTGGACGGTTTGGTACGCACGGTCGCCGCCAGCAGGGACCCGGCCGACTCGATGACCTGGAGCAGCCCCGCCACACCGGCGGAGCGGTCGGCGGCGACCGCGTTGGCCGGCCCTTCCGGTCGCTGCCGGGCGAAGGCGAACGGGACATGGGTCTCCAAGGGCGGCCGGTCGGGGCTCAGTTGGACCGCGTACGCGAACAGATCGTCGGCGAGATGCTCGGCCGTCTCCCAGCAGTCCCACTCCAGGGACCCGGCCTTGACGCTCCAGTCCAGCGCCTCACCCGCGCGCAGGGCGGTGACCGCCAGGCGGACGGCGTACTCGACGTCCGTCGCGGTGACGGTGTGGTCCAACGAGCCCGCTCTGCGTTCTGTTTCGGCCATGCGGGGACGGTACCAATGCGTTTCGGCACCCGAGCCGAACCCATCCCCTGGCGGGGTCCCCCAATCTCAGCCCCTCCGGCGTTTGAGGAGCGGGGTTCGGGGCTGGCCCCGACGTCCGCCCGAGGTCACTCGTGCCTGAGGTCCGTCCTCAAACGCCGGACCGGCTGAATTTGCGCGACCGTTCGCCCCGAGGTGGCCCGGGGCTGGGGTCCGTCCTCAAGTGCCGGACGGGCTGAGTTTGTGCGGGCAGCCCTTGCCGCAAGGGGCGGCGGCGAGGTGACTCGCAAGTGCGGGGGCGGTGGCCTCCGGGCTCACCTCCTCGGGGCCGGCAGACCGAGGAGAAGGTCAAGCCCAAGGGGCCGTCCGCCGGTCCCCTGCGGGGGCGACCCTGCACCCCCCGCCCTCGTGCCACGAGGCCAGGGACCCCGGGGCGCGGGCAGCCCGCGACGGAGCGAAAGGGTCAGCGCATCGCCAAGTGCCGCGCGAAGAACCGGCGGACCGTGCCCCGGACCCCCGGGACGGAGACCGTCGGGGACACCGTCCCGATCAGCCGGTTCCGTTCCGCCGCCGACATCAGGCCCGCCGCCTCAAGCTGCGGCACCATCGCCGCACAGTCGGTGAGGACCCAGTGGTCGGCGTCCGCGAGCCGCCCGCGCCGGACCCAGCGGCCCGACCGGCTCACCAGCGCCGACCAGGAGCGGTCCAGCTCCTCCCGCCGGGCGAACCCGTCCGTCCCCAGCAGGAGCAGCGGCCGGTCCAGGCCCTCCGTCACCACGGGGAAGGGCTCCGCCGGGTCGCCCGGTGCGAGGGGTGGGTGGTCCAGGTGGCCCTCCAGGTTGATTCCGGCGCGGATGGCCCGGTCCCCGTGCAGCACCTCGGTGACGGCGCTCCCCCCGGCGGAGTGCCCGTACACCCCGACACGGCGAGGGTCCACCACCCCGGCGAGCCCGCACGGCAGCAGCGCATCGGGTGCGTGCCGGAGCCGGTCGAGGACGAAGTGCAGGTCGGCGACGCGGGCGTCGATCAGCGCGCGGGCGACCGGCGGTTGGTCCCGGGGGTCGCCGCGCAGGACCGTCGTCCGGACGGGGCCGTCCCGGTACGGCGTACTCCCCGGGAACTCCACCGCGACGGCGTCCCCGGGGTGGTCCACCGAGACGACGACCGCCCCATGGCTCGCCAACTCCTCCGCCAGGGAGGTCCCCAGCCCGCGCGGGTCGCCGCCGCCGGGGCTGTGCACCAGCAGCGGGCGGCGGCCCGGCAGGACCGGCGCGTCCGGGAAGGAGTGGGAGAGGGTGGCACCCCAGTCCACCCCGGTACGCGGCAGCCGCAACGGGGTCAGCGGGGCGATCTCCGCGAAGACGCGCGCGGCCAGCGGCGGAAGTTGGGGAGCCGGGGCGCCGGCGCCGGTATCCCGCGCGGGGTAGAAGACCGTCAGCATCAGCTCCCGCTCGGGGATCCCGGGCTCCCATGGGTCGGGCCGGGACCCGTCGACGAGGTGCACCGAGCGGCGCCCCACGGGATGCCGGCCGGTCGGCGCGGGCAGGGTGAGCACGGCACCGCCCGGGGCCGGAACCGAGGTCGCGGACCGGGAGCCCGCGTACGCCCGCCCCTCCGTGCCGAAGAGGAGCAGCGCGGCGGACGAGCCCAGCAGCGCGGAACGGATGACGGCGCGGCGGCCGATCGGGAGTTCATGGGTCATACGGGCCATGCTGTTCCGCCCGGCCGGACGTGCGGGATCCTTGAGCCCGAGGGCTGAAGGATGGCGGTCCGGAAGCCGACGGGCCGACGGCCGAGGGCCGGGACACACAGGGGCCGGGGACACACGGGGGCATGGTGCTGCGGATCCATCTCACCCCCGACGACCTCGCCCGGATCACCTTCGCGCCCCGCCCCGCGCCCCTCCAGGAACTCAACGTCGCCCTCACGACGATGTGCGGTCCCGGCGGTGGCCTCCTCCACGACCACTGGCGCCACCGCGTCCTGCGCGCTCTGCCCCCAGGCGTCGGCCCCCTCGCGGACCTCGTCCCGGCCGGGCGGGCGCCCGGCTTCCTGGATGTCTTCGCGGACTCCCTCCCCGAGGCGCTGGAACAGGTCCGCTCGACCCCGCCCGAGGTGGTCACCACGGAACTGGAGCGCGTCTACGCGCCCGCGCGGCTCCCCGTACCCCCATGGATCCACGGTCTGCGCCGGGGCGACGCCGCGTCCTGGCGGCTGGTCCGGCAGGCGCAGCGCCTGGCGTTCGAGACGCTGCTCGCCCCGGTCTGGGACCAGGTGCGGGATCTCCACCGCGCCGAGTTCACGCACCGGGCGGTACGGGTCGCCGAGGACGGTATCGGCGCGGTGCTGGCCGGGCTGCTGCCCGGGGCCCGGCTGGACGGTGGGGTCTGGGAGCTGCCGGGCCCGCCCCGGGAGGTCCGTCCCGGTGGGCGCGGGCTGCTGCTCGTGCCGACCTTCCACCGGTCCGGCGGCCCGCTCCTCTCCGACCTCCCGGGCCGCCCGGTCGCGCTCACCTATCCGGCCGGCCCCGGCCTCCCGCCGCAGCCCGACGGCTCGACCGGGCCCGAGCGCCTGGCCAGGGTGATCGGCCCGACCCGCGCCGAACTGCTCCGTCTCCTGGACGAGCCGCACACCACGACCGGGCTCGCCCGGCGTCTCCGGGTCAGCGCGGCGACGGTCTCCGCGCACACGGCGGCCCTGCGCGGCGCCGGTCTGATCACCACGACCCGTACCGGCAAAGCGGTCCTCCACCGCCGTACCGCCCTCGGCGGTCTGCTGCTGACCCCGGGAGACCAGGGCGGCGCCGGGCAGTGTCTTCAAATGATCACTATTGGTGGTTCATGGTGTCGTGATACATCGCCATGAACGGTCCGACGCGGAAAGGATTTCGTTCGGCCGTTGCCGCCCGCATCGTCGCGGAGGCGGAAGCGGCTGGATGACCGCAGGGTCCTGAACGGGATCGCGTGGAAGTTCCGGGCCGGGACGGGCCCGCGTCCGACCCGAATCACGTCCTGGGCGACAAGGGCTACAGCCCGAAGGCGATCCGCACGTGACTCAGCGATGCCGATGCCACGGCCGCCCTCGATACGTTGAACCTGGTGATCACCACGTGATCACCAGGTCCAGCCGGAGCATCCTGACCGAGCGGCGCTCGCCCGTTTCCGACGCCGGGCGGCTGGAGCGGCTGATGGCTCAGCACCGCGAATGCGTGCGGTACCGGGAGTGGCTGGAGGAAGTCGCCTCCGGGGAAGTCGCCCAGGACAAGCGCTGGGGTCTTCCCGTCATCTCCCGATGTCCAGCTCGGGGGTCGCCAACTTCGTTGACATAAAACTTAGATGAGTATTGCATGGTGCCCGCTGAAGGCCGTTTCGAGCCATCCGGTCCCGTTGAGCAACTGCCCTCTTGACATCTAGCGGCGTGATGGCTAGAGGGAGTGTCAATTCGCTGGTCAGGGACGCTGCCGTCGCGGTATGCATTCCGTTTGGCTTTGAACGTCCAATGTTTGGTCGATGAGAGGAGAACATCATGGTTCGGCGTTGGATACCGCGCACCGTTGTTGCCTTTGGTGCTTCGCTGGCACTGGTTTTCGGTGCAGCGGGATTCGCCCACGCGGCCGACCTGACGATTACCCTGAGCGGGAGGGGCACCATGACCCATCTCGACTCGGATCCGGACAGGATTCGCGTCTGTGACACCAATGCGGACGGGAAGGGCGTCTATGGCGTTCTCACCCAGCTGAGAACCATCGACGGAATGCATCCCATAGCATTCGTGAGTGATGGCGGTGACGGTGGATGTGACATCATCGAGGTGCCGATCGTAACGAACGGCATGTACCAGATGCAGCTGTGTTGGGGAAACTACGGGACAAGTCCCTGCGTGGCTTCGGGGATCTTCACGGAGTAGGGATTGCGCATCCGGTTCATCGCAGCTCCTTTGCACAGCCCATGAGCAAGCTTTCTTGAGCGGGGCGCCGCGTCCCTCGCAGATCAGGATCGTATGCAGCCCCACCATTGGCTCGTCTCCTATTAATCGGAGACGAGCCAATGGTGGGCTCCCGATACCTTCTGGACGAACACACCGCCGTCGCCACCGGCCAACGCCGCACCCGACGAGGCCCGCACCCCGGGCCTCGATCGCGCATGAGGGTCCGCCAGCCAGCCGGCGGGCTCTTTCCGTATCGGTGAGTTCCGCTTCGACGGCCCGATGGCGGAGAGCGGCCCGGGTGCCCAGGCGGCCCGGTGGCCCGATGTGACAGTGCCAGGATCCCAGCAGGCGAGATACGTGCTGGGTGCAGGCAACCTTCGCTGCCGGAAGGCCCTCTCCTTCGCTGTCGAGATCAACGAGTGGACTGTCGGGCCGACTTCGGACGGCCCGCCTCCCCGCCGCATGGAGACAGGAACTGCATGAGAGTGACAACAGGCATGGCCGGGCTCGTGGCCGCCGCGTGCGCGGGCGTCCTCATGACGCCGTCCCAGGCCGTCGCAGGCCGTCGCGGCCCCTGAGACCAAGGCCTTGGGTCCGCATGCGCGAGAGCATCGTCGCAGCGACCGGTGGCCGTGTCACCGACGCCTCGCAGGGGCAGGCTGCCAAGGAGCGGAACTTCCTGGACGGGCTGAACGCGCCCGCCGGCAAACCCACCTCGCGCGCCACCACCAATGCCGACATGGACTTTGTGCTGGGCATCTTCTTCGATGGCCAGAACTACGGTGGCCCGACCCTGACCGTCTGGGGATGGGCGGCGTGCAAGAACGACGGTAAGTGGAACTCCCAGTTGGAGGACCTCACCGACTGGAACAACCGGATCAGTTCTCTGAAGACCGCGAGCAACTGCTATGTCGAGCTGTTCTCGGAGCCCTACTTCGGGGGCGCACGCCAGTTCTTCACCGCTGACGCGTTCGTTATCAACTCCATTATGGACAACGGCTCCAAGTCCATGGGGTTCACGTAGCATCAGCGCGCCCGTGCGCCGGGTGACGGGTCCCCGGAGGAGTGCGGGACACCTGTGAAGAACCCGCTCTCCTCCGGGGGTTGTGTCGCGTTCCGCGCGGCACCGACTCCGTGCGGTCGCGACGTGTGGGGGTGCCCCGGGGTGCCGGGCAGGGATTGCGGCACCCCGGGGCGGTGCCCGGTCCGGGTGGCCGGTGGCCGGTCCTCGCGGGGGTGGGGGAGGACTCGGCCCCGGGGGTACGGGCCGGGGGTCTAGTGGGGTGGGCCGGGGAGCCTGGGGTGGAGGACGCCGGTCAGGAGGAGGGCGACCGAGCCGAGGTATATGAGCAGGAGCAGGGCGCGGCGGTGGTTCATCCGCCGTCTCCCGCCCGGTGGGCCTGGTTGCGGCGGAAGGGCTGGGGCCGGCGGCTCTCGTTCGCGGCCCGGAGTGCGGCGATCAGCTCGGATGCGAGGACCCCGGCTTCGTAGGGGGCGAGGTAGAGGCCGGTGGGGCGGCCCATGCTGCCGTCGGAGACGGTCAGGGGTACGTAGACCTGCGCGGTGTCGCCGTCGTGGAAGTCGACCAGATCGACCCGTCCGCCCAGCGTGCGGGTGACCGTCCAGGCAGCCTCGGCCTCGTGCCGCATCGGCTGCGGATACGGGTACGGGTGCGGCTGTGACGGCTCGGTCCCGTGCACGGGGTTTTTCGGGGGAAACACGAAACTTCACCTCTTTCGGGGGGTGATGTTGCGGAAGGTGCCTACATCGTCACCCCTGAGCGCTAGCCTGCGGAAGACACAGGACCCCTCCAAGCTCCAGTGGAGAGAAGGGTGTTGATCTTCATGGCTGACAAAGACGACAGCCGCTACCGGTCGCCTCAGGAGTTCTACGGCGATGAGCTGGCACGACGCAGGAACAAGGCGGGCATGACCCAGGCGCAGCTGGGTGAGCAGTGTGTGATCTCGCCGCAGATGATCGCCCACTTCGAGGCGGGGCGGCGGCGGCCCCGGCCGGATGACGCGAAGCGGCTCGACCAGATCCTCGGGACGGACGGATTCTTCCACCGGTGGAGGAAGTCAATGGACGAGGGGCGGTATCCGGACCATTTCGCTGCGGCGGCGGAGCTGGAAGCGTTGGCGCAGGTGCTGCGCCTCTACAGCGCGTCGCTGATCCCGGGGATCCTCCAGACGCCCGCCTACGCTCGGGCGGTCTTCGTCGCAGGCGCCGCTAACTACGAGCCCGAGGAGATAGAGCGCAGTGTCGCCAACCGGATGGAACGGGCGGCAGTCCTCAAGAACCCCGGGGCCGAGGTCTGGGCGCTGCTGGACGAGTCCGCGATCCGGCGGCCGGTCGGCGGATCAGCGGTGATGGCCGAGCAGTTACGGCATATCATCGCCCTCGCCCGGCGCGGACGCATCCGGCTCCATGTGCTGCCCTTCAGCGTCGGTGCACATGCGCTGTTGGAGAGCATGATCGTGCTCAAGCAGTTCGAGGACGCACCTCCGGTGGCCTACGTTGAGGGCCTGAAGACCGGCCGGATCATCGACAACCCGGCCACCGTGGACGACTGCAATGCCGCCTACGATCTGGCGTTGGGCGACGCTCTGTCCATGACGGCGTCGCTGGCCCTGCTGGAGCAAGTGGCAAAGGAGTTCGAGCGTGATAAGTGAGCAGGAGCTTCACCAGGCGCGGTGGGAGAAGTCCAGCTACAGCGGCGCGAGTGGCGGGAGCTGCGTGGAGGTCAGTGCCGACTTCCCCGGCCTCGTCCCCGTCCGCGACAGCAAGGTCGTGGCCGGTCCGGCCCTCGTCTTCCGTACCTCCGCGTGGAACGCTTTCCTCACCGATCTGACCGCGTGAGGGAGTTCTCGCATGATCAGTGATCTGACCTGGCGCAAGTCCAGCCACAGCGGCGGGAGCGGCGGCGACTGCCTGGAGGTGAGCGACGACCTCTCCGGCGCCGTCCCCGTACGGGACAGCAAGGTGCCCGAGGGGCCCGTGCTCGTCTTCCGTGCGGGTGCCTGGACCGCGTTCGTCCGTGAGCTGACCGCGTAACGCACCACCCGAGGGGCCCCGGGCGCAGCCGCGTCCGGGGCCTTTCGCGTACGTGGTGAGCGCGATCCGGTCAGTCGTCGGTCCCGGACGGCTCCCGAGGGTGGGTGGGGTAGACCGTGTGCCAGTGGCGGGCCGAGCGGACCAGGTCGTCGAGGACATGGAGGAGGAACCGGCTGGTGTTCTCCAGCCGGGCACCGGCGGGGGTGGTGGTGCCGAGTTTCCGCGCCGCGATCCCGCAGGCCTCGGCGATCCGGGTCTGGTTGCGCGCGCCGGCCACGATGGACTGGAACACCACGTCGTCGTCGATGACATACCGTTCGGCACGGCTGTGGGGGTCGCGTTCGCGTCGGATGAGTGCCTGGCCGTCCAGGTAGCCGACGGCCTTGGAGACGGAGGCGGGGCTGACGCGCAGGCGTCGCACCAGCTGGGCGGCGGTGAGGCTGCCGCTGTCGGTGGTGAACAGCGCGGCGAGCACCCTGGCCATCATCGGCGGGAGCCCGGCCTGAACCATCAGCTCCATGCTCTGCGCGTCCACCTCGTCCACCAGCCGTGGATCGCGCCCGCCGGGGCCGGTCCTTCCCGCCGATGGTGCCGTCCCGGTGGTCCCGCGCCGGTGCCCGGGTCGGTGCCTGGGTCGGGTGCCGGCCCGGTGGGCGGCCTCGGCGTGATAGCCGCGCGGTCCGCCGTTGCGCATCACCTCGCGGGTGACGGTGGAGGTCGGCCGCCCGATGCGGCGGCCGATGGCGGCGTAGGTCAGTTCCTCGCGCAGGCCTGCGGCGATCCGCTGTCGGTCCTGGAGGGTGAGTCGGTCACCAGGCATCGGGCTTGTCCTCCGCTGTCGGCGTCGCGGGCAGCTTAATGCAACGCAACGCTGTTGCATTAGTCGGCATGGGTCACGCAACGATTTAACCAAGTTGACCTGCGGCTATGGCTGTTGCTTCACGTCGATGTGATTGACGGTCCGGTGTATGCAACGTAATTTTCGCGGCGTTGTGAAAGTGCTTGTGCGGCGCGGGACCTCACCAACGGGAGCGACACCCATGACTACCGATCCCGGTCGAGCCGCAGTCGCGGCGACCGCGCTGCGCAAGGCGTACGGGGACCATGTGGTGCTCGACGGCATCGACCTCGACATCCCCGCCGGGTCCGTCTTCGCGCTGCTCGGCCCGAACGGTGCGGGCAAGACCACCGTGGTGCAGATCCTGTCGACGCTGATCCGTGCCGACGCGGGGGAGCTGCGGGTCGTCGGCCACGATGTGGTCCGGGACCCGGACGCGGTGCGTGCCGCGATCGGCGTCACCGGCCAGTTCTCCGCGGTGGACCCTTTCCTCACCGGCGAGGAGAACCTGCTGTTGATGGCCTGCCTGAACCACCTGCCCCGCAGGGAGCGGCGGCGGTCCGCGGCGGAGCTGCTGGCGCGGTTCGACCTGGTGGACGCGGCCCGGAAGCCTGCGGCGACGTACTCCGGCGGGATGCGCCGCCGGCTGGACCTCGCGATGACGCTGGTCGGCCGACCTCGGGTGATCTTCCTCGACGAGCCCACCACCGGGCTGGACCCGCGCAGCAGGCGGACCATGTGGGAGATCATCCGCGCACTGGTGGACGACGAGGGCGTCACGATCTTCCTCACCACCCAGTACCTGGAGGAGGCGGACCGGCTCGCCGACCGGATCGCGGTGCTGCACCGGGGGAAGCTGGTGGCGGAGGGCTCGCCGGAGCAGCTCAAGCGGCAGGTCGGTGGCGGCCATGTCACCCTGCGGTTCGCCGACCCGCGCGGTTACGAGCACGCGGCCCGGACGCTGGCCGACGTGGTGTCCCGCGACGACGAGGCGTACACCCTCCAGATCCCCGGCCGGGGCGATGTCCGGTCGCTGCGCGCCCTGCTGGACCGGCTCGACCGGGCCTCGCTCACCGTGGACGAACTCCGGCTCCACACCCCCGACCTCGATGATGTCTTCTTCGCCCTGACGGGCAACCCGGTCACGGAGCGGGAGCCCGTCCGATGAGCGCTGTCCCCCGTACCGCTTCCCGCGTCTCTTCCCACGCCTCTTCCCGCGCCGCTTCCCACGCCTTTGCCGACTCGGCGACCATGCTGCGGCGCCAGTTGCGGCACATGCTGCGCTACCCGACGCTCATCCTGACGGCCACCGGGGTTCCGGTGGTCCTCCTGCTGCTCTTCGTCCACGTCCTCGGCGGCATCCTCGGGGCCGGCCTGGGCACCGGCCCCGGCGGGGCGTCGGGCGGGCGCGACGCCTATGTGGACTACGTGGTCCCCGGCGTCATCCTGATGACCGTGGCGACCGCGGCCCAGGGCACGGCGATCTCGGTCGCCATCGACATGAACGAGGGCATCGTCGCCCGGTTCCGCACCATGGCCATCGCCCGGGTCTCGGTGCTCACCGGGCATGTCCTGGGCAGCCTGATCCAGACGCTGCTGAGCATCACCGCCGTCATCGGGGTCGCGCTGCTGTCGGGCTTCGGGCCGACCGCGGGCTTCGCCGAATGGCTCGGCGTGGTCGGCGTGCTCGTCATGATCATCCTCGCGCTCACCTGGCTGGCGGTCGCCCTGGCGATGGTCGCCAAGAGCGTCGCCGGCGCGAGCAATATGCTGACGCCGCTGATGATCCTGCCGATGATGGGGAGCGGGTTCGTTCCCACCGACTCGATGCCGTCGGGGCTGCGGTGGTTCGCCGACTACCAGCCGTTCACGCCGTTCATCGAGACCCTGCGGGGGCTGTTGATGGGTACCCCGATCGGCGACAGTGGGGGCCTGGCGGTCGGGTGGTGCGTCGTGATCGCGCTGGGCGGCTATCTGTGGGCGAAGAGGCTCTACGACCGTGAGCCCGCCGGGTGAGTGTCCTTGGCGTGGCCGCGCGTGAATGTGACGTACGTCCGGGTGTACGGGCCACCGTTCGACGCGCTCGATCTCCGGGGAGCGGGACCGGCCGAGCAGGGCGGCCATCCATGCCTCGGGGGCGTCCGGAACCTTTGGCCCCGGTTCGTCGGCCCCGCCGGACCCGAGGCCCGAGTCGGCTCGGGCAGACGTCGGGGGCCAGCCCTCGAACCCCTGCTTCTCAAACTCCTCCGGACTCCGTCCGGGGCCCATGGGGCTGAATGCTGAGGCCCCCGGGGCACAAGGGGTCGCAGGCGCGTGTGGCGCACCACCCGAGGAGCCCCGGGCGCACCTGCGCCCGGGGCCTCTTGCTCATGTGGCGGGCTGGCCCGACCCCGAGCAGGTGGAACCATCCGGCCCTTGATGAATGGTGGTCGGTTCACCGCTGCCGGAACCGACGATCGCACCACAGGCCGGACAGCAACCGGGGCAGAGGGCCGGATCGAACCGGGCACCAGGACGAGTGGATAAACAGTGCATACCAGAATCTCCCGTGCTGGGTGAATGGTGTCTGGTGGTGCACTCCCCGGTTCGGTGCGTCCGGGAGAGTCAGAGAACGCGCATAAAGATCTTTGCCGCGTTGTGGAACAGAACCGTCACGCCCGCGTAGCCCGGACGTACATCCGGACGTACGGACCACCGTTCGACGCGCTCGATCTCCGGAGACCGTGACTGCCCGAGCAGGGCCGCCATCCACGCCTCGGGAGCATCCTTGGGCTGCGGACCGTCGCCGGGGTTCATGGGTTCCCCGTGCACCGGAGTGTCCGTGAAGCCTTCGTGCTTGGCGCCGTCCGGCAGCTGGCCGACAATTCCCCACCGTGATACGCCCCCGGCGGTGGTGATGGCAACCCCGCAGGGGACCTTGGTGTCGCCGTCGTCGGCCAGGGTCATCACCTGAACCGTGGTGGGATCGTTCTTGGCCAGGTCGATGACGAATTCCTGGAACCTCTGTGGGCGCATTGGTGTTCTCCCTCTCGTGCCGGAGCGGCTCGTCAGTTTAGAAGCGACCCAGATGGGTCCGGTGCGCTTGCGGTGTCTGTGTCAGGGGCCTTGTGGCGTATGGGTGTTCGAGCTGTCGCACGCTCAGGCGGCCTTGTTCCGTCCCCCGTCGTGGTCCGCCCGCACCCCGGGCGCGCTTGGCCTCGTGGCACGAGGTCGGGGGGTGCAGGGTCGCCCCCGCAGGGGACCGGCGTACGACCCCCTTGCACTGAACGTGGGCCCCGGTTCGCCGGCCCCGAGGAGGTGAGCCCGGAGGCCCCCGCCCCCGCGCTTGCGAGTCACCTCGCGTCCAATCCCCTGGGTACGGGCTGCCCGCACAAAACCAGCCCGTCCGGCGTTTGAGGACGGACCTCAGGCACGAGTGACCTCGGCCGGACGTCGGGGCCAGCCCCGAACCCCGCTCCTCAATCGCCGGAGGGGCTGAACTTTGACTGCCTCGGGCGGACGTCGGGGGCCAGCCCCCGAACCCCTGCTCCTCAAACTCCCCCAGACTCCGTCCGGGGGGACCCCCATGGGGCTGGGATTGAGGCACCTGTCGGGGGCCAGGGTGCCAATTTTCAGCCCGTCCGGCGATTGAGGACGGACCCGAGCCCCGAGCAGCCTCGGGCAGACGTCGGGGCCAGCCCCGAACCCCGCTCCTCAAATGCCGGAGAGGCTAGATTTTGAGGCACCCGGGGCGGGAGGGGTCGTAGGCGCGGGAGGCAGCCTTGTCGGGGGTCCAGGGCGCTGGCATTGTCGGCGCCAACGCACCGCAGGCCCGTCAGGGGAGCGACCCGTGCCCGACCTCAAGCCCGCCGCACCAGGCGATCCGCCCTTGCGGATCGGGAACGCCTCGGGCTTCTACGGCGACCGCTTCGACGCGCTCCGCGAGATGCTCGGCGACGGACCGCTCGACGTCCTCACGGGCGACTACCTCGCCGAGCTGACCCTTCTGATCCTCGGCCGGGAACACCGCAAGGACCCCTCGCTGGGCTATGCCCGGACCTTCCCCCGCCAGCTGGAGGAGTGCCTGGGGCTCGCCCGGGACCGGGGTGTCCGGATCGTCACCAACGCGGGCGGTCTCAACCCGGCGGGCCTCGCGGACGTGATCCGTGCGATGGCCGCCCGGCTCGGGGTCCCGGTGCGGGTCGCGCATGTGGAGGGGGACGCGCTCCCCGAGGGCCTCCGACCGCCCGGGGCGCTCACCGCCAACGTCTACCTCGGCGGCGCCGGCATCGCCGCCTGTCTGCGCGCGGGCGCGGACATCGTCGTCACCGGCCGGGTCACGGACGCCGCCCTGGTCACCGGGCCCGCCGCCGCCCACTTCGGCTGGGGCCCGGACGAGCTGGACGCCCTCGCCGGGGCCGTGGTCGCGGGCCATGTCCTGGAGTGCGGCACCCAGGCCACCGGCGGCAACCACGCCTTCTTCGCCGAGCACGACCCCCGTACCCTCGTCCGCCCCGGCTTCCCGCTCGCCGAGATCCACGCCGACGGCTCCAGCGTCATCACCAAGCACCCCGGCACCGGCGGGTTCGTGGACATCGACGGCGTCACGGCGCAGCTGCTGTACGAGACCGGGGGCGCCCGCTACCCCGGCCCCGATGTCACCGCCCGCCTGGACACCGTACGGCTGACCCAGGAGGGACCCGACCGGGTCAGGATCTCCGGCGTCCGGGGCGAGCCGCCGCCGCCCACCCTCAAGGTCGGGTGCACCCGGATCGGCGGCTGGCGCAACGAGGTCGTCTTCGTGCTCACCGGCCTCGACATCGAGGCCAAGGCCGCCCTGGTCCGGGCCCAGATGGGCGCGGCCCTGGAAGCCGTACCGCCCGCCGAGGCCCGGTGGGAACTCGCCCGCACCGACCAGCCGGACGCCCCCACCGAGGAGCGCGCCAGCGCGTATCTGCGGCTGGTCGTCCGGGACCCGGAACCCGACCGCGCGGGCCGGGCGATCGGCCGGGCCGCCGTCGAACTCGCCCTCGCCGGCTACCCCGGCTTCCATCTCACCGCGCCCCCGGGGGACCCCTCCCCCTACGGGGTCTTCACCGCCGAGACCGTCGACGCCGCACGGATCACCCACACCGCCGTCCTCCCCGACGGCACCCGCACGGTGATCCCGCACCCGGAGCACACCACGCCCGTCTGCCCACACACCCCGGAACCGGGCCCCGGGGCCGCCCCGCCGGGCGCGTACGGGCCCGTCCGGCGCGCCCCGCTCGGCCTGGTCGCCGGGGCCCGCAGCGGCGACAAGGGCGGGGACGCCAATATCGGCGTCTGGGTCCGCTCCGACCCCGCCTGGCACTGGCTCCACCGGGAGCTGACCGTCGACCGCCTCCGGGAGCTGCTGCCGGAGACCGCCCGGCTGACCGTGGTCCGCCACGCGCTGCCCCGGCTGCGCGCCCTCAACTTCACCGTGGTCGGCATCCTCGGCGAGGGTGTCGCGGCCCGCTGTCGGTTCGACCCGCAGGGCAAGGCGCTGGGGGAGTGGCTGCGCTCCCGGCACCTGGAGATCCCGGAGGCCCTGCTGGCCCCCTCGGGAGGCCCCTGACCGCACCGCCGCCTTCCCCGTGCCCGGCGCCCACCCCGGAGGTCCACCATGAGCGACCCCGTACCGCCCGAGCAGCACCCCGTACCGCAGCGGGTCCCGCACGACGACGACACGCGCGCGGGGCGCCGTACCGCCATGCTCGACCGGCTCGCCGCGCTCGACGCCGAGCACGCCAAGGCGCTCGCGGGCGGCGGCCCCACGTACACCGCCCGCCACCGCGCCCGGGGCAAGCTCCTCGCCCGGGAACGCGTGGAGCTGCTGATCGACCCCGACGCGCCCTTCCTGGAGCTGTCCCCGCTCGCCGCCTGGGGCAGCCCGCACCCCGTCGGCGCCTCCGTCGTCACCGGGCTCGGGGTGGTCGAGGGCGTGGAGTGCGTGATCGTCGCCCACGATCCGACCGTACGGGGCGGTGCCACCAACCCCTGGACCCTCAGGAAGATCCTGCGGGCGCACGGGATCGCGTACGCCAACCGTCTCCCGCTGATCTCCCTGGTGGAGTCCGGCGGCGCCGATCTCGACTCCCAGAAGGAGATCTTCATCCCCGGCGGCGCCGTCTTCCGCGACCTCACCCGGCTCTCCGCCGCCCGGATCCCCACCGTCGCCGTCGTCTTCGGCACCGCCACGGCGGGCGGCGCCTATGTCCCCGGGATGTCCGACCACACCGTCATGATCGACGGACGGTCCAAGGTCTTCCTCGGCGGACCGCCGCTGGTCCGCATGGCCACCGGCGAGGAGAGCGACGACGAGTCCCTCGGCGGCGCCGCGATGCACGCCCGGGTCTCCGGCCTCGCCGACCACTTCGCCGACGACGAGCCGGACGCGCTGCGCCGGGCCCGCCGGATCGTCGCCCGGCTCAACCACCGCAAGGCGCACCCCGATCCGCCGCCCGCGCCGCCGCCGCTGCACCCCGCCGACGGGCTCCTCGACATCGTCCCGGAGGATCTGCGGACCCCGTTCGACCCCCGCGAGGTGATCACGCGGATCGTGGACGGTTCGGCGTACGACGAGTTCAAGCCGTTGTACGGGCCCAGCCTGGTCACCGCCTGGGCCCGGCTCCACGGCTATCCCCTCGGGGTGCTGGCCAACGCCCAGGGGGTGCTGACCGGGACCGAGTCCGAGAAGGCGGCCCACTTCATCCAGCTCGCCAACCAGCGGGACATCCCCCTCCTCTTCCTCCACAACACCACCGGGTACATGGTCGGCAAGGAGTACGAACAGGGCGGGATCATCAAACAGGGCGCCCTGATGATCAACGCGGTGGCCAACTCCACCGTCCCGCATCTCTCGGTCCTGCTGGGCGCCTCCTACGGGGCCGGCCACTACGGCATGTGCGGGCGCGCCTTCGACCCCCGTTTCCTCTTCGCCTGGCCCAGCGCCCGCTCCGCCGTCATGGGGCCGCGCCAGCTCGCGGGGGTGCTCTCGCTGGTCGCGCGGGCGTCGGCGCAGGGCAGGGGCGAGCCGTACGACGAGGAGGCGGACGGTGCGCTGCGGGCCGTGGTCGAGGGGCGGGTGGAGGCCGAGTCCCTGCCCGTGTTCCTCTCCGGGCTGCTGTACGACGACGGGGTGATCGACCCCCGGGACACCCGTACGGTCCTCGGGATCTGTCTCTCCGCGATCCACACCGCCCCCGTCGAAGGCGCGCGCGGCGGCTTCGGCGTCTTCCGGATGTGAGGGCCATGACCACGATGGATCACCTGGGCAGGGACGGGGGCGGAAGGACCGGGGCCGGAAGGACCGGGGGCGGGGAGGCGTCCGTACGGGTCATCCGCACCCTCCTCGTCGCCAACCGGGGCGAAATCGCCTGCCGCATCCTGCGCACCTGCCGCGAGCTGGGCATCACCACCGTCGCCGTCCACTCCGACCCCGACGCCGACGCCCTCCACGTCCGCTCGGCCGACCTCGCCGTACGGCTCCCGGGCGCCGCCCCCGCCGACACCTATCTCCGCGCCGGGGCGCTGATCGACGCCGCCCTCGCCGCCGGGGCCGACGCCGTCCACCCCGGCTACGGCTTCCTCTCCGAGAACGCGGAGTTCGCCCGTGCCGTGCTCGCCGCCGGGCTGATCTGGGTCGGCCCGCCCCCGGCCGCCGTCGAGGCCATGGCCTCCAAGACCCGGGCCCGGCGGCTCATGGGCGCCCCCGAGCCGCCCGACCCGGACCGGGTCACCGGGGCCGATCTGCCGCTCCTGGTCAAGGCGGCGGCCGGCGGCGGCGGGCGCGGGCTGCGGATCGTCCGCGAACTCGCCGAACTCCCCGGAGCGCTCGCGGCGGCCCGCGCCGAGGCCGAGTCCGCCTTCGGCGACGGGGAGGTGTTCGCCGAGCCGTACATCGAGCACGCCCGCCATGTGGAGGTGCAGATCCTCGCCGACGGGCGGGGCACCGTCTGGACGCTGGGCACCCGGGACTGCTCCCTCCAGCGCCGGCACCAGAAGGTCGTCGAGGAGTCCCCGGCGCCCGGACTGCCCCCGGCGACCGTCATCGCCGTCCAGGAGGCGTCGGCTGCGGTCGCCCGGGTCGTCGGCTACACCGGCGCGGGCACCGTCGAGTTCCTCGTACCCCCGTCCGGACCGCCGCACTTCCTGGAGATGAACACCCGCCTCCAGGTCGAACACCCCGTCACCGAGGAGGTCTTCGGGATCGACCTGGTGGCCTGGCAGCTGCGGATCGCGGAGGGCCGCGCGCTGCCGCACGGGCAGCCCGCGCCCCGGGGCCATGCCGTCGAGGCCCGGCTCTACGCCGAGGACCCGGCCCAGGAGTGGGCCCCGCGCGGGGGAGTCCTCCACCGGCTCGACGTCCCCGGGGGGCCGGGGCTGCGCCTGGACACCGGGTACGCCGACGGCGACACCGTCCCCGTCCACTACGACGCGCTCCTCGCCAAGGTGATCGCCTGGGCGCCCACCCGGGACGAGGCGCTGCGCCGGCTCTCCGGCGCCCTCGAACGGACCCGGGCGCACGGCCCGGCCACCAATCTCGGCCTGCTGATACGGGTCCTCGGCCATCCCGATCTGCTCGCCGGCCGGATCGACACCGGCTTCCTCGAACGCCACCGGGCCGACCTCGCCCGGCCCGCCCCCGATCCGTACGCCCCGCTGGCGGCGGCCCTCGCCGACGCCACCGTCTCGGCGGCCCGTTCCCGCTTCGGCGGCTGGCGCAATCTGCCCTCCCAGCCTGCGGTACGGCGCTACCGCGACGCGGCGGGCGACACCGTGCACGAGATCCGCTACCGGCACACCCGGGACGGGCTCACCGCCGAGGACTTCCCGGGGGTACGGGTGGTCGGCGCCGCGCCCGACCGGGTCGTCCTGGAGGTCTACGGGGTACGGAGGAGCTGGCAGGTGTCCCGGTACGGGGAACGGGTGCACGCGGGCCACACCGCCCTGACCGCGCTGCCCCGCTTCCCGGAGCCGGGCGAGCGGCGGGAGCCGGGGTCGCTGCTCGCGCCGATGCCGGGCACGGTGGTCCGGGTCGCGGACGGGCTCACCGAGGGGGCCCGGGTGGTGCGGGGGCAGCCGCTGGTCTGGCTGGAGGCGATGAAGATGCGGCATCTGATCGCGGCACCGGCGACCGGGACGCTGAGCGCGCTGCACGCGGTCGCGGGGCGGGTGGTGGAGACGGGGGCGCTGCTGGCGGTCGTCCACGAGGACCCGGACCCGGCCGGGCCTCCGGACCCGCCTGTTGCCGGACACCCGGACCCGCCCCCGGCCGATCCCTGGGACACACCCTCGGCCCCGCCACCGCTCCCGCCCCTGCACCCGTCCTCGGGCCCGGATAGGACCCCGGGCAGGCCCCCCGACCCACTCCCGGCCTCGGCCCCGGATGGGACCCGGGGCACGCCCTCGGCCTCCGAGCCGGCCTCGGCCTCGGAAATGCCTGCGGCCGGACCCCTGGATCCGCCCCCGGCTTCGTCCCTGGGGCCCGACTCGCCCTCGGCCGGGACTCGGGACCCGTCCTCGGCCCCGGATCCGGATGCGGCCCCGGGCGGGCCCCCGGACAGGCCTGCGGTCGGCCCTCCGGGCGGGCCGGGACCCGAGAGGCCGGGGTCTGAGGAGCCCGGATCCCCCCGGGCCGTTTCCGGTTGGTCCATGGCGTCGAGCGGGCGCGTGTCCAGGGAGCCTGGTCCGGACGAGTCGGTGCCCGTAGTGCCCGAAGCCGGACGGCCTGGGCCCGAGGGATCCGTTTCCGGGCGGCGGCCCGTCGCGCCCGGCGGGCCCGGGTCCGAGGGGGCCGTACCCGTACAGCCCGTGGCGCCGCGCGGCGCCACGGATACCGCACCGGCCGCCACTACCGCACAGGGGGAGACGACCGTATGACCACCACCCGTACGCACACTCCGCCCGCCGGAACCCCCGGCGCGGACGGGGAGACCCCCGAGCAGCGGGCGCTCCGGGCCGCCGTCGCCGAGTTCGGGCGGCGGCACGGACCCGGCTGCGACCGGGAGCGGCTCTGGGCCGAGGCGGGCGCCCTCGGCTATCTCGGGGTCGCGGTCCCCGAGGAGTACGGCGGCGGGGGCGCCGGACTCAGCGAACTCGCCATCGTGCTGGAGGAGTTGGCCACCGCCGGCTGTCCGCTGCTGATGATGGTGGTGTCGCCCGCCGTCTGCGCCACCGTCATCGCCCGCTTCGGCACCCCGGAGCAGCGCCGGAGCTGGCTGCCGGGGTTCGCCGACGGCTCGCGTGTCATGGCCTTCGGCATCACCGAGCCGGACGCCGGGTCCAACTCCCACCGGATCACCACCACCGCCCGCCGGGACGGCGACGGCTGGGTCCTCACCGGCCGCAAGGTCTTCATCTCCGGGGTGGACATCGCGGACGCGACCCTGATCGTCGGCCGGACCGAGGACGCCCGGACCGGACGGCTCAAGCCCTGTCTCTTCATCGTGGACCGGGACGCCGAAGGGTTCACCCGTACCCCCATCGAGATGGAGCTGCGCTCCCCGGAGCGCCAGTTCGAGCTGGTCCTCGACGGGGTCCGGCTGCCCGCCGACGCACTCGTCGGGGACGAGGACGCGGGGCTGCTCCAGCTCTTCGCCGGGCTCAACCCGGAGCGGGTGATGTCCGCCGCGCTCGCCATCGGCACCGGCCGCCACGCGCTGGAGCGGGCCGTCCGGTACGCCCGGGAGCGCCAGGTCTGGGCCACCCCGATCGGCGCCCACCAGGCCATCGCCCATCCGCTCGCCCGCAGCCACATCGAACTCGAACTCGCCCGGCTGATGACGGCGAAGGCCGCCCGGCTCCATGACAGCGGCGACGACACGGGCGCGGGCGAGGCGGCCAATATGGCCAAGTACGCGGCGGCGGAGGCCTGTGTCGCCGCCGTCGACACGGCGGTGCACACCCTCGGCGGGAACGGCCTCACCCGGGAGTACGGCCTCGCCGCCCTGGTCACCGCCGCCCGGGTGGCCCGGGTCGCCCCGGTCAGCCGCGAGATGATCCTCAACTACGTGTCCCACCAGTCCCTGGGTCTCCCCAAGTCGTACTGAGAGCCGCGATTCTGAACCCGTTCCCGTGAGTCCACCGCGCGTCCGCTCCGAACGGCGAGGAGACCCCGAGGTGTCCACCGAATCCACCGAATCCACCGCCAGTGAGTCCACCGAATCCAGCGAGGCCAGAGGGTCGGCCGAATCCAGCGAGGCCGGAGAAGTCACAAGGGCTGGAGAAGCCGCAGGAGCCACAGGGGTCGCAGGGGCCGCAGGGGGGCGCGGCGCCGGGCCCGCCGACGGCATCCACCGCAGCCGCTACCCGGACGTGGAGCCCGTCGCCGTCCCCCTCCATGACGCCGTCCTCGCCACCGCCGCCTCCTACGGCGACTCCACCGCCCTGATCGACGGGCTGAGCGGCGCCACCGTCAGCTACGCCGAACTCGACCGCGCCCACCGCCGGATCGCCGCCGCCCTCGCCGACGCCGGGGTCCGCAAGGGCGATGTCCTCGCCCTGCACGGCCCCAACTCGGTGCTCTACCCCGCCGTTCTGTACGGGGCGAGCCGCGCGGGCGCCACCGTCACCACCGCCCATCCGCTGTCCACCGCCGAGGAGCTGGCCCGGCAGCTCAGGGACTCGGGCACCCGCTGGATCGTCACCGCCGCGCCGCTCCTGGAGACCGCGCGCCGCGCCGCCGAACTCGCCCCCGGCATCCAGGAGATCTTTGTCTTCGACCGGGCCGAGGGACACCGGGGCATCCCCGGAATGCTCGACTCCACCGCCCCCGAACCCGTCGTCGCCGTCGACCCCGGGACCGATGTCGCCCTGCTGCCCTACTCCTCGGGCACCACCGGCACCCCCAAGGGCGTGATGCTCACCCACCGCAACCTCGCCACCAACCTCGCCCAGTTCCAGCCGATGCTGTCCATGGCACCCGGCGACCGCATCCTCGCCGTCCTGCCGTTCTTCCACATCTACGGCATCGCCGGACTGATGAACGCGCCCCTGCGGCACGGCGCCACCGTCGTCGTCCTGCCCCGCTTCGAGCTGGAGTCCTTTCTCGCCGCCGTCGAACGCCACCGGATCACCGCGCTCTATGTCGCCCCGCCGATCGTGCTGGCCCTGGCGAAACACCCCGCCGTGGACCGGTACGACCTCTCCTCGCTGGAGTACCTGATCTCCAGCGCCGCCCCGCTCGACGCCGCCCTGGCCACCGCCTGCGCCACCCGGCTCGGACTGCCGCCGATCGGCCAGGCGTACGGGATGACGGAACTCTCCCCGGGCAGCCATGTCGTCCCGCTGCACGACCGCACCGCCCCACCGGGCTCGGTCGGACTCCTCGCCCCCTCCACCGAGATGCGGCTGCTCTCCCTCACCGACCCGGCACGGACCGTGGGACCGGGCGAGGAGGGCGAGATCGCCATCCGGGGCCCCCAGGTGATGAAGGGCTATCTGGGCCGCCCCGAGGCCACCGCCGAGATGATCGACGCCGACGGCTGGCTGCGCACCGGCGATGTCGGCCGGGTCGACGCGGACGGCTGGCTCTTCGTCGTGGACCGGGTGAAAGAACTGATCAAGTACAAGGGGTACCAGGTCGCCCCCGCCGAACTGGAGGCGGTGCTGCTCACCCATGAACAGATCGCCGACGCGGCGGTGATCGGACGGTACGACGAGGACGGCATGGAGATCCCGTACGCCTGTGTGGTCCGCCGCCCGAACGCCGCCTCGCTCACCGAGGCGGCGGTGATGGCCTATGTCGCCGCGCGCGTCGCCCCGTACAAGAGGATCCGGCGGGTCTCGTTCGTCTCCGGTGTGCCCCGAGCGGCCTCGGGCAAGATCCTCCGGCGGGAACTCAGAAAGCTGGACAGGCGGCCCGGCCCGGACGGGCCGGGCGACCGGGAGGACGGCACACCATGACACGACGGGTCGCCATCGCGTACGAGCGCGGCGTCGCCACCCTCACCCTCGACTCGCCCGACAACCGGAACGCGCTCTCCGCGCGGCTGGTGGGCGAGTTGGCCGGGGCGCTGGAGGAGTGCGCCGCCGACACCTCCGTACGGGCGGTCCTGCTCACCCACACCGGCCCGGTCTTCAGCGCGGGCGCCGACCTCAAGGCGCCGCCCAGCCCGTACACCTTCGTCGATCTGCTGCGGCGGATCGTCACCCTGCCCAAGCCGGTGGTGGCCAGGGTCACCGGCCGGACCCGCGCGGGCGGGCTGGGACTGCTGGGCGCCTGTGACATCGCGGTGGCCTCGGCGACGGCGGACTTCGCCTTCACGGAGGTACGGATCGGGGTGGCCCCGGCGGTGATCTCGCTGCCGCTGCTGCCCCGGCTCGACCCCCGGTCGGCGGAGCGCTACTACCTCACCGGGGAGACCTTCGGCGCGGCGGAGGCGGCCCGGATCGGACTGCTGACCCTGGCCGCCAGAGCCGGTACGGAGGGGGTGGACGAGGCCCTCGCACCCATCCTGGACGGGCTGCGCCGGGCCTCGCCGCAGGGGCTGGCCGCCGCCAAGGAGCTGGTCACCGCGCGGGTGCTGGAGGCGTTCGAGCGGGACGCGGAGGATCTGGTGCGGCGCTCGGCCACCCTCTTCGCCACCGCCGAGGCCCGTGAGGGCATGACCGCCTTCCTGGAACGGCGGGAGGCGGCGTGGAGGCTGTAGCCCCCGCGGAGCCTCCCGCCGGCCGGACGGTCAGCCGGTGAACCCCGGGATCCCGCGCGGGTCGCGCGTCCCGGGCCCGGTGTAGCGGGCCGAGGGGCGGACCAGCCGGCCCGTGCGCTTCTGCTCCAGGATGTGCGCCGACCAGCCCGCCGTACGGGCACAGGTGAACATCGAGGTGAACATGTGCGCCGGGACCTCGGCGAAGTCCAGCGTGATCGCCGCCCAGAACTCCACATTGGTCGCGAGCACCCGGTCCGGGCGGCGGTGGTGCAGCTCCTCCAGGGCCGCCCGCTCCAGTGCCTCGGCCACCTCGTACCGGGGCGCCCCCAGCTCCTTCGCGGTGCGCCGGAGCACCCGGGCGCGCGGGTCCTCGGCCCGGTAGACCCGGTGGCCGAAGCCCATCAGCCGCTCGCCCCGGTCGAGCGCGCTCCGGACGTACCCCACCGCGTCGCCGGTCCGCTCGATCTCCTCGATCATGCCGAGCACCCGGGAGGGCGCCCCGCCGTGCAGCGGCCCGGACATCGCGCCGACCGCCCCCGACAGCGCCGCCGCCACATCCGCCCCGGTGGAGGCGATGACCCGGGCGGTGAAGGTGGAGGCGTTCATGCCGTGCTCGGCGGCCGAGGTCCAGTAGGCGTCCACCGCCTTCACATGACGCGGGTCCGGCTCCCCGCGCCAGCGGATCATAAAGCGCTCGACCACCGACTCCGCCCGGTCGATCTCCCGCTGCGGCACCATCGGCAGCCCCTGGCCCCGGGCGCTCTGGGCGACGTACGACAGGGCCATCACCGCCGCCCGCGCCAGATCCTCCCGGGCCCGCTCCGCGTCGATGTCGAGCAGCGGCCGCAGCCCCCACACCGGGGCGAGCATCGCCAGCGCGGACTGCACATCGACCCGGATGTCCCCGGAGTGCACCGGGATGGGGAAGGGCTCGGCGGGCGGCAGCCCCGGCTCGAAGGCGCCGTCCACCAGCAGCCCCCAGACCTGGCCGAAGGGCACCTTGCCGACGAGGTCCTCGATGTCGACGCCCCGGTAGCGGAGGGCGCCGCCCTCCTTGTCGGGTTCGGCGATCTCCGTCTCGAACGCGACGACTCCTTCGAGACCGGGCACGAAGTCGGACATGAGCGCTCCTCACGATGGATACGGCGGGCGGCACGACGTACACGTACACGGATCCGGATCCGGACGCGTATGACGCGTATACGGACAGGGATACGGGTACCCCGGCGGCCGGAACAGGATTTTGACCGGTTCGCCCGGTGCGGGGAAGCGTGAGAACCGGCACACTCCGGCTACCCACTCCGGGAGGATTAACCGCATTCGACGGGGGGCACACTGCCTCCCTGCGGCAGGATGGGCGGTGTGACCGACGCCGCCGCCCCGAAGCCGACACCGGATACCGACCCCCTGGCCGATCTCCGGGCCGACCCGCAGGTCGACACCCGGGCCGACACCCCGCCGGACCCGGCCGTGATGCGGGAGCAGTACCGCTCCACGCCGCTGCTGGAGACGGAGCTGGCCGCCACGCCGATGGACCAGTTCGCCCGCTGGTTCCTCCAGGCCACCGCCGCGGGGCTGCCCGAGCCCAATGCGATGGTGGTGGCGACCGCGACCCCGGACGGCCGGCCCTCCACCCGGATGGTGCTGCTGAAGCGGTACGACTCCCGGGGCTTTGTCTTCTTCACCAACTACGACTCGCGCAAGGGCCGGGAGATCGCCGCCAACGACCGGGTCTCGCTGCTCTTCCCCTGGCATCCGATCGCCCGCCAGATCGTGGTGACGGGCCGGGCCGCCCGGGTGGGCCGGGACGAGACGGCGGCGTACTTCCGCAGCCGTCCGCACGGCTCCCAGCTGGGCGCCTGGGCGAGTGAGCAGTCGACGGTGCTGGGCTCCCGGGGGGAGCTGCTGGAGCGGTACGAGAAGCTCGCGGCCCGCTATCCGGAGGGGGAGCAGGTGCCCGCGCCGGCCGGGTGGGGCGGCCTCCGGGTGGCGCCGGAGACGGTGGAGTTCTGGCAGGGGCACGAGAACCGGCTGCACGACCGGCTGCGGTACGTGGCCGAGGGCGAGGACGGCTGGCGGGTGGAGCGGCTGGCTCCCTGAGCCCCGTACGCCCGCCCGGGGTCCTCCGTCGGGGTCGCCCGGGCCCTTCTCGCGGCCGCCCGGGCCCTTCTCGGGGTCGCCCGGGAACGCAGGCGACCCGTGGGCCTGCTTCTCCGCCGTACGTTACGGAGAATGCCGGTCGGATGGCCGGCGGCCCACGGGTCGGGTGACTGCTGGATTGCGGCGGGAGGCCCGCCGACTGCACTAGGAGTGCGACGACGGGCCTTTAGCCCGCAGCCACCTCACGCATCCGAGAATCAACCACTTCCGGATCACCTCCTTTCGTCGTGTGCCCTCACGGTAGAACCGGTCCCCCGGAAGGCTCAAGCGAATTATTTCGGCCGTTCTGGCACCGTTCCACGGCCAACGAGGGGCCGGATACCGGTGTGTCGTGCGTCACGCTCCAGTTGAATAGGCCCTGACGTGCGAGAACGCACACACCGTCGGGCCCTGGGGGGCAGGGGAATGAGTGCTTCTAACGGTGAGCCGGTGCTGGCGGCGGCGCATGCGGGGGCGGAACTCCTCGCCGCGCTGCTCGACGGCATGGACGCCGCCCTCTGCGCCCTCGACGCGGACGGCGTGATCACCCACTGGAACCGCGAGGCCGAACGCGTCCTCGGCTGGAGCGCCCGGGACGCCGTCGGGCGGCGCGGCTTCGCCGGGTGGGCCGCGCGCTCCGCCGACGCCGGGCGGACCACCGAGCGGCTGCTCTCCGCCATGCGCCGACCGGGCCGTACCGTCCATGAGTTCGCGCTGCTGCGCAAGGACGGCGGACGGGTGCTGGTACGGGCCCAGTCCGCGCGGGTCCTCGGCGGCGACGGCGAACCGGCGGGGGTCTACTGCGCCTTCACCGAGGTCCACGCCCAGATCGATCTGGAGCGGTCGATCGCGCTGAGCGAGGCGCTGTTCGAGGACGCCCCCTGGGGGGTGGTCCTGGTCGATGTCGATCTGCGGCCCACCGTGGTCAACGCCGTCGCCGCGCGGGCGCTGGGCACGGGCCGTACCCCGCCGCTGGGCCGCCCCCTGGGCGAGCTGGTCCTCCAGGGCGTGGACGAGCTGGAGGGGGCGCTCCAGCACACCCTGTCGGAGGGGGTCCCGCGCGGGATCACCGAGATCTGGGTGGCGCTGCCGGGGCCGGACGGGGAGCCGGTACGGCGCTGCTGGCGCAGCGGGTTCGTCCGGCTGGCCTCCCCGCTGGCCGAGCAGCCGGTGCCGCTGGGCGTCGGGTGGCTCTTCCACGATGTGACCGAGGCCAGGACGGCGGAGCAGGAGGCGGACCGGCTGCGGTTCCGGGCCAGCCAGCTGCACCGGGCGGTCCGGGCGGCGGGGGAGTGCGAGGACCCGATGGAGGCGGCGACGGCGTACGCGGACTTCGCGCTGGCCGGGTTCGCCGACCATGTGCTGATCGATCTGGTGGAGCCGGGTACGGCGGAGGGGGCGCCGGTCCGGCTGGTGCGGGCGGCGGCCACCCCGGCGCCGGCGCCGGGGCCCTGTGTGGCGCTGCCGGGGGGCGGGATCCCGGCGCGCTATCCCCGGGGGCATCCGGCGCTCCAGGCGGCCGACCGGACGGGGTCGCTCCGGGCGAGCGCCCCCGAACCCGAGCACCCGGGTGCTTCGGCGTCCCCGGGTGCTCCGGCGGAGGGGGCCTGGGCCCGGGACCGCCGGTGGCCGCCGGGGACCGCGCACGCGCTCTGCACCCCGCTGCGCTCCCGGGGGCGTCCGCTGGGGGTGCTCACCTTTCTGCGGGCCCGGCCCCGGCCCGGCTTCGACCGCGCGGACGCGGTGCACGCGGAGAGCATGGCCGCGCTGGTGGCGGCGGCCCTCGATCTGGCGGGGGCGGGCCGGGAGCCGCGCGAGCCCTGACGGGCCCGCGCGGGGGGCGCGGGGGCGCTGGGGTCAGCGGTTGTAGAAGATCCGGTCCCCGTACTCCCGCATCACCCGGCCGTTCCACTCGTGCCCGCCGTCGACGTTCCCGGAGCGCAGCAGCGGCGGCTCGATCCCCCGCGCCACCAGCCGCTCGGCCGCCGTCGCCAGGGTCGCCTGCATCAGCGCGCTGGTGACCACGGTGGAGGCGGGGGCGAAGGGCGCCTCGATGCCCTCATGGGTCAGCTCGGCGTCCCCCACGGCGATCTTGGAGTCCAGGACGATGTCGCAGTGGTCCTTGAGGAAGGTGCCCGAGGCGTTCCGGGGGGTGGTGCCCTCCGTGTACGCCACCGAGGTCACCCCGATGACGGTGATGCCGAGTGCCCGCGCGTTCATGGCCAGCTCCACCGGGAGCGTGTTCCGCCCGGAGAGCGAGATGATCACCAGGAGATCACCCCGGCGCAGCGGGCTGGTGTCGATGACCGCCGCCGCCAGTCCCTCGACCCGCTCCAGCGCGGAGCCCAGCGTCGCGGGCATCACATCCACGCCGACCATGCCGGGGATGGCCAGCAGGTTCATCAGGGCCAGTCCGCCCGCGCGGTAGACCACGTCCTGCGCGGGGAGCGAGGAGTGCCCGGCGCCGAAGGCGAAGAGCCGTCCGCCCCCGGTCACGGTGGCGGCGATGGCCTCCCCGGCGGCGGCGATGTTCTCCGCCTCCTCGTCCCGTACGCGGTGCAGCAGACCGATCGCGGCGTCGAAGAACTGACCGGCCAGCTTGCTCTCGCTCATCATTGAGCCCTTTCCCGTGGTGCGGTTACGCGGATCGGCGCGCGTGCCCGGATGGGTGTGGAACGGTGGGGATGGCAACCGGGTGGAAACGTGTTGAACCGGATGGAACCGCATGAAATATGGAGCGCGCCGGGGCATCCCGTGGCGTCGATCACGTTGCGGTCTGGACCATTGCGCTGTCAATACGGCCCGCGATTCGGCCCGCGATCCGGCCCGGGAGAGCTGTTTCCCCCTGGCAAGGCCCGGTTGTCGGCGTGATGCGTAAGAATTGACTCCGGGGCCGCAGCGGCACGATTTCATCGAGGGGCACGTATGTCCGGACTGATCGACACCACGGAGATGTACCTCCGCACCATCCTTGAGCTGGAAGAGGAAGGTGTGGTTCCTATGCGAGCCCGGATCGCCGAGCGGCTTGACCAGAGCGGGCCCACGGTCAGTCAGACCGTGGCCCGCATGGAGCGCGACGGCCTGGTCCAGGTCGCCGGGGACCGCCATCTGGAGCTGACCGAGGAAGGCCGCAGGCTGGCGACGCGGGTGATGCGCAAGCACCGGCTCGCCGAGTGTCTGCTCGTCGATGTGATCGGCCTGGAGTGGGAGCAGGTCCACGCGGAGGCCTGCCGCTGGGAGCATGTGATGAGCGAGGCGGTGGAGCGGCGCGTGCTGGAACTGCTGCGCCACCCGACCGAGTCGCCGTACGGCAATCCCATCCCGGGCCTGGAGGAGCTGGGCGAGAAGGCCGAGGCCGATCCCTTCCTGGATGAGGGCATGGTCTCGCTGGCCGATCTGGACCCGGGCGCGGACGGCAAGACCGTCGTGGTCCGCCGGATCGGTGAGCCCATCCAGACCGACGCCCAGCTGATGTACACCCTGCGCCGTGCGGGTGTGCAGCCCGGCTCGGTCGTCAGCGTGACGGAGTCCGCGGGCGGGGTGCTGGTGGGAAGCAGTGGTGAGGCGGCGGAGCTGGGGGCCGACGTGGCCTCGCACGTCTTCGTCGCGAAGCGCTGAGCCACTCCCAGAGGGTTCCCCGGGAGAGTTGATCCAGGGGCGGGCCGGATCCGGCCCGCCCCTGACGATTTTTGCCCCCGGAAGAGCGCCGTCCAGGCGGCGGGCGTGCAAGGCTGTTCCTGAGGCATATGACCCGCGGCCGGGGAGGGATCAGGTGACGCGCCCGCCGTGCGCCCCGCGCACCCGACAGCGCTTTCCCTGGCCTGCCCGGCGGGTCGCCCATGACCTCGGCACCTTCGGCTCCCCGGGCCCCGGTGCCCTCCGCTCCCCGGCGCTCGGTGCCTTCGGCTCCCCGGCCTTCGGTGCCCTGGGCTCCCCGGCCTTCGGCACCGTCCGCTCCCCGGGCCTCGGTTCCTTAGGGTTTCCCGCCGGCCGCTCCCGCTCCCGGAGCCGCCCGGCCCTTTCCGCGCATCCCCGCCCCCGGGGTGCCGGCCGTCCCCGCCCGCCGGGGGGCCCGCTCCCGGGGCATGTGCCCCCGGCGGAGAAGTGCCCCGGCGCCCGCAGGCGCCGGGGCCTGTCCTCCCCTGTGCTGACCCGGAGCCCCGAGCTCCCAGGGTCATTCCCCGCGGACCGTCTTCCCCGAGCGGCCCGCCTCCCGCTGAAGGTCTTTCCCGCCCGGCGGGAGTCATTCCTGCCGGACGGTCACTCGAACGAGGGGTGTTATGAGCCAGAACGATGTTTTTGCTGCTCCACGCGGTATCGAATGATTGTTCGATAGTCTGCGAGGGTCCATCCGGGGGAGCGACGGCACCGGAACGGACCCCGGGCAGCACGCGGTGGGACTCGACGCGGACCGGCTCCGGAGAACCGGCCTCCGCGGGACGAACGGGGAAGGGGAAAGAGGTGCCAGGCACATGGTGCGGCGCATCGAGGTGACCGGGGCGGGCGGGGTTCCGCTCGTCGCGTGGGAGTTCGCCGATCCGCTGAAGGGGACGGGCGCCGGGGACGGCCCGGAGACCGGCGGATATCCGGGGGAAGCCGGGGATCGAGAGGATTCAGGGGTTACGGGGGACGCAGGGGTTACGGGGGTCACTGGGGACACCGAGGGCATGGGTGGCGACCCGGGTGGGGGCCCGGGCGGGGACCGCGCGCCCGGGGTCCTGCTGCTGCACGGACTGATGGGCCGGGGCTCCCACTGGGCGGCCACCGCCCGCTGGCTCTCCGCCCGCCACCGGGCGGTCGCCCTCGACCAGCGGGGCCACGGCCACAGCGGCAAGCCGGCCGACGGGCCGTTCACCCGGGAGGTCTTCGTCGCCGACGCGGCGGCGGCGATCGAACAGCTGGGCCTGGGCCCCGTGGTCGTGATCGGCCATGCGATGGGCGCGCTGACCGCCTGGCAGCTCGCCGCCGCCCGGCCCGACCTGGTCCGGGCGGTGGTCCTCAGCGAGATGCGGGCCTCCGCCCTGGGGGCGGCGTCCCAGCGGGAGTGGGAGAGCTGGTTCCGCTCCTGGCCGCTGCCGTTCGCCACCCTCGCCGACGCCCGCCGCTGGTTCGGCGCCGACGACCCCGTACTGGAGCGCCCCAACCCCGCGCGGGGCGACTTCTTCGCCGAGGTGATGACGGAGGAGACGGACGGCCGCCGTCCGGTCTTCTCCCGCCGCCAGATGCTCGCGGCCCGTTCGGCCTGGGCCCATGACGCCCACTGGGAGGAGCTGGCCCAGGTGCGCTGCCCCGCCCTGGTGGTCCGGGGCCTCGACGGCGAGCTGGGGCGGGCCGAGGCCACGGAGATGGTCCGGGTCCTCCCGTACGGGCAGTACGCCGAGGTCGACGGCGCGGGCCATCTCGTCCACTACGACCAGCCGGAGGGCTGGCGCGCGGTGGTGGAGCCCTTCCTGGCCGCGCTGCCCCCGCTCACCGCGGTCGCCTGACCGCCACCGACGGGCCCCGGGGCCGGGGACGACCCGGCCCCGGGGCGGCTCCGGGCGAGCGGGGGCGGCGGCCGCCTCGGCCGGCCGGGGCGGCCGAGGGGTCCGAGGGGCCGGCGGGGTCAGAAGGAGTAGAGCTTCCCGCCGCCCAGGGCCGCCGCCATCTCACAGCTGTTGGTGTAGGTGACGGTCCAGTCGACCCGCTGGCCCCGCCACACCCCGTCGGCGGTGACGGTGACCGGCTCGTACTGGCGGGTGCAGTTGATCCCCGGCAGCCCCGAGGAGAGCGCGTTGAAGTCGCCGTCCACGGCGCGCAGTTCACGACAGGCCGAGCGCGGCGACGGGTGGGTGCCGATGGCGCGCGGCTCACAGGCGAGGGTGACGGCGCGCTGGACGGCGACGGCGGTCTCCACCCCGTCGCCGAGGCCGATGGTGAGCACCAGGGCGGAGGGCGCGAAGAGCCGCTTCGTGCCGGTGGTGTGCGCCGGGGCCTTCGTCCCGGTGCTCGACCCGGACGCGAGCGGGAGCGCGGCAGCCGGGGCGGTACGGGAGTCGGCCGCGGTGACCGTGCTCCCGGACGGTGCCTGGGCGGCATGGGCCACGCCCGCCGCCGTTCCGCTCAGGACCAGCGCGGCGGAGACGGCGATCGTGCTGCGTACGGAACGCATGGGAGGAACTCCTTCGGTCCGGGGATGGTTGCGCCGAGGAGTCTCACGTAAGCGCAGGGTGAGCGTCATATCGATCACCCTTTTCCGGCCGTACGGAGGGGCGGAGGGCTGACCGAATGGTCGTTTGGGCTGGTGACCATGGTCGTCGGGGCCCTTCGTGAGGGTGTCCGGCATCTGGACACTCCCGGCTGGTCCAGTCCAACAAACGGTGCTGAGCTGCGGCGATGTAGTGCCGGTACGTTTCTTCGGTCATCCCGGGTCGACGCGAAAACATCCCTGTAGGGGCCACCGGCTTCCCGGGGCGTCCCTCACCCGGGCGGGGGACAGGCGTACGGAATCCCCCGCGCGGGTCCGCCCCGCCGCGTAGGGTCACCGGCCATGAGATGGCTCCCCCGGTCCAAGGCGGTCGAGAACGCGGTGGTCGCCCGGCAGATGCGCGGCTTCTTCAAGGGGCTGCCGACCGGGACCCGCGCCTGCCCCCGGCAGGTCGCCGAGGCCTATGGCGCCCATCTCTTCCACCGCCGCCGCCGCAGGCTCGTGGAGGAGAAGCGCTTCGCCGCCTCCCGCTTCCATGTCGGAATCGGTGTCGGCTCCGAGGACTTCGCCCGGCTGACCAAGCGGGCGGTCCTGGTCTCCGACACCCTGCTGCTCTCCCACAACGGCAAGGGCGCCGCGCACCGGATCTCCCGGCTCAGCCGCCATGACGCCTGGCTGCCACAGACCGAGGAGGAGGAGCGGAGCCTCGTCCTGCCGATGGGGTCGAGCACGGAGGAGCATCTGCACATGCTCTGCCCGGACCTGGACGGTCTGGGCGACTGGCTGCTCCGGGCCGAGCCCCTGATGCGGGCCGGCTCCGCCTGGTACCTGCCGACGTACTCGGTCTCCGAGGAGCGCGACTTCCATGGACCGGCGGGTGACCCGAACGACTACCCGGCGGATCATGTGTACGGCTCCCGCCCCGTCGTCCACTCCGGCGTACCGAGGCTGCTGGACTTCGTCGCCACCGGGCGCCGGGTCGTCGCCCAGAGCGACACCCCTGCGGTGACCAGCCGGATCGTCCTCCCGGTCATCGAGGATCTGGAACTCCCCTTTCTGGAGGGCATCCCGCTGGAGACCTTCGGCGCCATCACCGTCGGGGAGTTCGACGCCTATCGCGCCTTCCGCTCCCGGCTCCGGATGGAGGTGGCCGGAATCGATACCGCGCTGGGCGCGGAGGAGGTCCAGCGGGCGCTGACCCTGATCGGCCTGCGCATCGAGGACGAGGTCCGGGGCATGCGGGCCCAGCTGAACCAGGTCCGCCGCAAGCGCGCGGTGGCCGTGACCGGCGCGGTGGTCGGTACGGTCAGCGCCAGCCTGGTCGCCGTCTACGGCCCCGCCCTCCAGCCCGCCCTCGCGGCGGTCGCGGGCGGTGCGGCGGGCGGCCTCTGGGGCGCCTTCCAGGCGGGCGCCGACAACAGCCCCCGTGCTCTCCGCGAGAACGCCTGGTACTACGTCTGGACCCTCTCCCGGGCCGCCTCCGTGGCCTGAGCCGCCCGCGGGTGTGGGCCCGCACCCCGGGGGGCATGGCACCGGTACGTCGTTCGGAGCACGACCGGACCGGAGAGGCCGCATCCCATGGCGTACGCCTTACGCACCGCACGGACATCCCACAGGGCACCCACGGCACGGACGGCCCCACGGCCTCCCCGGGGGGTGACCCTCCTGGCCGTGCTCGGCACCGCCCTGGCCACCGCCCTCGCCACGGCTCCCCCGGCGGCGGCCCGGAACCCGGACAACTGCCTTCCCGGCCAGTTCTGTCTGTGGGAGAGCGTGGACCACGGGGGCGTGATGCTCTACTCCACCGGGAGCATGGCGTACGTCGGCGACCTCATGAACGACCGGGCCAGCTCCTTCCGTAACAACACCTCGTCCTGGGTCACCTTCTACGACAGCCGCGACTACAGGGGCGGTTGCTTCGACTCCATCCCGCCCGGCGCCGTCTCACCTGTGATGCCACCCGGCGCCGACGACGTGGTGACCTCCTTCAGGCTCACTCGGTGGGCCAACTGCTGATCCTGGGCCGCCGCCCGGCGTGCCGACTGTTTGTCAGCCGAACGGGGAGGCGCTTCCCGGGCGGCAGCCGTGCGGGACGCTGTTTCCGCTGATGTCGAAGTCGCCGCAGGTCAGAAAGACGTCATTGAGTCTGCCGAGGGTGAAGGCGAGCACCCCGACGACGGTGATCGCGCCGACGATCCTTCGCTGCTGGCGGGCGGAGAGTTCGGCCTCCCCGAACAGCAGGATCCTCAGCAGCAGCCAGGTCAGCAGCGGGGTGCCGATGATGCTGAGGATGCCGCCCGCCAGGAAGAGCAGCTCCCGTGGGGTCCCGCCGCGGTGGGGCACGGCGGCGGCGAGGCCCAGCCATACGGTGGGGAGGGCCAGACAGGCCGGGTAGACCCAGCCGTGCCGGGGGAGGCGTTCCCTCAGCAGCAGGGCGCTGAGGAGGACCGCGCTGGACACGGCCCAGAGCGTCAGCAGCTGGTAGTAGAAGATCACGTTGTAGGCGCCGAGGGTGAACGCGGGCTCCCAGACGGCGAGGGCGCCGCCGCCGGCGATGACGGCGGCGGTGGCCTCCCATCGTTCACCGTCCGGTGAGGGGTGGCTCTCGGATTCCATGGGGGTCCATATCCGGAGTGTGGGGCTTGTCCGGACATCGTAGGGTTACGGGGCGTGTGGCCCGGGCGACGCGCGGTATTTCAGCCCGTCCGGCGATTGAGGACGGGCCTCGGCCCCGAGTGACCTCGGGTGGACGGTCGGGTATTTCAGCCGGTCCGGCGTTTGAGGACGGACCCGAGCACCGAGTCGCCTCGGGCGGACGTCGGGGCCAGCCCCCGAGACCCCCGCTCCTCAAACTCCCCCAGACTTCGTCCGGGGGGACCCCCACGAGGCTGATTTCGCTCAGTCGCGGCTCACCGCCGTGAGGATTTCCGGGAGGCGGCGGGCCGTCATCGGGGCCGCCACGTGGATGCCGGACCAGGCGAGGAGGGCGCCCCAGGCCGTGCCCAGGGGCAGGATCAGCCACAGCAGATCGTGGCCGTCCGAGAGGTGGAGCCAGACCGTGGCCGCGATCACCGGGGCGCAGAGGACCGTCGCGGCCAGGATCCCGCCGAGGAGGGAGAGCCAGGCCAGCGCGCCCTGGCCCGGGGCCACCGACTTATGGGCCTCGTCCTGGGGGATCGAGTACGGGTAGAGCGCCGAGGCGACCGAGCCGGTCGCCAGCAGGGCGCCCAGGGCCGCGAGGGAGAGGCCCAGGGCGGAGGGCAGCTCGGACCAGTCGCCCACCACCGCCGCCACCACCAGGACCGCGATCACGGTGTACGGGAGGGTGATCAGCAGCAGCGCCAGCGCCCGCCCGCGCAGCTCCTCGCGGGCGTCCCGGGAGGTCGAGATGGTCTGCGCCACCATCCAGAAGGCCGAGCTGTCCTGGCCGAACTGGTTGTACATATTGATGCCGAGCAGCCCCGCCGCGAAGGTCGCCCCGTAGACCGAACCCGACCCCTGGAAGGCGTTCATCAGCGGGATGAACAGGCCGAGCGCCAGCCCCGTCACCCACCCCGCCTTGAGCTTGGGGTGGCGCCACACATAGCGCAGGGTGCGTTCCGCCGCCGTCCCCGCGCGCCCCTCGGGCAGCAGCCGGCTCAGCGCGGAGGGCCCCTCGCGGTGCTCCTTGGCGGGCTCCACCGCGGCCACCGTCGAGTCGTCCGGGGAGGTCATCAGCCGGGTCAGGCTCCGCTCCCACCACCACAGCAGACCCGCCAGGGTCAGCGCGGTCAGCGCCAGCTGGAGCAGGGCGACGGCGGTCGAGCCCCGGCTCGCCGAGTCGATCGCCCCGACCGCCGACGCGGGCGGCAGCCACCGTACGATCTCGGCCACCGGCTCCAGCGAGGCGGCGCTGTTCCGCTCGCTGACGCGCTGCACCCCGTAGTTGACGATCTGCGCCCCCACGGCGATCAGCAGACCGCCCAGGACCGCCAGGTCACGGCCCCGGCGGGAGGTCAGCAGCCGGGTGTTGGCGGCGGTGATCGAGCGGGCCAGCGCCACACAGACCAGCAGGGTCAGCGGTACGGCCACCACCGCCACGGCCGCTGCGACGGCGCCGTGCGCCAGGGCGATGGCCGAGCCGATCGCGAGCACCAGCGCGAAGGCCGGTCCGACGCCGGCCAGCGACCCCGCCAGCAGCGCCCCGACCAGCGGCCGGGGCCGCAGCGGCAGCATCGCCAGCCGGGTCGCGTCGAGGGTGTCGTCGCCGCTGTGGAAGAAGAGCGGCAGCACGGCCCAGCCGAGGCCCAGCACCCCGATGAGCATGACGGTGAGGGTGGCCGCGTCCTCGTGCCCGCGCAGCATGACCAGCCCCAGCAGCTGTCCGGCGGCGACCAGCGCCACCAGGACCAGCGAGAGGACGAAGAGGGCGGTGCGGGCGGAGGACTGGCGCAGCCCGTTGCGGAGCAGGGAGAGCTTCAGCCGGACGAAGACGGCGGCCAGCCGGGCGCCCTCCGGTGCCCGGGGCGGGATCGGGTGCCCCGGTGCGGCCATGGCCGTCCCCCCGGGGGTCGCGGAGGGGCTCACCGTCCACCGTCCGCGCGCTCGCCGCCGTCGCCGGGGGCGGCCGGGGCGCGGTCGCCGCCGAGCCAGTCCAGGGCCTCATGGGTGCCGGGGGCGCCCACCCCGACCAGCTCCAGGAACGCCTGCTGGAGGGTGGGCGCGTCGCCCCGTACCTCCGCGAGCGTGCCCTGGGCGCGGACCCGGCCCGCCGCCATGACGGCGACCCAGTCGCACAACGACTCCACCAGCTCCATCACATGGCTGGAGAAGACCACGGTCGCGCCGGAGGCGGTGTACCGCTCCAGGACGCCCCGGATGATCTGCGCCGAGACCGGGTCGACGCCCTCGAACGGCTCGTCCAGGAAGAGGACTTCGGGGTTGTGGAGCAGCGCGGCGGCGAGCCCGATCTTCTTCCGCATCCCGGTGGAGTAGTCCACCACCAGCTTGTGCTGTGCGCCCGCGAGGTCGAGGACGTCGAGGAGCTGGGTGGCCCGCTTGTCGACCTCGGTGCCGGGCAGTCCGCGCAACCGCCCCATGTAGGCGAGGAGTTCACGGCCCGACAGCCGTTCGAAGAGCCGCAGCCCTTCGGGGAGGACGCCGATCCGCGACTTCACCGCGACCGGATCGGCCCAGACGTCGTGCCCGGCTATCTCCACCCGGCCGCGATCCGGGCGGAGCAGCCCGGTCACCATGGAGAGGGTGGTGGTCTTGCCCGCGCCATTGGGCCCGACCAGGCCGATGAATCTGCCCGCGGGGAGGGTGAGGTCGATCCCGGAGACGGCGATCTGCTCGCCGAACCGCTTCCACAGCCCCTCCACGAGAACGGCGGGCGTCGCCCCCTCCGCCGCTCCGCCCGCGCTCTCTCCACCGGCCCCGGTGGCCCGGTCCTCCGACATGATGCCGCCTTTCGATGTCCCGTATCTCCCGTGCGCCCCGGTCGTGGGCACATCGGTACGGTCCACCTTAGGGAGGCGGTGGCTAGTTACCGCGGGCGCGTGCCTCCGCCGCATCCCGGCCGCAGGCGTAGGCCAGCGGATTGATCAGTTCCTCGGCGTCCGGGAGCCAGCGGTTGGTCTCGGTGGGGCGGCGCACCCACTGCACCGCGCCCCGGCCGCCGACCCGGGTCGGCGGGGCCGCCACATAGTGGCCCTCGCCCCGGGTGATCAGGTCCAGCGCGCTGGGGGCCCAGCCGAGACCGCGCACGAGGTCGGGCACCTTGGCCGTCGCCCCCGGCAGGACGAAGAAGAGCATCCGGCGGTCGGGGGTGCAGCACACCGGCCCCAGCGGCAGCTCCATCCGCTCCAGCCGGGCCAGCGCCAGGAAGCCCGCCGACTCCGGGAGGTCGAGCACGTCGAACGTCCGTCCTGTGGGCAGCAGGATCGACGCCTTGGGGTGCTTGCCCCACATACGGCGCGCCGCCGTGGCGCTGCCGGTGGCCTGGCTCGCCCAGTCCGGCCCGGCCGCGTGCGCGCCCGGTCGTTCGCAGTCGGCGGCGCCGCAGGAGCAGTGCTCCTTGCCGTCGGCCGCCTCCAGCCAGGTGCCGGGGAACACGTCCCAGTGGCGCTCCTCGGCGTACCGCACCGCGTGGTCCAGCAACTGCCCGCCCCGCTGCCGGGGAATCTGCCCGGTCGCTCCGGCGGCCTCGATGCTCTCTTCGACTCCGATGGTCTCTTCCACGTCCCTCTCAACTCTCGCCGTCACCTTGAGTTACGGGCACCCTACGGCTTGCCCTTGCCCATGATCCCGCATATGGGGCGCATCGATGCACGAATGGGGGCGCGCGTGGAGACGGGCCACGGCGGCGGGTAGCTACGTGTACAAGAGGGGCGAGATGTCGCCTGCGCCGGGGAGGGGTTCACACGGCCGCGTATCCGGAAACCGAGGGGTTGTGGCCGGTCGTCCAGGGGACGGCCCGGGGGATCCACGGAGCTTTCCTCACGGTACGTCCGGGCATGTCCGGCCGGTCGGGGGCCCGGAGGCGTGGGTGCGTCCATCGGGAAGCACCTTTGGAAAAACCAGACCAAGTCCGTCAATTCTGCATTCTCCGCTTATCGGCCGGGCAGTGATCCCTCCGTGGATCGCCGCAGGCTCAGGGGGTTTTCATGGCAGCCAGACCTCTCGTCGCCCGGCAACCGAACGAACGGTTGCAGGCACTCATTCAGGAAGCCGGGTGTTCCAACGCCGGTCTCGCCCGCCGGGTCAACATGGTCGGGGCGGAACGGGGCTTGGACCTGCGGTACGACAAGACATCCGTCGCCCGATGGCTGCGCGGACAGCAGCCGCGCGGCCGGGCCCCCGGCATCATCGCCGAGGCCCTGGGGCGCAAACTCGGCCGTACCGTCACGATTGACGAGATCGGCATGGCCAACGGCAAGAATCTCGCCTCCGGGGTCGGACTCCAGTTCTCCCCGACCGTCCTCGGGGCGATCGAGCAGGTATGCGAGTTGTGGCGGAGCGACGTCGGCCGCCGGGACTTCCTCTCCGGTGCCTCGGTCGCCGCGTCCGCACTCGTCGAACCCAGCCGTGACTGGCTGATCACCGGCGCGGACACCCAGGTCGCGCGGTCGGCGGGGGCCCGGGTCGGGGCCAGCGACGTGGAGGCGGTACGGGCGATGACCTCCGCCCTCACCGATCTCGACCATCGCTTCGGCAGCGGGCATGTCCGTCCCGTCGTCGTCCATTACCTCAACTCCGTCGTCTCCGGGCTGCTCTCGGGCTCCTACCGGGAGTCCGTCGGCCGGGAGCTGTTCGCGGCCGTCGCCCGGCTCACCGAGCTGGCGGGGTACATGGCCGTGGACACCGGACAGCCGGGGCTCGCCCAGCGCTACTACATCCAGGCGCTGCGGCTCGCCCAGGCGGCGGGGGACCGTGCCTACGGCGGCTACGTCCTGGCCGCGTCGATGAGCCATCTCGCGGCCCAGCTGGGCAATCCACGCGAGATCGCCCAGCTGGCGCGGGCCGCCCAGGAGGGCGCGCGCGGACATGTCACCCCACGGGCCGAGGCGATGTTCTACGCCGCGGAGGCGCGCGGGCACGCGCTGCTCGGGGACGCCCGCACCTGCCAGGCGGTGGCCGGCAAGGCGACCGCCGCGCTGGAGCGGGCCGAGCCGGACACCGGGGACGACCCCGCCTGGATCAGCCACTTCGACCGCGCCTACCTCGCGGACGAACTCGCCCACTGCTACCGGGACCTCGGCCACGCCGACGCCGCGGCACAGCAGGCGGCGGGGGCGCTGGAGGGCCACCCGGAGTCCCGGGCCCGGCGGCGCGCCATCGGCATGGTGCTGCTCGCCTCCGCGCAGGTGCAGCAGCGCGAGGTCGAGCAGGCGTGCCATACCGGCACCCGCGCGGTGGAGCTGCTCGGCCGGCTGCGGTCCACCCGGGGGGCGGAGTATCTGGAGGACCTTCAGCAGCGGCTGGAACCGTACGCGGATGAGCCCGCGGTGCGGGAGTTCGGAGCGAGGGTGGAGCTCCAGGCGGCGTGACCCGCAAAGTCAGCCCCATGGGGGTCCCCCCGGACGAAGTCTGGGGGAGCTTGAGGAGCGGGGCCTCAACATTCAGCCCCTCCGGCGTTTGAGGAGCGGGGTTCGGGGCTGGCCCCGACGTCCGCCCGAGGTGTCTCGGGGCTCGGGTCCGTCCTCAAACGCCGGACGGGCTGGATTTGCGCGACCGTCCGCCCGAGGTGACTTGGGGCTCGGGTCTGTCCTCAATCGCCGGACGGGCTGGATTTGGCCCGGGTCACGGTCGGGTTCCGGTAGGGGTGTTCGGGTACGGGAGGGGGTGACGCACCGGGTAGCGTGACCCGACGGTTCCGTAGGTTCTGTCGGATAGAGGAGTCCCGGTGACGCACAGCGGACAGGGTGACGATGGCCGCCCCGCCGCCCGCCCCACCCACGAGGGCGTGGTGCTCCCCTCCGACGGATCCGCCCCGTGGGCCCCACCAGGGGCCCACACACCCGATCCGCAGCCGACCGACGACTGGTGGGACCAGCCCGTGTCCCCGGGCCCGGGGGACGCGACGCAGCTGATCCCGCCCGTGGGCGCGGGTCCGCTGCCGCCGCAGATGCCGGGCCCGGGGGATGCCACCCAGGTGATCCCGCCGGTGGTGGGTGCCGGCCCACTGCCGCCGCAGATGCCCGGCCCGGCGGACGCGACGCAGGTCATTCCGCCGGTCCCGTCGGGCGCGGGCGACGCGACCCAGGTGATCCCGCCCGTGGGCGCCGGCCCGCTGCCGCCCCAGAGCCACCCCGGGTCCGAGGGCCCGGCCACCCGCGTCCTGCCGCCCGTACCGGCGGGACCGGTGGGACCGGCCGGTGGGCGGCCCGTGCCGCCCCCGCCGCCGGGCGCCCCGTACGGCATCCGGCCCGGCGCCCCCGGTGACACCCCCGTACCCCCCGCCGAGTTCGACGGCCTCTTCCGCGCCGGGGAACGCCCGCCGCCCGCCGGTCCCGCCGGTACGGCCCCCGGGCCCCGCTCCCGGCGGCGCGACCGGCGCCGGGCGCGCCGCCGCTCGACGGTCGGCGTTCCCGTGATCGCCGCCGTGGTCGTCGGCTGCGCGGTGCTGGGCCTCGGCGTCAGCGCGGTGCTCTTCGGCGGCGAGGACGACGACGGCGGGCCCGCCCGGGACACCGCCCCCGCCGTCTCGGCCGCCCCGACGGACGCGCCGCCGTCCCCGAAGACCCCCGCCGAGGACCCCGTACGCACCCAGGCCCAGGCGCTGGACCGGCTGCTGGCCGACAGCAACGACAGCCGTGCCGCCGTGATCCGCTCGGTGGAGAACATCAAGCGCTGCACCGAGCTGTCCCGCGCCGCCACCGATCTGCGCGCCGCCGCCGAACAGCGCCGCTCCCTGGTCACCCGTCTCGACGGCCTCGCCCTGGACCGTCTCCCCGGGAACGAGGACCTCACCGAGGCCCTGAGCGAGGCCTGGGAGGCCTCCGCCGAGGCCGACGACCACTACGCCGCCTGGGCCGAACAGGTCACCGGCCGCAAGGGCTGCCGCAAGGGCAAGGCCCGCGTCACCCCCCGTGCCCGGGAGGGCAACGAGGCCAGCGCCGAGGCCACCGAGTCCAAGCGCGAGGCCGCCCGGCTCTGGAACCCGGTCGCCACCGACCACTCCCTCCCCCAGCGCCGCGCCGACCAGCTCTGAGGCCCTGGCCCCGCCGGGCGCGGAGGGTCAGAGCGTCACCGACTCCGTCAGGGGGTCGCTCACATCCACGAAGTCCTTCCGCTGGGCCACCAGCCGGCCCTCCCGGACGACCTGGAAGGTCACCCGGAGGTTGACGATCCGGGGGAAGTCGGGGGCGCCGAACATGTCGTCGAACTCCCAGCGCAGCTCGGGGGTGAGGCCGCCGGTGGTGACGCGGGTGCCGTCGTCGAGGGAGCGGGCGACGGCGGAGGGGGTGACGTCGTCGCTGTCCAGCTCCTCCAGGACGGAGCGGAGGACGGTGTAGGCGATCCAGGTGGTCTGCACCCCGGCGTCGGCGGGGTCGACGCGGTTGTCGGCGAAGGCGTACTCGTCGATCACCCGCTTCATCGCGCCCCAGCGGCTGTCCCCGGGGGCGGGGTACCAGCCGGTGATGTACGCGCCCTCGAAGGGGCCGTCGGGGCCGCCGGTGCGGTCGATGAGGGGCTGGCCGACGCTGCCGATCACGGAGGAGACCCGTACGCCGAGGTCGTCCTCGGGCAGCCGCCGGAAGGAGTCGAAGAAGGTCTCCGTGCGGTCGCCCAGCGCGGCGGTGACACACCCCGGGCGGCTCCCGTCGTCGGAGCCGCCCGCATCGGAGCCGCCCGTACCGGAGCCGTCCGCGTCGGAGCCGCCCGTACCGGAGCCGTCCGCGTCGGAGCCGCCCGTACCGGAGCCGTCCGCGTCGGAGCCGCCCGTACCGGCGTCACCCGTACCGGACGCGGAAGAGGCCCCGGCGCCCGTGCCCGCCGTGCGTCGGGCCTCCGCCGCCGCCTTCCCGTACTCCGTGGCGTCCTCCGGCGCGAGCACATCCGTGGTCCGGTTGCCCGCCTCCGCCAGCCCCGCGTTCAGCAGCGGCGCCAGCTGGTCCCCCGCGTACGAGTCGGGCCGGACCAGTGCCACCTCCCGGCAGACATCCGCCAGCTGGACCCCGTGCCCGGCGAGCAGGGTCGCCTGCCCGCCGTTGACCGGGTACGACAGCGGGCTCCGGAACTCCTCCTTCGACGCCCCGAACCCCCCGATGAACGGGATCCCGGCCGCCTCCAGCGGGCTCATGAACGCATTGCCGTGCTGGCTGTACGAGCCGACGACCGCGTCCACGCCCTCGGCCACGGCCCGGCGGGCACAGGCGGCGGCCCCCCGGGAGGTGTTCCGCTCATTGCAGGTGATCACCCGCAGCTGGTGCCCGTCGATCCCGCCCCCGTCGTTCACCCAGCGGGCATACGCATGGGCCATGGCGGGCATCCCGGGCATATTGGTGGATCCGGTTTTCTCCGGAGCGAAGGTCATCACCGTCACCGTCTCCCGGGAGCCCCCGGAGCCGGGGAGCGCGCCGCAGCCGGAGGCCAGCAGCGCTCCCGCCGTCACGGTCACCGCCACCGGTATCCCGCGCAGCGCGCGCGGCCGGGCCGGACGGGAGGGAAACGAGGGGTCGGCCGAGGGGGAACGTCGCCTACCAGTCATGGGTCATCACATTTCCGCCGTCCGGGTAACGGCGGAGTGTGCGTCCTTCAACGGTGGATGTCGGGCAGGTGAATTACGGGGGCCCCGCCGGACGGGCCCGCGCGGAACGTACGATCGGGGGCGTGCAGCAACAGCAAGGACCGGGTCCCTCTTCCCGTCGCGGGCGTCGCTCCTCCACCATGGGCGGTATGCCGCTCAACGACATGCCCTGGTGGCGCTGGCGCGCCCAGGTGCGGTCCGCCCTGCACATGCTCTCCGATCCCGTCTTCCACCAGGAGACCTGGCTCGCGGGGGTGGACGGGTACGGGGATGTGACCGACGCCGTCTACCGCCTGGTCGAGGACACCTGGCTGGACAACTGGTCGGCCGAGAAGTACGTCGGGACGATCTTCCGCGACTCGACCGAGGCCGCGCTGGTCGATGTGGCCGCGCTGCGGGTGCTGCGGATCCTGCACCAGGTGGGTGCGGACGCCCCCGTATCGGAGTTCATGGCCCACCACGGCTGGCCGGAGGCGGTCCGGGCCTGCCGGGACGCCCATCAGCGGCTGGCCGCGAACGACGGGGACGATCCGGATGTCCCGCCGCGCTCCCTGGATGTGCTGCGGATGATGACCCGTACCGGCTGAGGACCGGCCGGGGACCGGCCCGTACCGCTGAGTACCGGGTGACGGAGGGGCGGACGCCGTGTCCCGCTGGGCGGACGTGCGCCGTCTCCGGAGCGCCGGTATGGCACCCTACGAGGATGACCGACCAGTACGTCCTCACGCTCTCCTGTTCTGACAAGCAGGGCATCGTGCATGCCGTGTCGAGCTACCTCTTCATCACCGGCTGCAACATCGAGGACAGCCAGCAGTTCGGCGACCGGGACACGGGTCTGTTCTTCATGCGCGTCCACTTCACCGCGGAGTCCCCGGTGACCTTGGAGAAGCTGCGGGCCAGCTTCGCCGCCGTGGGCGACTCCTTCCAGATGGACTGGCAGATCCACCGGGCCGAGGAGCCCATGCGGATCGTCCTCATGGTGAGCAGGTTCGGTCACTGCCTCAATGACCTGCTCTTCCGCTCCCGTACCGGCGCGCTGCCGGTGGAGATCGCCGCCGTGGTCTCCAACCACCGTGACTTCGAGGAGCTGGTCTCCTCGTACAACATCCCCTTCCACCACATCCCCGTCACCAAGGACACCAAGGTGGAGGCGGAGGCGCGGCTGCTGGAGCTGGTCCGGGAGGAGGATGTGGAGCTGGTGGTGCTCGCCCGCTATATGCAGGTGCTCTCCGACGATCTGTGCAAGCAGCTCAGCGGCCGGATCATCAATATCCACCACTCCTTCCTGCCGAGCTTCAAGGGCGCGAAGCCGTACCATCAGGCGCACGCCCGGGGTGTGAAGCTGATCGGCGCGACCGCGCACTATGTGACGGCCGACCTGGACGAGGGCCCGATCATCGAGCAGGAGGTCGAGCGGGTGGGCCATGGGGTCACCCCGGAGCAGCTGGTGGCCGTGGGCCGGGACGTGGAGTGCCAGGCGCTGGCGCGGGCCGTGAAGTGGCACGCCGAGCACCGGATCCTGCTCAACGGGCGGCGTACGGTCGTCTTCGACTGACCGCCGACTGATCCCCGGCTGACCGCCGACCGGCCGACCGCCGCCGGTCCGTACCCGGGGACGGCCCGTACCCGCCCGTACCGGCCGGGCTATATCCGGCTCAGCGACGCCGCGGCGAAGAGCACCTCCCGGACCGCCTCCCGGTCCCCGTCCTGTCCCGCCGCGGCCTCGTCCGGCAGCACATGCCCCGCCACCAGCTGGCAGAACTCCACCCCGTCGAGTGCCACCTGCGCCACCGCGTGGTCGGGTGAGCCCAGGGCCGCGGGCGAGTCCAGCGGGATGTACCAGTGGCCGCCGCCCGGCCCCTCGATCTCCAGATGGAGCGAGCGCCCCGGCGACCCCGCCGTCACCAGCTGCCGGGCCGGACCCGCCAGACCCGAGCGGCGGCGGCCGGCGAGCGCGGCGGGCAGCAGCCGGACCGTGAGGTCGATCATCCGGTGGAGATGGGAGCCCCGGGGCGGATCGTACGGATAGTCCACCGCGTCCGCGATGTCATCGGCGTGTATCCAGCACTCGAAGGCCCGGTCCAGCAGGGAGTCCCGCAGCGGCAGCGAGAAGTCGCCGTAGGAGACGGACAGCTCCGCCACGCCCCGGTCCGCGAAGGACACCGTACGGATCAGGGTGTGGCTCTGGTCCCGCCAGGGGCCGTGCACCTCGCGCCCGGCCGGGTGGTCCTCGGCCCGCCAGAACTTCTCGGTCCGCTCGACCGCCGACGAGGGCGCGTCCCGCCCCAGCGGGTCGTCGAGCCCCAGTGCCCCGGCGACCAGCCCGTCCATGGTCATCAGATGGCCGATCGCCCCGGCCACGGTGGTGGTACGGCCGGTCTGTTCCTCGGCCTCGAACCAGCGCAGCCGCACCGGCGCGTTCCACTCCGCCTCGCCTATGTCCCGCAGCAGGGCGTCCAGCCGGGCGGTCTCGGCGTCGTACGGAGCCGCCCAGTCCGGTACGGGGATACGGGCGGGGCGGCGGCCCAGGCAGTTCTCCAGGACCCGGAAGCGGAGCAGCGGATCGAGATCGAGGTCCCGTTCGGTGTGGAGCAGCCCCACCGCGTCCCGCAGTCGCAGTGCCTCGTCCGCGCAGGGGGCGCACTCGCCGAGATGGGCCTCGACGGCGGTGGTCTCCTCCGGGGAGCAGGCGGAGAGCGCCCAGGCGCCGAGGAACGATTTGAGCACGCTGTGCTCGTCGGTGTCGCCGTCTCCGGAGGGGTCGGCGCTGTCGGTGGGTGCTGCGGGCATATCGGCCTCGGGCGGGGTGGGCGGTGTCTCGGGTCCGCCGTGCGGCGGTGGGTCGGACGGGGAAGGCGGCGGTGGGTCGGGCGGGGAAGGCGCCGGGGGGCTGGCCGGGGGAGTGGCGGGGGTGCCGCTCACCACGGCCGCCCGTAGCCGGGTGGTGAGGATCCCTCCAGCGGCCGGGCGTTCGCGGTGGAGAGCAGCTGGAGCCCGAGGCGCAGCCGGCGGCGGGCCTCGTCCTCGCTCACCCCGAGGTCACGGGCGGTCTCCCGGTAGTTCCGGCGCTGGTGGTACGCCAGCTCCAGGGCGGCCCGCAGCGGGGCCGGCATGGAGGTGACGATGTAGTCGGCGCGGGCCGCGACGGCCGCCCGGCGCACCTTCAGCTCCAGCTCCTCCGGGGAGCCGCTGCCGCGGGCGACGGCCGCCGCCTCGCTCTGCCGCAGCCGGTGGACGGCCTGGCTGTTGGTGAGCTTGGCGACCCAGGAGCGCATCGAGCCCTGTTTGTGGTCGTAGGCGTCCGGGTTCTCCCAGATGTAGCCGAAGACCTCGCGGGTGACCTGGTCGGCGGCGCTCTCGTCGTCCAGCACCCGCAGGGCGAGCATATGGACGAGGGAGGCGAATCTGTCGTACAGCTCGCCGAGTGCCGCGGCCTCGCCCCGGGCCAGCCGCTGCTGCATCTTCCGGTCCCAGCGTGGCGCTGCGTCCCTTGCCATCCGGCCCCCAAACCGTGCGGTGTGTCGCGCTTCCGAGTTCTGCGGGTACCCGTGCCCCCTCCCCGGTGAATGTAATGCGCACCCCTCGATCCGTACGCCCCTTTGCATCAAGTGCGCCCCCGGGGGAAGGCCGAGATGGTAATGGGGTTCCGGGCGCCTCAAGGAACCCGCAACATCCGTCCGCTTGGATGCCGGGACGCGAACGGGGCGAACACGATGAGGAGGTCCGGTGTGACGCTGGTGGTGAAGGGGTCGAGGCAGGGGCCGTGGACCGTGCTGCACATCCGTGGCGAGCTGGATCTGATGTCCTCGTCGGAGGTGCGCCGGGAGGTGCACGCGGCGGTCGCGGCGGGCCGTCGCGATGTGGTGCTCGACCTCGCGGACGTGGTGTTCTGCGACTCCAGCGGGGTAGGGGTGCTGGTCGCGTCGCGGCGGCTGCTGAACTCCTGCGGCGGCCGGCTGCGGCTGGTTCTGCCGGACCGTCATCCGGCCCATGGGGCGCATGTCCGGCGGGTGCTCGGGGCGCTCGGGGTGCGGCGTCTCTTCGAGGTGTACGGGGAGGTCGGCCAGGCCGTCGCGGCGGCGGAGCCGGGCACGGTCCCGGTGTGACGTCCCTGGTCACCGGGTCATGGTCAGCCGGCCCCCCGGTGCCGTGTGCCGGTTTCGGCTGGGGTGATCTATCGGACGATTCTCCTTAATTCGCGGGTACTTGCACGCGTCAGCCACCGGTGGGCTTACGCTCCCCGCATGGACAGCGCAGAGTACGAGCGCAAGATCGCGTCTCGCTTCGCCGCCTTTGACCAGGACGGCAATGGCTTCATCGACCGTGAGGACTTCAGCGGCGCCGCCGCGCGGCTTCTCGCGGAGTTCTCCGTCACGGCCCGCTGCGAGCGCGGCCAGGCCCTTTACAACGGGGCGGAGGCGTTCTGGCAGGGCATGGCCGGTATCGCCGATGTGGACGGGGACCAGCGGGTCTCCCGGCAGGAGTTCGTGACGGGTGCGGTGAAGCGGCTCCGGGACAACCCGGGCCGGTTCGCGGAGATCGCCCGCCCCTTCCTGCACGCGGTCGTCCGGGTCGCCGACGCCGACGGTACGGGGCTGACCCCGTCCTCGGCCGCCCGCGCCCTGACGGTCCTCGGGGTCGCCCCCGCCTTCGCCGAGCAGGCCGGGCGCGCCCTGGACACCGACGGCGACGGGCGGATCGCCGAGGAGGATGTGCTCGCCGCCTTCGCCGCGTACTACGTGACCCCCGAACACCCCTGAACCCTCCCGCCCTGCCCCGCCCACCCCGGGCGGGGCGGACCGACGACAGGGACGGGCCCCGCCGGGGGTACCGGTGAGGCCCGTCGTGTGTGTGGGGGCCGGGCGGCTCCTGGAGCCCCCGCCGGACTGGCGGACTGCCGGTTCGTCAGGCCGTCAGCCCTTCGGTCCGTCAGCCCGCCAGACCGTCAGGCCGTCAGAACTGGACGTCCGAACACGCGTAGAACGCGTTCCCGGTGTCCGCGATCGTCCAGACGGCGAGGATCAGATGCTTTCCCGACTTACGGGGCAGGTTGCCCGTGTGGGTCAGGGTCTCGGGCGGCTGGCCGCGATAGGGCACGACCAGGAAGGGCTGTGACTCAAGAGCGGCGCGGGTGAGCCGCTGGCCGGGGTTGTAGCCGTCCTTGGTGATGTAGTAGCGGAAGTCGGTTGTCGAGTGGCGTGCGGTGAAGCGCCAGGTGAAGGACTGCGAGGAGCCACCGTTGACCCGGGTGGCGGGCCAGGCGCCGCCGCGCGGGTCGTCCAGCTCCGCGAAACGGCTGTTGCCGCCCGCGCAGATGGTGCCGTCGGCGGGTCCCGCGCCGGGGAAGCCCTTGAGGCCTTCGACGCTCTGCGGCTCCCAGACGATCGAGCCGCAGTTGGCCACCGTGCGGTTGGCACAGAGCTTCTGGCGGCTGGCGACCGGTGAGTCCGTGTATCCGTGGCCCTGGGCGCTGCCGGGCACGGCGACCAGCGTGGTACCGGCGAGCCCGAGGCCGATGAGGAGTGAGGTCAGTTTTCTGCGCATGCTTCGCTCCTGGGTGGGGGAGCCGTGGGGACGGCTCGGAGGAGGACGAGCTGCGGTCTAGACCAAGTCCGAGACTAGGGCCGATTTCATGGTCATGTCCACAGCAAGTTCAGCAGCAAATTCAGAAGCGAGTACGGAAGCAAGTACGGAATTGGTCGCGGTGCGCGGGAAGCCGATCTCCGTACGGTCCGGATCCCTCCCATGCCGACCGGTCGGACCACCCCGTGGACCTCTGCCGCCCCTCGGGCAACCCCAGGCAACCTCCGGCAGCCTCAGGCAAACCGCTCCCGCAGCCGGTACTTCAGCACCTTCCGCAGCGTGTCACTGCGCGGCAGCGCCTCCACCACCTCCAGCCGCTCGGGCAGCTTGTGCGTCGCGAGCCCCCGTTCGCGCAGATGCGCCACGACCTCCGCCAGGGTCAGCGCCGGAGCCCCGGGCGGCTGCTCCACCACCGCGCAGACCCGTTCGCCGCGCAGCGGATCGGACAGGCCGATCACCGCCACGTCGGCGATCCCGGGATGGCCGTGCAGCAGCTCCTCGATCTCCCGCGCCGAGATGTTCTCGCCCTTGCGGATGATGATGTCCTTGCGCCGCCCGGTGAGCACCAGATGTCCCGACGGTGTGAGGTGCCCGAGGTCCCCCGTCCGCAGAAAGCCGTCCTGGTCGAAGGCGGCCGCCGTGTGCGCCGGATCCAGATAGCCCCGGCAGACCGCCTCGCCGCGCAGCCGTATCTCCCCGTCCACCACCCGGATCTCCATCCCCGGCGGCGGGCGGCCCTCCGTCGTCGCCAGCTCCTCGGGGGTGTCCCGGGGCGACCCCATGGTGATCATCGGGACCTCGGTCATCCCGTAGCCATGGGTGAGCCGGCACCCCAGCTCTCGGACCACCTCGTGGTACAGCTCCGGCGGCTTGGGCGCCCCGCCGCCCGCCAGCAGCCGCAGCGCGGGGAGCAGCGGACGCCCCGGCTGTTTGCGCTGTTCGGCGAGGAAGAGGGAGTAGAAGGCGGTGGAACCGCCCGCCGTGGTGACCCGGTGCCGCCGGTACTCCGCCAGCGACCGGGGCAGCGCGAAGTGCTCGATCAGCAGCGCGGGGAACCCGTACAGCAGCAGCATCACCAGATAGTCCGCGCCGCCGATGTGCGCGTACGGGAAGGCGATCGACCCCACGTCGTCGCGGGTGAGCCCGAGCGCGTGTCCGAGCGTCGCACCGCCCGCGATCAGGGAGCGGTCGGTGTGGAGCACCCCTTTGGGCTCCGATGTGGTGCCCGAGGTCCAGTAGATCCAGCGGACCTCCGTACCGGAGACGGGCGGCGGGGGCAGTACCGCCGGGTCCCCCTCCGGCAGGTGCGCGTACGCCTCGAAGAGTCCCGGCGCCCCGATCCTGCGGCCCATCGCGGTGTGGTCGAATCCGCGCCATTCGCCCGGGACGGCGAAGAACCGCGCCCGGGCCGCGCGCAGCGCGAAGGAGACCTCGCGGTCCCGGGCGTACGGGATGAGCGGCGACTGGACCGCGCCGAGGCGGGCCAGGGCCAGCGAGAGCAGGACGGTCTCGATCCGGGTCGGGAGCTGCCAGACGACCGGGGTCCCCGGCCGCACCCCCTGGTCATGGAGGCCGGCGGCGACCCGTTCGGCGCGCTCGCGCAGCTCCCCGAAGGTGATCGCCCGGTCGCCCTGGAGCAGTGCGGTCCGCCCGGGGGAGCGGGTGGCCCGCCGGCGGAGCAGTTCCCAGAGGGTGGGGGACCCGGCAAGGGCGTGTGCCGTCGCGTTCATGCCCGTACACCTCCTCGGTGCGTTCACATCTGATGATGTGTCAGACAGCGGGGGTGAGCGTACGGCCGACCCGCTTGTCGGTCCAGGGGTGCGCCGTTAGCCTTCGTCTGACGGTGCATCAGATTCTGTTTCCGGTCCCGCACCCGAGCGCGGCAGGCGAAGGGGACACCATGACCGAACTCCCGAGGATCGTCAGCGTCGACGACCATGTCATCGAACCGGCCCATCTCTTCGAGACCTGGCTCCCGGCCCGGTACCGCGACCGGGGACCCAAGCCGCTCACCGCCGGGATCGGGGAGCTGGCCTATGTCGGCGGCAGGTACCGGATCACCATGGACCCCGACGGCCCCCCCACCGACTGGTGGATCTACGAGGACCTGCGCTTCCCGTACAAGCGCAATATCGCCGCCGTCGGCTTCGACCGGGACGAGATGACCCTGGAGGGCATCACCCGCGCCGAGATGCGCCCCGGCTGCTGGGACCCGGCCGAGCGGCTGAAGGACATGGACCTCAACCATGTCGAGGCGTCGCTCTGCTTCCCCACCTTCCCCCGCTTCTGCGGCCAGACCTTCGCCGAGGCGCGGGACAAGGAGGTGGCCCTCGCCTGTGTCCGCGCCTACAACGACTGGATGGTCGGCGAGTGGTGCGGCGACAGCGGCGGCCGGCTGATCCCGCTCTGCATCATCCCGCTCTGGGACATCGGGCTCGCCGTCGCCGAGATCCGCCGCAACGCCGCACGGGGGGTGCGCGCGGTCACCTTCTCCGAGATCCCCACCCATCTGGGGCTGCCGTCGATCCACTCCGGGTACTGGGACCCCTTCTTCGCCGTCTGCGAGGAGACCGGGACCGTGGTCAATATGCACATCGGGTCCTCCTCGCAGATGCCCGCCGCCTCGCCCGACGCGCCGCCCGCCGTCCAGGCGTCGCTGAGCTTCAACAACGCGATGGCGTCGATGATGGACTTCCTCTTCAGCGGGGTCCTGGTCCGCTTCCCCCGGCTGACGCTCGCCTACAGCGAGGGGCAGATGGGGTGGATCCCGTACGCCCTGGAACGCGCCGACGACGTCTGGCGGGAGCACCGCGCCTGGGGCGGGGTGCGGGAGCTGATCCCCGAGCCCCCGTCCACGTACTACTACCGGCAGATCTACTGCTGCTTCTTCCGGGACAAGCACGGGATCGCCTCGCTGGACGTGGTCGGCCGGGACAACGCCACCTTCGAGACCGACTATCCGCATGTCGACTCGACCTTCCCGCACACCAAGGAGGTCGCCCTCGACCATGTGCGGGGGCTGGACGAGGAGACCGTCCACAAGCTGATGCGGGGGAACGCGATCCGGATGCTCGGCCTCGATCTCGACCGGGACCGGGACCGGGACCGGGACCGGGACCGGGGCCGGGCGCCCGCCTCCGCCCCCGCACCGGCTCAGGCCCCGGCTTCGGCTTCGGCTCCGGGGCGCTGATGGGGGACCTCGCCCACCCCGAGGAGTTCCGCGCGGGCCTGCGCGACTGGCTCGCGCGGGTCCTGCCGACCCTGCCCGACCCGCCGTCCCCCGACGACTGGCCCGGCCGCCGCGCCTATGACACCGCCTGGCAGCGGATGCTCCACGACGCCGGATACGCCCGGCTGCACTGGTCCGCCTCCCCCGTCCACCGGCTGATCCTCCTGGAGGAGACCGAACGGGCCGGGGCCCCCTATGTCGGCGCCAACTTCGTCGGGCTGCTGCACGCCGGGCCCACCATCGCCGCCGAGGGCACCGACGCCCAGCGGGAACGCTGGCTGGAACCGATACTGCGCGGCGACGAGATCTGGTGCCAGGGCTTCAGCGAGCCCGGCGCCGGCTCCGATCTCGCCTCGCTGCGCACCCGGGCGGTCCGCGACGGCGACAGCTACACCGTGACCGGCTCCAAGATCTGGACCTCGCACGCGGAGATCGCCGACTGGTGCGAACTGCTGGTCCGCACCGACCCCGGCGCCCCCCGCCACCGGGGCATCTCCTGGCTGGCGATGCCGATGGACGCACCCGGGGTGACGGTACGGCCCCTGCGCACCCTCGCCGGGTCCACCGAGTTCGCCGAGGTCTTCCTCGACGGGGTACGGATCCCCGTGGCCAACCGGATCGGCGCGGAGAACGACGGCTGGCGGGTCACCATGGTCACCCTCTCCTTCGAACGGGGCACCGCCTTCGCCGGGGAGATCGTCGCCTGCCGCCGCACCCTGGACGAACTCGCCGACGCCGCACGGGCGAACGGCCGCTGGGTGGAGCCGGGGATCCGTCGCGGACTCGGCAGGCTCGCCGCCCACTTCACCGCGTTGTGGCGGCTGGTCCAGGCGAATGTCGCCGAGGCGGAGCGGACCGGCGGAGTACCCGGCACCGGTGGCTCGGTGGTCAAACTCCGGTACGCCCACGCCCGCCAGGAGCTGTTCGACCTGGCGGCCCTGGTGCTGGGGGACGACGCCCTCGATCTGGACCACCCCTGGGTGCCCGCCCGGCTCTCCTCGCTCGCGTACACCATCGCCGCCGGGACCTCCCAGATCCAGCGGAACATCATCGCCGAGCGGATCCTCGGCCTGCCGAAGGGGGGATGAACGATGGGACGGCCCACCGGCGAGCGGGGGTCCAGGGGCGAGGACTCCATGGACGGACAGGACTCCACGGACCGGCGGGCGCTGCGCGCGGACACCCGGGCGCTGCTGGCCCGGCTCTGGCCCGCCGAGGCGCTGCGGAGCGCCGCCGACCGTCCGGCGCCGGAGCTGGACCGGGCGCTGTGGCGGGCGCTCGGCGAGGCCGGGTTCTTCGCGCTGCGGCTGCCGCCGGAGCGGGGCGGGGCGGGGCTCGGACTCCCGGAGGCGGTCCTCGTCTTCGAGGAGGCGGGCCGGGTGCTGCTGCCGGGGCCGCTGGTCGGGACCCATCTCGCGGCGGGCGCGATCCCGGCGGCGGCGCGCGGGGAGACGGCCGTGGCCTGGTACGACGGGCCGGTGGTGGCCTGGCTGGCGGCGGCGGACGGGCTCTGGCCGGGGGGCGACCCGGCCGGGGCGGTGCCGCTGCGCTCGGTGGACCCGCTGACCCCGCTGCACCGGCTGCCACCGCCCGCCGGTGACCCGGTCCGGTCGTTCGACCCGGTGGGCGCGCTGCTCACCGCGGCGGAGCAGCTCGGCAGCGCCTCCCGTACCGCAGCGCTCGCGGCCCGCCACGCCCGGGAGCGGGAGCAGTTCGGTCGCCCGATCGGGTCCTTCCAGGCGGTCAAACACCTGTGCGCGGAGACCGTCGTACGGAGGGAACTGGCCCGTGCCGCGGTCCACGCCGCCGCGCTCACGGCCGCCCCCGTCCTCGCCCTCGCTCCCGGCCCGGGTCCCGGCCCGGATCCCGGCCCGGGTCCCGGTGCCGACCTTGTGGCTCCCGATCCTGCCGCCGTCCCCGATCCGGTCGCCGTCGCCGCCGCGAAGCTCCTCGCCGACGAGGCGGCCGAGCGGAACGCCCGCGACTGTCTCCAGGTGTTCGGCGGGATGGGGTTCACCTGGGAGGCGGAGGTCCATCTGCATCTGAAACGTGCCTGGATACGGGGGCGTGTGCGGCCGGTGGCGGCCCACGCCGAGGAGATCTGCGCCGCGCCGCTCGGTACAGGCTCCGCGCTGCTCGGTACAGGCTCCGCGCCGCTCGGGTCGGGAGCCGCGCCGCTCGGATCGGGGTGAGGGAGCGGCGCGCTGGGTACACACCCCCGGGCGGGGCGCTCGTCGCGCGCCGGGGCGCGCCGGACGCGCTCCGGGCGGGCGGAGCGGGAGTGTTTTCGTCACTGTGCGTCGATGTGAGCGTATGGTCCGCCCCACCCGGCCGCCGCCCGCCGGCCACTCGCCGACCACCCGCCCCCGGCCCGGTCGCGTCCCGCGCGGCGGGTGCGACTCCGGTACGCTCGGTCGGGTGGGTGTCGGATCGATCCCCCTGGCCAGGCGGTTGGCGAGCCTCTGTTCGACTCTGCGCGGCAGGCGTCGCACAGGATACGCGCAAGGTAATCCTTCGCGTTGGAATATGCCCGAAGCGCTTGTTCCGGTGACTGTACGTCAACCATGCTGTCATGGAGCGAGGTCACGTTCGGTGATCTGGCCGAGTCGGTCGAGTGTGATGACCCAGTCGAAGACCCAGTCGAGGCGCGAGGCGAGATGTCCGCCGGTTCGGATGGTGTGCGCGGTGCAGCAGCTCCTGGTTCAGTTGGAAGTGGGGCCTGAGCCCTCGGAGGTGGGGCGGGCCCGTCGGTGGGCCAGATCACGGTTGGTCGGGTCGGGGATAGCGGACGGCGAGCCACTGGCCGAGACCCTGATCCTGCTCATCTCCGAGCTGGTCACCAACGCCGTGGTGCACACCGGCTGTCCGGCGGTGCTGCGGATGCTCTTCGGCAGCGGGGTGGTCGAGGCGGGGACGGTACGGGTGGAGGTCGCCGACGGCTGTTCCCGGCCGCCCCGGCAGCGCCACGCGGGCGGTGAGGACACGGGCGGGCGCGGCCTGGAGCTGGTGGCGGGTCTCTCGGACCGCTGGGGCTGGCGGCCGGAGGGCGCCGGAAAGTCCATCTGGTGCGAGGTGGACCGGTCCGAGCCGGAGCGCGGGCACGACCGCGGGCCGAACCGCCACCCGGTGGGCGCCGCGCCCCGGTGACGGCCCCCGCCGGCCCGGCGGCCCCGTACCCCCCGTGCCCCGCTGGGTCCCGTACCCCGACGCTCCTCGTACCCCGCTGAGCCCCGTACCGGGTAACGGCCCCTAGAAGAGCGCCACCGGGGCCACCGGCGCGCCCGTCGCCCCGGCGAACGGCTCCGGCGTGGCGCAGAGGAGGAAGCCGTACCGCCCCTCCTCCGCGCAGACCCCGGACAGCTCCTCCAGATCCCAGTTCTGCCCCTGGAGCATCCCCATCTCCACCAGATGGAGGGCGTGTACGGGGAGCCAGAGGCCGTCGATCTCCGGGGGGACGATCTCCAGCGCCAGGGTGTCGACCGCCACCGCCGCGATGTCCCGGGCGTGGAACCACTCGGGCGTCCGGACGGAGAGCCCGGGGGCCGGGAAGGCGTACCCCGCCCGGTCGCCGGCCCGGTAGACCCGCAGCTGACCGGTGCGTACCAGCACGATGTCTCCGGGTCCCGGGACCACCCGGCCGAACTCCGCGGCCTCGTCCAGATCGGCGGGGACCACCGGGTGGCCGCCCGGCAGCCGGTCGACCCCCTTGGCGCGGGCGACATCCAGCAGCACGCCCCGCGAGACCAGCGGGGGTACCCGGTCGATGCCGCCATGGGCGGCGCCCGACGCGGTGACGGTGGTGGCGGGGCGGCCGTTGTAGAGCAGCCCGGAGTGGGAGACATGGGCGAGCGCGTCCCAGTGGGTGGCCGTCTGGAGCCCCAGACAGACGGTGTCGTCGCTGACGGCGACCGCTCCCGGGCCGAAGACCTCCTCATTGATCTGGGTCATGGTGTGGACCGGGTTGATCCGCCCCGGGATCAGTCCGGTCTGCACCCCGTCCGCGCGCAGCGGGAGCGCCAGGGGGATCCGCCTGCCGCCGCGCACCCCGGCGGCAGCGGCCCGTACCACCTCGTCGGTGATGAGGTTCAGGGTGCCGAGCTGGTCGTCCCCGCCCCAGCGGCCCCAGTTGTTGACGCGGCGGGCCATGGCGTGGAACTCGGGCGGCAGTGCCATCGCGTCCTCCAACGCCGGTGCCGGTGTGCCCGGGTCTTGTGCGGGCCCGTCCGGCTGCCCCTAAAATCTAACGGTCCGTCAGAAACCGCGGGAAGGGGCCGGCATGGGGAACTTCTTGGCAGGCAGGGTCATCGCGGTGACCGGCGCGGGCCGGGGGATCGGCCGCGCGGTGGCCCGCGCGGCGGCGGCGGAGGGCGCCCGGGTCGTCGTCAACGACCACGGTGTCTCCGTCCAGGGCGCCGAACCCACCTCCGAGCCGGCCGCCGCCGTGGTCCGGGAGATCGAGGAGGCGGGCGGCTCGGCGGTCGCCGTCGCCGACGACATCGCCACCATGGCGGGCGGCCGGCGGGTGGTGGAGACGGCGGTCGACGCGTACGGGCGGCTCGACGGAGTGGTCTGCGCGGCGGGCATCCTGCGCGAACGGATGCTCTTCAATATGTCCGAGGAGGAGTGGGACCCCGTCGTCGCCACCCATCTCAAGGGGACCTTCACCGTCTTCCGGGCCGCCTCCGCGCTGATGCGGAAGCAGGGCTCGGGCACCCTCATCGGCTTCACCAGCGGCAATCACCAGGGCTCGGTCTCCCAGGCCAACTACGCGGCGGCCAAGGGCGGTGTCATCTCCCTCGTCCGCAGCGCCGCGCTCGGCCTCCACAAGTACGGCGTGACGGCGAACGCGGTCGCCCCCGTGGCCCGTACCCGGATGTCCGCCGGGGTCCCGATGGAGCTGACCGAGATCGGGGAGCCCGAGGATGTGGCCGCGTTCGTGGTCTATCTCCTCTCCGAGCGGGCCCATGAGATCACCGGGCAGGTCTATACGGTCGCGGGCCCCAAGATCGCGGTCTGGGCCCAGCCGAGGGAACTGCGCGCGGCCTACGCGGACGGGGCCTGGACCCCGGAGCGGATCGCGGAACTGCTCCCCGGCACGGTCGGGACGGATCCGATGCCGATGCTGGCCCGGCTGGCGGAGATGGCCCGCGCGGCGGCGTCGGGGGAGCGCCCCAACGTCTGACGGTACGCACGGCGGCGGACGGGAGGCAGGCTCGATGGAGACCGACGGGACGACCGGCGGATGGGCGGACGACCGGGTGTTCCGCGCCGAGGCGCGGGCGTGGCTGCGGGAACGGACGCGTGGGGCCCCTGCGGGCGGCGGGGACGGCAGGGACGGGGCGGGCCACGAGGCTCACAGGGCTCACCGGGCTCACGGGGCTCACGGGGCCCGTGATCTCCCCGCCCGCCGCGCCTGGGAGCGGGAACTGGGCGCGGCCGGCTGGATCGGCATCGGCTGGCCCGAAGGCGGCCACGGCAACCGCACCGCCACCCTCGCCCAGCAGGTGATCTGGGCCGAGGAGTACAGCGCCGCCGGCGCCCCCGACCGCCTCGGCCATATCGGCGAGAATCTGCTCGCCCCCACCCTGATCGCCCATGGCACCCCCGCCCAGAAGCGCCGCTTCCTCGGCCCCGTCGCCCGGGGCGAGGAGCTGTGGTGCCAGGGATACAGCGAGCCGGGGGCGGGCTCCGACCTCGCCGCCGTCCGGACCGCCGCCGTCCGTGACGGCGACCGCTACCGGATCACCGGCCAGAAGATCTGGACCTCGCTCGCCCGGGAGGCCGACTGGTGCTTCGTCCTCGCCCGCACCGAGCCCGGCTCCACCCGCCACCGGGGCCTCTCCTTCCTCCTGGTCCCCATGGACCAGCCGGGCAGGGTCGAGGTCCGGCCGATCCGCCAGCTCACCGGTGACAGCGAGTTCAACGAGGTCTTCTTCGACGGTGCCGAAGCGGACGCCGGCCACCGAGTCGGCGCGGCGGGCGACGGCTGGCGGGTGGCGACCGATCTGCTCGCCCGGGAACGCGGGGTCTCCACCCTGGTCCAGCAGATCGGGTTCGCCGGCGAGCTGGACGGGATCATCCGTACCGCCGTCACCACCGGAGCCGCCGACGACCCCGTGCTGCGCGCCCTGCTGGTGCGCGCCTGGGCCGAGCTGCGCGCCATGCGCTGGAACGCCCTGCGCACCCTCGGCACCGAGGGCGACCCCGGCGCCCCCAGCGTGGCCAAACTGCTCTGGGGCGGCTGGCACCGCCGTCTCGGTGAGCTGGCCGTCGCCGTGCGGGGGGCGTCCGCCGCCACCGGACCGTACGACTGGAGCGCGCCCCGCCCGTATGAACTCGACGCCGCCCAGCGGCTGTTCCTCTTCTCCCGCGCCGACACGGTCTACGGCGGTTCGGACGAGATCCAGCGCGACATCATCGCCGAGCGGGTCCTCGGCCTACCCAGGGAGCCCCGATGAGAGGTGTGGTCTTCGACGGCGAGCGGTACACCGTCGTCCGTGATCTGGAGCTGCGCGACCCCGGCCCCGGGGAGGTCGTGGTCGCCGTCACGGCGGCGGGCCTGTGCCGCAGCGATCTCTCCGTCCTGGACGGGACGATCCCCTTCCCCGTCCCGGTGGTCCTCGGCCATGAGGGCGCGGGGGTGGTCGAGGCGGTCGGCCCCGGGGTCTCCCATGTGGCCCCCGGCGACCCGGTGGCCCTCTCCACCCTGGCCAACTGCGGCACCTGCGCCGACTGCGACCGGGGCCGCCCGACCCTGTGCCGGGGGGCGATCGGCCGCGCCGGGCGCCCCTTCTCGCGGGGCGGGGAGCCGCTGTTCCAGTTCGCCGCCACCTCCGTCCTCGCCGAACGGACCGTCGTCCGCGCGGTCCAGGCGGTCCGGCTCCCCGACGGCATCCCCCCGGCCTCGGCGGCGGTCCTCGGCTGCGCGGTCCTCACCGGCCTCGGCGCGGTCCTGAACCGGGCCAGGGTCGCCCCCGGGGACACCGTCGTCGTCATCGGCGCGGGCGGCGTCGGCCTCAATGTCCTCCAGGGCGCCCGCCTCGCGGGCGCCGCCACCGCCGTCGCCGTCGACACCGACCCGGCGAAGGAGGGGACCGCCCGGCTCTTCGGCGCCACCCACTTCCTCACCTCCGCCGACGCGGTCCGCACCGTCCTGCCCACCGGCGCGGACCATGTCTTCGAATGCGTCGGCAGCCCCGCCCTGATCCGCCGCGCCGTGGACCTCCTCGACCGGGGCGGCCAGGCGATCCTCCTCGGCATGCCCGCCCCCACGGCCGAGGCCGCCTTCCGCCCCGCCGCGCTCTTCCTCGACAAATCCATCCTCGGCTGCCGCTACGGCACCTCCCGCCCCCAGCACGACATCCCCCGCTACGCCGCCCTCTACCGGCAGGGCCGCCTCCTCCTGGACGAACTGGTCACCGCCGTCCACCCGGTGGAGGACTTCGCCCGCGCGGTGGCATCCACCCAGGGGGGCGGCGGGGCCCGTACGGTGCTCATGTTCTGAGGCGTGTCCCGCCGGGCCGCCGGTGGGTCATTCCGGCGCGGCCCCCGACGAAGCCCGGAAGGTGCGGCGGTAGGCCGTCGGGGCCACGCCCAGGGCCGACTGGAGGTGCTGCCGCATCGACTGGGCCGTGCCGAAGCCCGCGTCCCGGGCGACCTGGTCCACGGAGAGGTCGGTGGACTCCAGGAGCTGCCGGGCCCGTTCCACCCGCTGCTGGGTGAGCCACTGGCCGGGGCTGACGCCGACCTCCTCGCGGAAGCGGCGGGTGAAGGTCCGGACGCTCATCGACTCCCGCTCGGCCAGGTCCCGCAGCTGGAGCGGCTCGCCCAGCCGGTCCAGGGCCCAGTGGCGGGCGGCCGAGGTCGTCGCGATCTCCGGCCGGGGGACCGGGCGCTGGATGAACTGGGCCTGGCCGCCCTCTCGGTGCGGCGGGACCACACTGCGCCGGGCCAGGTCATTGGCGACCTCCGCGCCATGGTCGCGGCGGATCATATGGAGGCAGAGATCGATCCCGGCGGCGACCCCCGCCGAGGTGAGCACGTCCCCGTCGTCCACGTACAGCACCTGCGGATCGACCCGTACCGAAGGGAACAGCCGCTGGAACCGGTCGGCCCAGCTCCAGTGGGTGGTCGCCGGGCGGCCGTCCAGCAGCCCGGCGGCGGCGAGGAAGAAGCCGCCCGTGCAGATCGACGCCAGCCGGGTCCCCGGCCGGATCCGGGTGAAGACCCCGGTCAGCTCCTGGGGCAGCCGTCCCTCCTCGAAGAGGACACCGGGGTGGTACGCCGCCGGGACGATCACCGTGTCGGCGGTCTCCAGCAGCTCCGGACCGTGCTCCACCCAGAGGTCGAAGTCCGCCTCCGTGGGCACCCTTCCCGGTACGGGAGTGCAGGTCGTCACCGTGTACAGCGGCTCGCCCCGGGCGTCCCAGGCCCGCCCGAAGAACCGTGCGGGCATGCTCAGTTCGAACGGGATGCAGCCGGGCAGCGCGAGGATCACCACCCGGTGCGGGGCGGGCGGGACGGGCGGGGCGGCGGATCGGGCCATGGCCCGATCCTAGCGAAACCTGTCCATCGGGCCACTCGATGGCGGTCGCCGATCCCCGGATGCTGACGGGCGTGACCGAAATCCGCCCCGTACCGCCCCGCCGCCGCTCCCTCTTCCGGGTCCACCGCGCCTGGTCCGTCGCCGCCGTCGCCTTTGTGACGATCATCGGCGCCGCCGCCTTCACCTCGCTGCCCGGACTGCTCATCGACCCCCTCCACGAGGAGTTCGACTGGTCACGCGGGAGCATCGGCTTCGCCGTCTCGGTCAATCTCGCGCTGTACGGGATCACCGCGCCGTTCGCCGCCGCGCTGATGGACCGGTACGGCATCCGCCGGGTCGTCGCCTGCGCCCTCACCGTCGTCGCGGTGGGCTCCGCGCTCACCACCGTGATGACCACGACCTGGCAGCTCGTCCTCTACTGGGGCGTCCTGGTCGGCCTCGGCAGCGGCTCGATGGCGCTCGCCTTCGCCGCGACCGTCACCAACCGCTGGTTCACCGCCCGGCGCGGCCTGGTCACCGGCATCCTCACCGCGGCGGGCGCCTCCGGTCAGCTGGTCTTCCTGCCCCTGCTCTCCTGGCTGGTCGCCGAACACGGCTGGCGGCCCGCCGCGATCACCGTCGCCCTCTCCGCGCTCGGCGTCGTCCCCCTCGTCGTGCTGCTCCTGCGCGACCACCCCGCCGATGTGGGCCTCGCCCCGTACGGCTCGACGGAGTACGTCCCCAAGCCCCCACCGGTCCCCGGCGCCGCCCGCCGCGCGGTCGCCGTCCTCTTCCGGGCGGCCCGCACCGGCCCGTTCTGGCTCCTCGCCGGGACCTTCGCGATCTGCGGCGCCTCCACCAACGGCCTGATGAAGACCCATTTCGTCCCCGCCGCGCACGACCACGGCATGGCCGTCACGGCGGCGGCCTCGCTGCTCGCGGTGATCGGGGTCTTCGATGTGATCGGCACGATCGCCTCCGGCTGGTTCACCGACCGCTTCGACGCGCGGCGGCTGCTCGCGGTGTACTACGCCCTGCGGGGGATCAGCCTCCTCTTCCTGCCGATGCTGCTCGCGCCGTCGGTGGAGCTGCCGATGATCTTCTTCATCGTCTTCTACGGGCTGGACTGGGTCGCCACGGTCCCGCCGACGATCGCTCTGTGCCGGGAGCAGTACGGGGAGGACAGCGCGATCGTCTTCGGGTGGGTGCTCGCGTCGCACCAGATCGGCGCGGCGGTGGTGGCGTTTGTGGGGGGTGTGGCGCGGGATGCCTTTGGGTCGTACGACGTGGTCTGGTACGCGTCGGGAGCGCTCTGCGCGATGGCCGCGCTGATGGCCTTGATCATCACCCGCCCCACCTCAATCCCAGCCCCTCCGGATCCGGTAAATCCAGCCCGATGGGGGTCCCCCCGGACGAAGTCTGGGGGAGTTTGAGGAGCGGGGGCCTCAAAGTCCAGCCCGTCCGGCGATTGAGGACGGACCCGAGGCCCGAGTCGCCTCGGGTACACGTCGGGGCCGGCCCCGAACCCCGCTCCTCAAGCGCCGGAGGGGCTGATTTTGGCCGGGGGAAGGCCCCGCAGGGCGCCCCCGTGGAAGAGGAGAGGCGCGGCGGGGGCGCCCGGGGGCGTGCCCAGGGTCAGGGCGCGGCCGACCACGATGAGGTGGTCGCCCCCTGTATGCACCGCGTGCACCTCGCAGTCGACCCACGCCACCACCCCCGCGAGCAGCGGCGACCCCGTCGCCGGCGACGCCCGATACGCCACCCCCGCGAACTTGTCCCGCCCGTCCGCCCCACTCGCCGCGAAGCCCATGCACAGCGCCCCCTGCTCCGCGCCCAGGACATTGACGCAGAACGCCCCGGCGCGCGCGATCCTCGGCCAGGTCGCCGACGTCCGCCCGACCAGGAAGACGACCAGCGGCGGGTCGAGCGAGAGGGAGGCGAAGGACTGGCAGGCGAACCCCGCCGGGCCGTCCTCGTCGTGCGCGGTGACGACGGTGACCCCGGACGGAAAGCACCCCAGCACCCGCCGGAACTCCCCGGGGTCCATCACGGGCCCACCCGGGGACGTGCCCGGGGACGCACCCGGCGTACGGGCCCGGGGACGCCCCACCGCCCCGGGGCCCCGCGCGGACCGGAGATAGCGGACGGCGGTCTCGGCCATCGCTGCATGTCCCATCACCCTCCCATTGAAACTGACGGACCGTCAGATAGAAAGGGCCGTCACAGCGCCTTGAAGGCCTCCGTCACCGCCGCACAGGTCGCCGCCAGATCGTCATCCGTGACCGTGCTCGACACGAACCAGCAGGCCATCGGGAAGGCGTTGGCATGCACCCCGCGTTTCAGCAGCTCATGCCGGAAGACATGGGACCGGGCCTGGTCGACGCCGAGCAGATCGCGGTAGTGCCGGGTGGGACGGCCGTCCGGGGTGAACACGGTCTGGAACATCGCCCCCACACCCTGCACCGCACACGGGATCCCGTGGTCGTGCGCCGCCTTCCGCGCCGTCTCCATGATCTGGCGGCCGGTGTCGTCGATCCGCCGGCGGACGGCCGGATCGCCGAGTTCCCGCAGGGTCACCAGGGCGGCCGTCGCACAGAGCGGCGAGGCGTTGTACGTACCGCCGTGCTTGACCCGCCCCGAGGCCAGCGCCTCCATGATCTCCCGGCGCCCCGCGAAGGCGGCGATCGGCAGTCCGCCCCCCAGCGCCTTGGAGAACACCGCGAGGTCCGGCACCACCCCGAAGAGGGCCTGCGCCCCACCGGGGCCGGTGCGGAACCCCGTACAGACCTCATCGAAGATCAGGACGATGCCCCGCGCGGTGCACTCCTCGCGCAGGGCCTCCAGATACCCCGCGTCGGGCATGGTGCAGGCGTTGTTGGCGACGATCGGCTCGCAGATGACGGCGGCGAGTTCGCGGGCGTGCGCGTCGAGCGCCTCCCGCAGCGCCGCCAGGTCGTTCCAGGGGCAGACCACCACATCGTCCACCACCCCCGGGGGGATCCCCGGCGAGTGCGGAACGGATCGCGGGGCGTCGGGCGGCCCGGCCTCCTCCTCCGTCGGACGGTTCGAGATGGCCAGGGTGTCCGACCACCCGTGGTAGTGCCCTTCGAACTTCAGGATCCCGGAGCGCCCGGTGTGCCCCCGGGCCGCCCGTACCGCACCCTGCACGGCCTCGCTGCCCGAGTTGGCGAACCGGACCAGCTCCGCGCAGGGCACCATCCGGCTGATCGTCTCGGCCAGCTCCACCTCCGGGACATTGCAGGTGCCGAACATCGTGCCGGTCCGCAGCACCTCGGTCAGCGCCTCCGTCAGCACGGGCGGGGCGTGGCCGAGAATCGCGCTGCCGTACGAGATGAGGTAGTCGATGTACTCATTGCCGTCGACGTCCTGGATACGGGACCCGCTCCCGGAACGGATGTAGAGCGGGTACGGATGCGGCCCCGTGGAGGTGAGCCGTGAGGACGAACTGATTCCGCCCGCGAGGGAGTTCCGTGCGCGTTCGAACCACGCCCTGCTGCCGTCCGTGCCGTGCAGCGCCTGTAAACGGCCATTCATGGTTTCTCCTGTTTGTTGTGGTATGCCCCGGGACACGCTTCCGGGTGTCCGAACCGGCGCGATCTGCGGGAGTGGTGCGAAGTGCTGAAAACGGCCCTGGTCACAGGAGCGGGCAGCGGTGTCGGCCAGGCATGCGCCCTGGGACTGCTTGCCGACGGCTGGACGGTCGGGCTGATCGGGCGGCGGGAGGAGCGGCTGCGGGCGACGGCACTGCTCGCCGACGCCCACGACCGCGACCGGGCGGTGGCGCTGCCCGCCGACATCACCGACCCGGAGGCCGTGGACAGGCTCTTCGCCGAGGTGGCGGCCCGCTGGGGCCGGCTGGACCTGCTGTTCAACAATGCCGCCGACACCATGCCGTACCTCCCCACGGAGGATGTGAGCGCGGCCGACTGGCACCGGGTCATGGACTCCATCGCCACCGGAACCTTCCTCTGTTCCCGCGCGGCTTTCCGGATCATGAAGGCGCAGACCCCCCGGGGTGGTCGGATCATCAACAATGGAGCCCCGTCCGCCCAGATGCCCCGTCCGCACTCGATCGCCTTCACCGCGGCCAAGCACGCCGTGGCCGGTATCACCCGCTCGCTCTCCCTCGACGGCCGCCGCCACGACATCTCCTGCGGTCAGATCGACATCGGCAATGTGACCCCCGCCGACCGGCCGCAGCCCGCCGTCCGCCAGCCCGACGGCTCACTGCGGGTGGAGCCCACCATGGACATGCGGCATGTGGTCGACATGGTCCGCGCCATGGCCGCCCTCCCGGTCGGGGTGAACATCCAGTCCGTTCTGGTCATGCCCAGTTCCATGCCGTACGTCGGCCGGGGATAGACCCGCCACGTCGGCCGGGGTCAGACCCGCCACGTCGGCCGGGGTCAGACCCGCCACATACGCCTCCAGCCGGTTCCCCGGCGCCAGCCGCCCGGACCGCTCCCAGGCCAGCATCCGGTGGAGCCCGTCCAGATGGATCAGTCCCTCCCGGACGGTCAGCTCCGCGTAGTCCGGCCCTCCCGCGGGCCTGGTGCTCAGGAAGAGCGGGGTGGGCCGGGTGCGGACCTGGCGGGCCAGCTTGCCGGCGCACAGCGGATTGGTCGTGGTGTACGTGTCCCCCAGCGCGGCCAGCCGTGCGGCGGCAGCGCCCACGGTGAGACCCGTCCTCGGGATCAGCTCGACCGCTCCGTCCTCGCCCAGATGCCAGGGCAGGACGACCCCCCGGACCTCCGGGCCGTCCAGCAGGACCCGGTGCCACCGGCCATCCGCGAGGGCCTGCGCGCTCCGGACGTGCTGTTCCGCCTCGTCGTTGGAGTTGGCGGGGTCCTCGGGGTCGTAGGGGTGGTGGAGCGCGAGATGGCGGAGGACCCGGTCGAAGGAGACCGCCTCCAGGACCCTCATGCCGCCCGCCCGGCGCCGCCCGGCTCGTACGCGCCGAAATGCCGTTCCTCGAACAACTCCGCCCACCGCCCCTGTCCCAGCCCGCGCTCGCGGCCGACCGCCAGTATCCGACGCCAGTACGGCTTGACCGGCGGCCAGGGCTCACCGGTCCGGCAGTACGACGCGTCGATCATGTACCGGCCGGGCCCCTCGATCCCGGAGGCGGCCCCGGTGACGGCGCCCGAGGTGTCCTCGGAGGCGGTCCCGGCGCGCCGGGTGTGGAAGAGCGCGGAGTGCAGCACCACGGTGGACCCCGGGGGCAGCTCGGAGACGACCACCTCACCCGGCAGTTCGGCCGTCCCCAGATGCGCGCGGGCGTCCTTCGCGGCGATCTCGTGGTGCGACCCGGGCAACACCGCGAGCGGCCCCATCTCCGGCCGCAGACCCCGCAGATAGTGAAGGGCATGGACCATGGGGAGCCGCCGGTCGCGCTGGGGGCGCTGCTCGTAGTCGTGGTGCCAGGGCTTGCCCGCGGCGGCCGAGGACCGGCGGTCGCTGTGGAGATGGTGGAAGACGAAGGAGGGGCCGAGCAGATGCTCGTCCGCCAGCAGCTCCAGCAGCGGCGGGTGGGCCGCCAGCTCGCCGTGGGCCGGCAGCTGTAACTCGACCACCTCCGGTTCCGGACACTCCTCCGGGCGTAAGCAGGCGTCTATGGACCGCTGCCGCAGGCCGGAGTCCACCCAGTGGTCGACCTCCCGTGTCAGACGCCCGACCAGCGACGCGGGCAGCAACCCGGGCAGCACCAGGAAGCCCTTCTCATGGAACTCCTTGATCTGCACGGCCACTTCCGAGGAGTCGATCACGCGGCTGAACCTCCGTTGTCACACCGATGGGCGGCCCGGGGATGATCGGGCTGCGCCATCCATATCCCGTGCGCTCCGGAGTCATGCCGTCACGGAAGGGAATGGCCGAACCCCCGGTGCTGAGGGTGCGGCAGGCGGGATCTGGGGGTACGGGGGTCATCCCCAGGGGCGGCTGGGGCGCCGAGGCCGGGGGCGAACGGCCGGTTCGCGCGGTGGGGGCGGGCCGGTGGGGACGGGCCGGTGGCGGATGTCCCAACCCCCGGAAGTAGGCTCCCTCCAGGGGGAGCGATCATGAATACACACCCGGGTCACCCGCGCCATGACACCGTGGCGGCCATCGCCGCCGCCACCGCGCAGTTCCTGCTCGCCGTCCCCCTCTGGGTGATCGCGGACGCCCACGCGGTCGACGGCTACGGCGAGGGCACACCTTTCTTCAGCGTCCTGCTGCTGGTCTTCCTGCTGCCACCGCTGGCCGTCCTCTGCGGCCCCGCGCACGCGGTCACCCTGACCCTGCCGGTCCGGGCCCTGGCCGAACGGGCGGCGGCCCGCACCACGGCCCCCTGGCTCACCGAACCCCGGTGGCGGGCGCTCCTCGCGGTCGTGCTCGCCGCCGTCCACGCCACGGTCTGGGCCCTCCTCGGCTTCGGCTTCCTCACCGCGTGGGCCTGGACCGCCGCCAGTGCCGTGGCCCCGCTGCTGGCCGTCTCCGCCGCCCGCCGCCGGGCGCGGGTACGGGAGTTCGGCGCCGTCGCGGTGTGGTTCCGGTCCATCGCCACCGCGATCCTCGCCGCGCCCGTCGCCTTCGGCCTGGTCCTCGCCGCCCTCGCCACCGGGGTCCTCCCGGAGTACCGGCCGCCCGCGCTCGGCGCCGCCGAGCTGCGCGGTGTCTGGGAGGGCCCGGACGGCGCCACGCTCCGGCTGGAGCCCGGCGAACGGGCCGTCCTCATCAACTTCGACGACGGTACGGGTGACTCCTGCGACGGCACCGGCAGCTGGTGGCCGAAGACCAACGGCACCCACCGGGACACGGTCACCCTCACACCCGACGGGCAGTGCCCCGCGTCCGAGTGGTGGATCGGCGGCACGGCCGAGGAGCCGGAACTGTACGAGCCGACGGGGTACGAGGGCGGCCCGTACATCTTCCGCAGGCGCGACTAGGCTCCCGCCGGGACACTCCCACCATGCACCCGCGCCAGGGAGAATGCCGACGTCGCCCCTGCGGGCGCGGGGGTGATCCGGCTGTCGACGCCGGAACAGGCGACAACACCGTGTGGTCTCCGCGTACGCGGGGGTGGTCCCGCAAAGTGATTCTCGCCGTCGACGAAAACGGCGCCGTCCCCGCAGGCGCGGGGTTCCCCAGGCCCCGGCACGCAAGGCGTCCCCTACCGCCCCCGGAACTCCGGCTTCCGGCGTTCCACGAAGGCCGTGACCCCCTCCCGCGCGTCCCCCGTCGTCATCGTGATCTCCTGCGCCGTCGCCTCCGCCGCGAACGCCGACGCCCGGTCCCCGTCCAGTGCCGCGTTGACCAGCTGCTTGGTGAGGGCCAGCGTCCGGGTCGGCCCCCCGGCCAGGCGGGTCGCCCACTCCCGGGCGGTCGCCTCCAGCTCGTCGCCCGGGACGACCCGGTTGACCAGCCCCAGCCGCTCCGCCTCGGCCGCCGGGACCGCGTCTCCGAAGAACATCAGCTCCTTGGCCCGCTGGGGCCCGACCAGCCGGGTCAGCAGATACGCCCCGCCGCCGTCCGGGACCAGCCCCCGCCGGACGAAGACCTCGATGAAGCGCGCCTCCCGCGCCGCCAGCACCAGATCGCAGGCGAGGGCGAGATGCGCGCCCAGCCCGGCCGCCGTGCCGTTGACCGCCGCGATCACCGGCTTCTCGCACTCCAGGACCGCCGCGATCAGCCGCTGGGCGCCGTCCCGGATGGTACGGGCCACATCGCCCGCCACCCGCTCGGCGCCGGGCGCGCGCGACACCCGCAGATCCGCGCCCGAGCAGAAGCCGTCCCCCGCCCCCGTCAGGACGACCGCCCGGACCTCCGGATCCGCCGACGCCCCCGCGAGCAGCGCGACGACCGCCTCCCGCATCTCCGCCGTGATCGCGTTCAGCGTCCGGGGCCGGTCGAGGACGATCCACCGCACCGCCCCCTCGTCCCGCGAGCGGACCCCCGGCCCGGCGCTCACCGGCACACCGCCAGCGCGTCCAGCGCCACCGCGCCCTGGCCCCGCTCCAGCACCACCAGCGGGTTCACATCCAGCTCCGCCAGCTCCCCGTCCAGCTCCAGCGCCATCCGCTGCACCCGCAGGACCACCTCCACCAGGGCGTCCACATCCAGTGGCGGCCCCCCGCGCACCCCGTCGAAGAGCGCCCGGCCGCGCAGCTCGTCCAGCATCGCCCGCGCCTGGCCCTCGCCGAACGGAGGCACCCGTACCGCCGTGTCCTGGAGGACCTCCACCAGCACCCCGCCGAGCCCGACCGTCACCGTCGGCCCGAAGAGCGGGTCCCGGGTGATCCCCACCATGGTCTCCAGACCGTGCCCGATCATCTGGCAGACCAGGACCCCGTCCAGCTCCACCCCCTCGTACCGGATGATGTCCATGATCTCCCGGTAGGCGTCCCGCACCTGGCTGGCGGAGGTCAGCCCCACCTTCACCAGGCCGAGTTCGGTCTTGTGGGCGAGCTGCGCCCCGGACGCCTTCAGCACCACCGGGTACCCCACCTGCGCCGCAGCCCGTACCGCCGCCGCCGCGCTGGTCACCAGCTGCTCGCGCGGGACCCGTATCCCGTACGCCCGCAGCAGCTGTTTGGCCGCGTGCTCGCTGAGCTGCTGTCCCGGGGGTGTCGACTCGGTCAGGGCCCGTGCCTTGCGGCAGGAGGGGGAGGGGGTACGGGGCGCCTCGTCGAAGGGGGAGCGGTAGTCCCGTACGAAACGGTGGTGCGCCAGCCAGGCCCGTACCGCCCCGACGCAGTTGCCGAAGGTGCGGAAGGTCGCCACCCGGGAGGAGCCGAGGAGGGTCTCGCGGTACGCCGCCTCCGTCCCCACCGGCGATCCCCACACCACGCAGACCAGCTTGTCGGTGGTCTCGGCCGCCGCGACCAGGTCCCGCGCCAGCCGGTCGCTCATCGGCGGGAACGGTCCGGTGATCGGGCAGATCAGCACCCCGACCTCGGGGTCGGCGAGGATCGCGTCGATGATCTTCCGGCCCCGGTGGTCGCCGACCGGGTGGCCGCCGTTGTCGATCGGGTTGGCGACCTGGAGGTACTCCGGTATCCACTGGTGCAGCTCGCGCCGCTTCCCCTCGGAGAGCCGGGGCAGCCGCAGCCCGGCCGAGGTCGCGAGATCGGCGAAGTGGGCCCCCGTACCGCCGGAGATGGAGTACACGGCCACCCCGTCGGCGAGCGGCCGGCGGGCGCGGGCGAGGAGGGCGGCGGTGTCTTGGAGTTCGTCCAGACCGTCGACGCGGATCACTCCGTACTGGCGCATCGCCGCGTCCACCACCTGGTCGGCGCCGGTGAGCTTGCCGGTGTGGGAGGCGGCGGTGCGGGCGCCGGTCTCGGTCCGGCCGACCTTGACCGCGACGACCGGCACCCCGCGCCGGGCCGCCCGGTCGGCGGCGAGCAGAAAGGAGCGGCCGTCCTTGAGCCCTTCCACGTAACAGGCGATGGAGCCGACCTCGGGCCGTTCGGCGAGGTACGCCAGGAAGTCGGCGGTCTCCAGGTCGGCCTCGTTGCCGGTGGGGGCCCAGTGGGAGAGCCGGATGCCCAGCTCCTGGAGGGCGAAGACGGGCCTGCCCTGGTGGCCGGACTGGGTGATCAGCGCGATGGCGGGCCCGTCGAGGTCGTCGCGGAACTCCTCGAAGGCGTTGAGGTTGGTGTTGGGCCCGAGCAGCCGCACCCCCGCCCGCCGGGCCGCGTCCCCGAGCCGCCGCTGGGCCTCGGCGCCCGCCTCGCCGGTCTCCGCGTACCCGGAGGCGAAGGCGACCGCGAACGGGATCTTCGCGTCGGCGAGTTCGGCGACCACCGGCAGCGGGTCGGCGACCAGCAGGACGGCGAGATCGACCGCCTCGGGCAGCTCGCCGACGCCGGGGACGCAGCGCAGTCCGAAGACGCTCTCCCGGACCGGGTGGACGGGGTGGAGGGTGGCGCCGACCCGCTCCGACCAGGCGATCAGCTGCCGGGTGATGCCGGTGTTCGGGCGCCCCTCCGCGTCGGACGCGCCGACGACGGCGACGGAACGCGGCCGGAAGAACCGGTCCAGATCGGGCACGGCGAGGTGCAGGGGCCGCCCGCTGACATCTCTGTCCCCGTCGGCGACGGCCGCCGTGGCGGTGTCGTGGACGACGGCGTCCCGCGCGGTCTCCCCGCAGGCGACGACCCGTGCTCGGAGGTCGGAGGTGAGGGTTCCGTGAGTCGATCCAAGCATCGCCGATCCCCGCTCCCGCTCTCGGTGTCACGTGGGTGCACGTAACTGACGCGTAGCTGACGCACCATCAGGTTACCGAGCGGAAGGGTGGTCAGGAAGGTGTGGTGCGGGCGGGACACGGGCGCATGGGGCGTGTACGGGGCGGGGCGCCTCGCGGTGGGGCGTCCGCGCCCCCGGGATGTGCCCCCGCCGGCGGGGGACTTCTCGCGCCCCTCGCGCCGCCGGCTACCGGGGACTCTTTCGCCGCTTCCGTCCGCCGGGTCCGCCCTGTCCGCCCGGTTTGTCGGCCCGTACGCGTCTGCCGACCGCGCGGGCGATCCGGTCGGCGTCCAGGGCGATCTCGCGAAGCGTCCCGCTGATCGGGTTGGTGTAGCCGGTGAAGTAGAGCCCGGGGGTACGGGCCGGGGTGCGCCCGCCGCGTACGACCGGACGGCCCCGGGTGTCCAGGATCTCCAGATGCCCGATCATCTTCTCCAGCCCCCGCCGGTACCCGGTCGCGGCGATCACCACCTCGGGGGCGATCCGGCCGCCGTCGGCGAGGAGGACATGCTGCTCCCCGAAGGAGACCACGGAGGCCACCGGGCGCACCCGGCCCGCGCGGACCGCCTTGACCAGCCCCACGTCCTGGACGGGGATCGCGCCCTGCCGCGCCCGGGTGTACAGCCCCGCCTTGGGGCGCGACAGCCCGTACGGCGTCAGATCGGGCATGGAGAGCCGGGTGAGCAGCCGCGCGCCCTGGTTCACCAGCGGTACGGGCAGCCGCCGCACCAGGATCGCCGTCCGCTGGCTGGGCCAGCCCAGGGTGGAGCGGCGCATGATGTACGGCGGGGTCCGCACCGCGAGCCGTACCCGCCCGGCGCCGCCCTCGGCGAGGTCGACGGCTATCTCGGCGCCGGTGTTCCCGACCCCGACGACCAGGACGTCCTTGCCGTGGAACGGGGAGGGCTCGCGGTAGTCGGAGGCGTGCAGCAGCCGCCCGTTCCACTCGTCGGCGCCGGGCCACTCCGGCAGATACGGGGTGTGGTTGTAGCCGGTCGCCACGACGACCGCCCGCGCGGTGAGCCGCCGTCCGCCGGTCGCGTGGAGCAGCCAGCCCGCGCCGGGGGCGTCCCCGGCGGGTTCGATACGGGAGACCTCGACCCCGGTGACCACGTCGAGGTCGTGGAACTGGGCGTACTTCTCCAGATAGCGGACGACGTTGTCCCGGGAGACCCAGCGCCCGAAGCGGCGGGGGATGGGCAGTCCGGGCAGTGCGGAGTGCTTGCGCGTGGTGTGCAGCCGGAGCCGGTCGTAGTGGCCGCGCCAGGAGGCGCCCACGGCGTCGGAGCGTTCCAGCACCACGGCCCGGACGCCCCGTTTGCCGAGCGCGGCGGCGGTGGCGAGCCCGGCGGGACCGCCGCCGATGACATAGACGGGCCTGTCGTCCGTTCTCTCCATGAGCTGTGAGCGTAGCGGCGGGCGCGGCCCGTGGGTCTCGTGCCGGCCGGGATTTCCTACCGAATCGATCACATGCGCCCCGGGGCCGCCGGATCGGGTACGTCTCCTGCATGACTCTTGCGGAAGCGGCTTGAGTTGGGCTCAATGGACAACTCCTCAGCACGTGCCGGACGGGGCCGGGGTGACCGGGTCCCTCGACCCCGTGAACGGAGTTCCCCGATGGCCGCCGCCGTACCGACCCCGCCGTCGCACGCGCTGCCCGAGATCGACGACTTCACCCGCCCGTACTGGGACGCGGCGGCGGAGGGCCGGCTGCTGGTCCGGCGCTGCCGGGACTGTCGGCGGGCGCACCACTATCCGCGCGAGTTCTGTCCGCGCTGCTGGAGCGCGCGGTGCGAGTGGGAGACGGCGAGCGGCCGGGCCACGCTCTACACCTGGTCGGTGGTGCACCGGAACGACCTGGAGCCGTTCAGCCTGCGGCTGCCGTACATCACGGCGGTGGTCGACCTCGCGGAGGGCCCCCGGATGATGACCGAGATCGTGGAGTGCGACGCGGCGGGGCTGCGGATCGCGATGCCGCTTGAGGTGACCTTCCGCCGGGCGGCGCCCGATATCGCGCTTCCGGTCTTCCGCCCGGTCCGGGCGACGGGCGTGGCTGCGGCGTAGTTCCTTTTCGGGGTACGGGGCCCCGGCCCGCGCTGTGTGCGGGGGTCCGGGCCGGGGCCCCTGATGTCCCGGCCGCGCCCGGGGCAGAGCCGGGCGCGACCGGGTACGCCGCCCGGGGCGGGGCGGCGGCCGGTCCGCCCTCCGTGGTCCGCGAGAGATCACCGCTGAACCTCGTTCCACGGAGGGCGGGGCTTTTTCTGTTTCCGCACTGTCGATCAGAGCCGATCGGCTATTCCCGCGCCGAGCAGCCCTATCGAGGAGAGACAGGCGAGGGTGATCAGCCATTCCGGTGCGCGGAGCCTTATCTCTTTCGCCGTCGATCGATTCTTTTCAGAATCCGTCACGGCCCCACGTCCCGAATCGCTTCCGCCGTGCGATGTCCGCCTGGATTTCCGCCCGGACCCGTTCTTCGACGGTCCGGGTGTCCGTCTCCACGGTCTCCACGGGGGGCCTCCGCCGTGATTCCGCTTTCAGCGGGCAGGCGGGGTGCGGGCAATGGCAGGGCCCGAAGTCGAGCGGATTGAATTCCTTCGCCCCGGACAGCCCGCGCCGTCGGTCGATCATCGCTCTACCTGGCCCCATGCGGGTCGAGCCTGCTGTACGGGCGGCTTCGCCGCAGGGGGCGACCGGTGCGCCACCGGACCGGCGGGGGTTAAGGCGGGGGTGCCGTGGGGGGTCGTGAACATGCCGGGTTCCTTTTCCTTCCTGGGGGACTGGCGTCTTTTCCTTGGATCTCCCACAATGGCGTGCCAACGTCCGCGACACTAGGGCGAAACGCTTTCCAAGTTGTTTGGAAACGGAAGGAGTTGAACACATGACCGAGTTGTCAGGCGAACCGGCGAACGGCCTCGAATGGTTCGGCATGGAACTTCTTGAGGCGCTGCGTCACAAGGGGGTCAAGCAGAAGGAGCTTGCCACCTTCTCCGGCTACAAGGAACCGTACGTCTCGAAGGTCAAGAACGGCCAGGCGAAGCCGTCGCCGGAGTTCGCACAGAAGTGCGATGTGTACTTCGGGACGTCGGGGTACTTCGAGCGGATGCTGGTGCGGATCTCGGAGTACGGGGGGCATCCTTCGTGGTTCGTGCCGTACCTGCGGCTTGAGCGCGAGGCGACGCACATCGTTGACTACAGCAACGCGTTCATCATGGGGATGCTTCAGACGGAGGCGTACGCGACCGCGATCTTCAAGTCCACTCACCCGAGGGAGACGGACGAGCAGATCGCGGCCCGGGTGGAAGCCCGAGTCCGCCGTCGAGACCTGATGGAAGGAGACTCGCCTCCGCTGTTGTGGGTGATCCTGCACGAGTCGACACTTCGGACGGTGGTGGGGGACCGCCAGACCATGGCAGCGCAGTTGCGCCATCTTGTCGCGTCGGTAGGCCCGAACATCTCGGTTCAGGTTCTTCCCTTTGCCGCAGGGGCGCCCGCGTCCTCCCTTCCGTTCACCCTTCTCACCTTGGAGGAGGGGGCCACCGTTCTCTACTCCGAGACGAGAGGACTTGGCCATGTATCGGATTCGGCGGGGGCTGTGTTGGACAGTCAGTCCGCGTACGATCGGTTGCGGGCTGCCGCCCTGTCGTGCGAGAAATCGCAGGCTTTTATCTCCAAAGTCGCAGAGGAGTACGGCAGATGAGTTTTGTGTGGGTCAAGTCCAGCTACAGCGGTGGCGAAGGCGGCCAGTGCGTCGAGTGGTCGCCCTCGTACTCCACGTCCCACGGCGTTGTCCCTATCCGCGACAGCAAGCGTCCTGCCGGGCCGACCCTGATGGTCCGCCCGGAAGCGTTCGCCGGTCTCGTCCGCATGGCGAAGGGCCACGAGTGACGACCGGCGTGAGCTGGGTCAAGTCCAGCTACAGCGGTGGCGAAGGCCAGTGCGTCGAGTGGGCGCCCTCGTACGTCACTTCCCACGGTGTCGTCCCGCTCCGTGACAGCAAGCGTCCCGACGGCCCCGTCCTCATGGTTCGCCCCACCGCCTTCGCCGGGCTGATCGACCTGGCCAGGGCGCACGCCTAGACACGCCCCAGACCCGCACCGGACGCCCCAACGCGTCCGGTGCGGGCTACCGCACCGCGACGGTGCGGACCCCCAGGGCCACCAGCACCGCGCCCGCGACGCGGCTCACGACGCGGCGGAACCAGGGGGCCTCGGTGATCGCTCGGGCGGAGGCGACGACGGAGGCCCAGGTCAGCAGCCAGATGATGAGCACGGCCGCGTGCAGGAGGGTGAGGACCGCGATCTGGGGCGGGATGGGGCGGTCGGGGGCGAGGAACTGCGGGACGAGGGTGAGATAGACCGTCGCCGCCCTCGGGTTGGTGAGGTTGGACCAGAACCCCAGGCCGAAGCCGCCCAGATGCGACCACGGCAGCCGTCGCCCGGTCCTCGCGCGGGCCCTCGGGTGGGCCGAGCGCCAGGTGGTCACGCCGAGCCAGACGAGATAGAGGCCGCCCAGGATCCGGACGACGGTCAGCGCCTGGGTGGACGACATGACCAGCGCGGAGAGGCCGACCGCCGCGAACGCGGCGTGGACCAGGAGCCCGCACGCGGTCCCGAAGGTGACCAGGAAGCCGTCCGACCGGGACCCGGCGATCACCTTCTGGGTGACCAGGGTGAAGTTGGTGCCGGGGATCAGGGTGAGCGGGACGATCGCCGCCAGGAAGCCGAGTACCCGATGCCACTCCATGGCGGCGAGCGTAGGCCGTCGTCCACCCGTACGGACAGAACCCCGGGGGCCATCCGCGCCCGGGGTTCCGTCGGTGCACAAGGCGAGCCGGGGTGGGCTACCAGGGGCTGGTCGGGTCGAAGAAGCACTCGGTGCGCGGGGAGTCCATCGCCTTGGTGACGCCGCCCACCGTGAGCCGGATCGTGCCGCCGTGGAGCTGTTCGGTCGGGTCCGGGTGGCCCGCGCCGGTCAGACAGACGGGGATCGGGCCGGTGGGGGCGAAGCAGCCCCGGCGCTCGCCGACGCCCAGGCTGAGGGTGCCGCAGGTGCGGTCGGCGCCGAAGGCGCTGGTGATGTTGCCGGAGATGCTCACGGGGGTGGTGGAGTTGTTCACCACGACCATGACGACCTGGGCCTGCGCCTGGGCGTTGGTCACCAGGCACGCCTGGTAGCCCAGGTCCGCCCGGGAGGGGTGGACGACCGTCTTCGCGCACTTCCAGTTGGCGTTGGTCTGCACCGTCTGCCACTGGGAGGCGGCCTGGGCGGGGGCGGCGGCCAGCAGTGTGCCGGCCGCCATGGCTGCGGCGGCGAGAAGGGTGGTGGCGATCTTGCGCACGGTGGGGCTCCCTGACTGGTGGACCGGACGGTGCCGACTGGGCGTGCTCATGACCCTAGGGAGCGGGCCCGGCCAGGGGCAGGGATCGGGCCTGGACCCTTGCGGTCAGGGCCGGTTCGGGCCAGAGGCGCCCCCGGGCCAGGGGCGCGGCGGCTCGGGGGCGCCCCGGGTCAGCCCGCCGGGAGGAAGGAGACGGCGGTGGAGGGCTTCGTCCCGCCGGAGCGCTTGCACGCGGTGTTCTGGGCGGGCAGCTTCCCCTTCACCAGGTACTCGGTGACCTTCTGGTCGAGGCAGGGGGTGGCGTTGTTCGCGGTGGCCGACGGGTAGGCGCCATGTCCCTCGGCACCGGCGACATGGACCAGGACGGAGCCCTTCAGCGCCCTGTTCAGACCCCGGGCGGAGGAGAGCGGGGTCTGCGGGTCCCACTCGTTCTGAGTGATCAGCACCTTGACCTTGTTGTTGATTTTCACCTCGGGCTCCCGGCCCTTGTCCCAGTAGGCACACGGGGTGATCGCGGAGGAGAGGTCACCGTAGAGCGGGTACGTGGCCTTGTTCGCCGTAACGTCCTTGCGGTACGTCTTCGGGTCGCGCGGCCAGTTCGCGGTGTCCTGGCAGACGATCGAGTAGTACGCGCCGTACATGTTGTCGGTGGACTCACCGAAGAAGTCCGGCAGGGCGGGGCCGGGCTTACCGCTGCTCGCCGCCTTCTTGAGCCGGGAGACCTGGTCCGACGCGGTCTTCACGGTGGCGAAGCTGAAGGTGGTCTTGGCGCGTATGCCGTCGCCGGTCAGCTTCTCCTTGCCCATGGGGACGGGCTTGCGGTCGGCCTGGGCGAGCAGATCGCGGTAGGTCTTGGTGACCTTGGCGGCGGTGTCGCCGAGCTTGTACGTGGAGTGGCGGGCGGCGGCCCACTTCGTCCAGCGGGTGAAGGCCCGCTCGGCCTCCTTCGCCATGCCCTGGAACGTGCCCCGCCACATCAGCGCCGGGTCGGCGGCGCTGTCGAGGACGATCCGGCCCGCCGTCTTCGGGAAGAGCTGGGTGTAGACCGCGCCGAGGTAGGTCCCGTATGAGTAGCCCAGGTAGTTGAGCTTGGCGTCGCCGAGGACGGCCCGGACGATGTCCAGGTCACGGGCGGTATTGGCGGTGGTGATGTGGGGGAGCAGCGCGCCGGACCTCTTGCGGCACTTGTCGGCGATGGTCTTCGCCAGCTTCTCGTCCCGGGCGAAGTCGACGGCCTTGTTGGGGTTGCCCTTGCGCTCGGCGGCGGTGGTGCCGCAGGTGACGGGGGTGCTCGCGCCGACGCCCCGGGGGTCGAAGCCGATCAGGTCGTACCGGTCGCTGACGGCCGCGTCCGCGTTGAACGCCAGCGCGGCCGGCATGCTCAGCCCGGACCCGGCGGGTCCGCCCGGGTTCAGCAGCAGGGAGCCCACCCGCTTCTTGGGGTCTGCGGCGATACGGGAGAGCGCGAGGTCGATCTTCCTGTCGCCGGGGGCGCGGTAGTCCAGCGGCACCTTGATCGTGGCGCAGGTGTCGGCGAACACGTCGTCGGGGCAGGGCTTCCAGACCACCTTCTGCTGGGTGTACGCGGCCGGCACGTCCGGTTCGGCGGGGCTCGGCTCCGCGTGTGCCGGGGCGGTGAGCGCGGCGAGCAGCCCTGCGGTGAGTACGAGGGCGGGTGCGGTGCCTCGGTGGCGGCGGCGTGCGGGCATGGTCGGTGTCCTTCCGTCCGGGGCGTTCCCGGTCGGAAGGGAGCTTCGCGGTACGGGGGGCGCCGCCGCGTCCTCCGAACGGCGCGGGCGCGAGCGACGAAAGTGAGGACCGGGGGGCGGTCGCCGATACGTAAGTACGGTGCGCCGGTGGGGTGTTGGGATGCCCCGCAGAGGCGGGGACGGGCCGTGGTTGCCCAGGACCCAGTGGTGTGTTTCGGGGCCACCCCCGCAGGCGCGGGGACGGGCCGCCGTTGCCCGCGATCCAGTGGTGTGTTTCGGGGCCACCCCGGCAGGCGCCGGGCTCCGCGCCAAGCTACCCGTACCCGCCGCCTCCGTGCCTCATGCGCGCGGAACCGGCACGGCACCCCGCCGGAAGGATCACATCGCGCCGCACGTACCCCCCAACGGTGATTCCCTGCCTCCGTCGCCCCTGAATCACCCGGATTATTCGGCCACTTCCGGCCAAGATCATCACGCGGACTCCCCGGAAAACTAGATGCGCCTTATCGTTACCCGGGCGTCTTCGCGACCGAGGGAACCGCCGCCGCCGTCGCTCGGTGCGGCCACGCCGGGGCGCGGAGCACGTACGCCCCCCGCCGCCCCCGAGGACCCGCCATGCCGCTGCTCGAAGTGAACGCCCTCCACCAGGGATACAGACGCAAGCCCGTCATCCGTGGCCTCGACCTCACGCTCGACACCGGCGCCTTCGGGCTCCTCGGCCCCAATGGCGCGGGCAAGAGCACGCTCCTGAGGAGCCTGGCCTTGGTGCTGCTGCTGCCGGACCGCCGTGGCTGAGGCTCTGGTCTTCGTCCGCCATGTCGACGGGCTGCGCTACGACTTCGTCCGCGACGGGGAGCGTCATGGCCGCGCGGCCTACCGGCGGGCGGACGGTGCGGTGTGGTGTCTCTGGTCGCCGGCGGAGGGCTGGCACTGCGAGATCGCGGGCGGGCTCGTCACGGCGTATCCGCTCGCGGGACATGCGGATGATGCGGACCCTCCGCTGGGGGTGTGGCGCAGCTTCAAGGGGGACCGGGCGTATCTGTACGACCTGAGGGCGGTCGGGGGGTGAACCCCGCGAGGGCGGGGACGGCCGCTTTCTCTTCGCGGAAGAACCGGATACCAAGGGAGCACCCCCGCTCCCGCAGGGACCGCACTGCCCCGGACTGTCGCGCCGACGCCTGGTACGGATCACCCCCGTCGCCTGGGCGGGGACAGCGACACCGACATCCCGTGATCGTCCCGACCCGCGCGCCCGCGCGCAAGGCGAGTCGTCCCATCCCCGGGCGATTCCCGGCGACCGCTTGAGGTAACCGCGCCGCCGCATCGAACATGGCCCCAGGCGCGGCCGGACCAACAGGCCGCCCGTACGGGGGAGTCAGCTATGGGGGAGACGACCGTCGAGCGGCCCTGGCGGGTGCGCAGGCGTATCGCGTGGGTCGGGGCGTGCCTGGTCGGGTGGGCGGTGGCCGTGCCGCTCGTCGGGGTGTGGGCCGCCGTCGCGGGTGTCATCGTGCCCGCCGCCGTCTTCGTCCGGGCGGCGCCGCTGTGGACCTGGGCCCAGCACCGGGACGGGGCCCGGGGCAAGGCCCGGGTCGTCCGGAGCTGGCGGGTGCTGGCCGACCCCGAGCGGCTGGTGGTGCTGGTCCTGGTCGGCGGGGTGCTCGGGGCCCAGTCGTGGCTGTTCCTCGGCGGGTTCTCCGTGCTCGGGGCCGTCGCCGTGGACCTCGTACGGGTCGCCGTGCTGCTCGCGTGGGTGGGTGCGCTCACCCTCGTACCCCCGGGAAGGCGGTGGCGGCCCGAGCGGGAGGCGTGGACCCCCGCCGCGCGGCCGGAGGTGTTCGTCGCCGGGTGCGCGCTCGCCGGGGGTGCCGCCTTCGCGTTCGCCGCCTGGTACGTACGGTTCGCCGCCGTACCGATCGGTCGGCGCACCGGTTCGCTCGTGGACGGGCAGCAGCGGGCCGAGGACGCGATCCGCTGGCTGGACGGGCAGATCGCGGGGAGCCTGTTCGGCGTGGCGCTGGACCGGCCGTACTTGATCCTCATCGCCGCCGGCGCCGGGGTCGTCGCGGGCGGGACCGCCGCCGCGCTCCGGGAGGCCGTGGTCCGGGGCGCGGAGGCCGGGAAGGTCTTCGAGGAGCTGGCCGACGCCACCGAGGAGGGCCCCGCGCCGCTCCGCAGCGGCAAGGTCTTCGTCAGCTACTCCCGCCGGGACAGCGTCGTCGCCGAACGGATCCAGCGCGCGCTGTCCGACCGGATCCGCGAGGTCTGGGTGGACTGGCTCGGCATCGAGCCCTCCGTCCAGTGGCGGGAGAGCATCGACGAGGCCATCCGCAGCTGCGACGCCATGGTGGTGCTGCTCAGCGAGGACGCGCTGCGCTCCAAGTACTGCTGGGCCGAGTGCGAACGCGCCGTCGAGCTGCGCAAACGGATCCTGCCGGTGATCATCGATCCGGCGCTGGAGACCGGCGCCAGCGGGGCGCTGCGCCAACACGGCTGGGACAGCCTCACCGAGTACCAGCTGCTGAGGATGTCCGCGCCCGAGCGGTTCGAGGACGGGGTCGCGCGCATCGGCGCGTTCGTGGAGGCACGCCATCGCTGGGTCGCCTTCCACACCCGGATCGGGCTCCGCGCCCACGAGTGGCACGGCGCGGGCCGCAGCGCCGGACTGCTGCTGCGCGGCCATGAGCTGCTGGTCGCGCGGGCGTGGCGGCGGCGGGAGCCGGTGGACCCGGAGTTCCGGGCGGGCCTCACCGACCTCCAGCGGGACTTCCTCGCGTCGAGCCACCGCGCCGCCCGGCTGCGTGCGGTCCGGCTGCGGGTCACGGCGGTCGCCGCCGGGGTGGCGATGGCGACCCTCGCCGGGCTGGTGGTCTCCAGCGAGACCGCCGCCCGGGAGGAGCGCCGCCGGACCGACTCCCAGCGGCTGGCGAAGGCGGCCGACGAACAGGCGCCGGGCGACATCCGGGAGGCGGCGCTGCTGAGCGCCGCCGCGTACACCCTGGACGACTCCGCCGAGACGCGGGCGGCCCTGCTGCGCGGGGTCGACCGCTTCGACAGGGTCCGGGGGGTGCTCCCGGCGCGCCGGGCCGGGATCGAGCATCTGACGCTCAGCCGGGACGAGCGGCTGCTGATCGTCTGGCGTGAGGACGACACGGTCGAGGTGTGGGACACCCGGACGATGCGCTCCCGGGGGACCGTGAAGGGCGCCCGCATGACGCACCGGGAGGGCGGCGACCTGAGCGCCGACGGCCGGGTGCTGGCCGTGCGGCAGGGGGTCGAGGCAGTCTTTGTGGACACCCGTACCCTCCGTCCCCGGCACCGGGTGGACCTCAGCCTCTTCGGCGGGGTCGGCCTCTTCATGCGCGCCGAACTGACCGAGGACGGCCGGTCCCTGCTGGTCGACCCTTATGCGGACACCGGAACCGAAATGGTCACCCAGGTGGATGTCGCCACCGGCCGGGTCGTCCGGTCCGTCGTGGGCGACAGGCTGATCGACGGTGCGCGGGGCAGGGAGGTCGCGGCCGGAGGTGGAGAATCCGTGCACCCATTCCTCGGCTCCGTGCCCGCCGTCCGGCTTCCCCGCAGCATGGTGCTGGTGGGAGCCGCTTCGGACGGCTCTCTCCTGATGAACGACGCAGGCACCCTCCGGGTCGTGGACCGCCGTACGGGGAAGGTCGCATGGACGCTCGGCAAGGATCTGGCGGGCCAGGCCGTGACCCCCGACGGCCGGTACGCCCTGGCCTCGGGCGTCGACCGGCGGGGGCGGTACGAGGTGTGGGACCTGCGGGAGCGCCGACGTGTCGGCAAGGTCATCGGGCCGGGGAACCTGGAGTCCGACCCCTCACTCCGGTTGAGCGGTGACGGGCGCCTGCTGGCCGTCGGCACCAACGCTTTGGTCGAGTCCTCCTCGTACACCCTCTACTCGGTCCGCACCGGGCGTTCGCACGGTCTGCTTCCGGGGCACATCATCGGCCTCGGCCCCCGTGGACGGCTGGTGGCGGCGGCGACCTCGATGGGCACGGTCACCCTCTTCGACCACGGGCCGGAAGGAGGCAACCTCCGTACCCGCCGTGCGGTGCCGGGTGCGGTGGGCGACTCCCTCTCCGTCGCCGTACGCGCCGACCTGGCCGCCCTCCCCGCGACCGACGGAACCGTCCGGGTGGTGCGCGCATCGAACGGGCGGCCGGTCAGGACCGTGCGCCCGGCGTCCCACGGATACCTCGCCGCTCTCTCCCCGGACGGGAAGTCGCTGGCGGTGGCCATGGTGGAGGGCGAGGGGATCAAGCGGCAGGTCTACGTCGATGTGCACGATGTGGCCGACGGGCGGCGGGTGAAGCGACTCGTCAGCGGAGGGGCGTCCGCACCGAGGACCGCGCCCGCCACACTCGCGTTCTCCCCGGACGGGTGGCTGCTCCACCTGGGTGAGGAGAACAGCTTCTCCGTGTACGAGTGGCACACACGGACCTGGCGGCGCGGCCACCGCTACGGGCCGGACATCGACACGGGGAAGCCCAGGCGCCACGCGGTCAGCCCGGACGGCTCGGTCATCGCGGTCGGCGGTAGCCAGCAGCCGGTCCAGCTGTGGTCCACCCGGACGGGAAAGAAGCTCGGCAAGCGGCTGCCGAGAGCGGGAGCTGTCGCCTTCCGCCCGGACGGGATGCTGCTCACCGGTGGCATCGGCCAGGGCAACCCGGCGGTGGTGCTATGGGACCCGCGCACCCGGAAGCCGGTCGCGGCGGCGCCGGACGCGGGGGAGCAGATCGTCGGTGTCACGGTCGCCCCGGACGGGCGCACGGTCGTCTCGGTGACCGGCAGCGGTGGTCTGGTCCTGTGGGACCCGGAGCTGCGGCGGCGGATCGTCGTACCGAAGTTGCGCCCGGGCGGCGGCAACGCGCTCGCGTTCGGCGCGGCGCCCGGGCGGCTGCTCGTCGCCCGGCGCGGGGAGCTGCTCTCCCTGCTGGTCGGGGCGGACCACTGGAAGGCCGCGCTCTGCCGGATCGCGGGCGGGCCGATGAGCCCGGCGCGGTGGCAGGAGGCGGCACCGGGGGAGCGGTACCGGGCGGTGTGCTGAGCCGCGCCCGCGCCAGGATTACAGGAACAGGGCCGCGACCAGCTGGTACCCGTACGCGTAGCCGGTGAGGGCGAAGGCGGGCAGGCCCAGGAGGACCACCGTGGCCACCTTGCCGACCACCTTCGCCACCGGGAGGACGGTCGCGGCGCGGTCCGGCCGGTCGGGGTCATAGGTGACCGCCATCGTCTCCGGCCCCTTCTCGAACCGGCCCAGTTCATAGCCGAGCGGGGCGGTGTGCTCCGTACCCCGCAGATCGGTGAAGCGGTACCGGTATCCCGCGCCGGGCCCGCTGACGTACTCGCGTACCGCGCCCATCACGGTGATGCCCCGGTTCCGCAGCCGCAGTCGCAGCCAGAGCTGGCCGATCAGCTCGGACGCGGCCCAGGAGATCCCGAGCGGGATGATGCCGAGAAGCCAGAGGAGCGCGCTCTCCTCGTGCGGCCCTCTCAGATGCACCAGCGTCGCCCCCGCTCCGAAGACCAGGACCACGGCCGCCAGGCGGGCCAGCCAGTGCAGATCCCGTGGACCCGGGCTGCCGGAGACGCGTTCCGTCTCGACCAGGGCGTCGCCGTGGGTCCGGGGGGCGTCCGGATCCCGCAGGGGCAGGGCGGAGTTGACCGTTTCGGCGAAGGTCGCCACCGCTGCCGTATTGCGGCTCCCGCAGCGGTAGACGGTGCCGGGCGCGGTGTCCCCGGGGGTCAGCACGATCTCCAGGGCCTGCCCGTCGGGGTCGACGGTGACCGTCTCGATGGCCTTCAGGGGTATCCGTGTCCGGGTTCCGGGGCGGGTCAGGACGAGGGCCCCGTCCTGGATGCCGAGACTGCCGGCCGGTCTCAGCCGCAGCACCAGGGGCGGAAGTTGGGGCGTACGGGGATGGGTGTCCATGCCCGGAGGGTACAAGTCACCCTCTCCGTCCTGGACCCCCTCAGGGCCAGAGCAGCTCCCGCGCCCAGCGGCCCGTACCCTCGCGGCGGTAGCGGAGCCGGACATGGCGGCGCCAGGCGTCGCCCTGGAAGAACTCGGCCTCGCGCGGGGCCAGGACATACCGGGTCCAGGTGGGCGCGGGGGCGTCCGGGTCCTCCTGGGCGCGGCTCCAGGCGGCGGCCGAGGCGTGCGCCAGGCTCTCCGGGTCGGGCAGGACCTCGCTCTGGCGGCCGGTGAGCGCGGCGGCGAGCGCGCCGGTGGAGCGGGCCCGCAGATCGGCGCGGCTCTCCTCGGGGGACGCGGCCGTCACCGGTCCGCGCAGCCGGATCTGCCGGGCCAGCGCGGGCCAGTAGAAGCCGATCGCCGCCTCCGGACGGGCCGCGAGCTGGCGGCCCTTGGCGCTGGTGGAGTGGGACGCGAAGTGCCAGCCCCCGGCGTCGGCGTCGTGCAGCATCAGCGTACGGACATCCGGGTGGCCGTCCTCGTCCACGGTGGCCAGGGTCATCGTGTGCGGCTCGGGCTGCCCGGCGGCGACCGCCTCCGCGAACCACGCGTGGAAGAGCGGCAGCGGATCGGCGGGGGCGGTGGCCGGGTCGAACGACGGCAGATCGATGTCCCAGACCCGCTGCTCGCGCAGGAGCGCGGTGAACGCCTCATGGGCGTGGAACGGATCGCGTGCCGTGGGCGGGGTGTCATGGCTCATGCGCCCAGTGAACACCACTCCGCATGTAGTGCTCCGCCTATAGTGGCCGCGTCGGGCCGGATGAACGGGCCCGGCCGGCCCGGGTCCGTCAGGGGCGCCGGAGCACGGGGAACGGGAACGGGAAACGGAGCGGTTACGCATGCGGCAGAACCTGGCGCGACGGGCGGCCCTGGTCGACGCGGCCATCGAGGTACTGGCCCGGGACGGCGCGCGCGGGCTCACCTTCCGTGCCGTCGACGAGGAGGCCGATGTCCCCAAGGGAACCGCCTCCAACTACTTCGCCAACCGCGACGACCTCCTCAACCAGGCCGGTGCCCGGGTGTACGAGCGGCTGCGCCCCGACGAGGCGACGGCCGGGGCGCTGCTCGCGGGCCGCACATCGCGGGCGGATCTGGCGGCCCTGGTACGGGAGGCGGTGGACCGGGTCGCCGCCTTCCCCACCGGCTATCTCGCCCTGATGGAACTCCGCCTGGAGGCCACCCGCCGCCCCGCCCTGCGCGCGCTCCTGACCGAGCAGGTCCGCGAGGACATGCGGCTCAATGTCGAGAACCACCTCGCCTCCGGGCTCCCCGGGGACGCCGACGCCGTCCGCATGATCCACCTGGCGGCGAGCTGGCTGACGGTGGAGCGGCTGACCCTGCCGGGGGTGCTGCCGGGCGCGGAGGGGACGGATCTCCTGACGGAGCTGGTGGAGCGGGTGATCCCGGAGGAGGGGTAGGCCGCGCCGGGGCCGGCCGTCGGCAGCCCAGGGGCCCGCAGCGATGGCCGAGGCGCCTGCTCCTTGAGGGTTTGCCGCCGGCCGGAAGTCGCCCTTACCGTCCCCGGATGAGCAACTCCCTGGCCGCCGCCGTGCTGACGACGCCCGATCCGGACGAGGCGATGCGCGCCGTCCGTACCCTGCTGGAGATCGCGGAGGATCCGCCGGAGGTGGACCTGGAGGCGCTGATCCGGACACCGGGGACGCTGGAGCGGGTACGCGAGGTGCTCCCCGGGCTGGAGTGGTCGTCCGAGGCGGGCGGGCGGCGGGCGTCCTGGGAGACGGGCGAGGACCCGGCCGCCCATCTGCCCCTCCAGGTGCTGGACTGGAGCCGTCCGCTGGACCGGGTCGAGCCGTTCATCGAGGCGATGGGTGCCGAATGCGCCGCGATCCGCTGGGACCTGGCGGGGTGGCCCGAGGTCCCCGGCGCCGGACTGGACCGTGTCTCGCAGAAGCACGCGTACCTCACGCTCTCCCTGAACTGCCGCGACCTCTATCAGAGCGAGCCCTCCGGTGATCACACCGTGCATGTGCATGTCGCGTCGTTGAGCCACCGGGCCCGTATCGAGTGGCTCGCGGGCCAGGTGGGCGGTGCCTTCACGGGGCGGACCGAGTCGGCGTATCTGTGACCTTGCCCGTGCGGTGGCCTGTCCGTGCGGTGACCCGTGTGTACGGTGGCCGGCCCCGGGGTGATCGCGCGGAACTACCCCGTACCCAGAACCACCGTTCCCGAGGAGCAGAACCAGCCGCCCGTCCCCGAGGCGACCGCCAGGCGGGGGAGGGTGCCGTCGGGGCGGTGGGTCTGGTGGGGGCCCGCGTCGCCACGGAGTTGGCGGACCGCCTCGACCAGGAGGAAGAGGCCCCGCATCCCGGGGTGGCAGGCGGAGAGACCGCCTCCGTCGGTGTTCACGGGGAGCGCCCCGCCGGGGCCGATCCGTCCGTCGGAGACAAACGCGCCGCCCTCGCCCTTGGCGCAGAAGCCCAGGTCCTCCAGGGTCACCAGGGTCATATAGGTGAAGGCGTCGTAGATCTCGGCGATATCCATCTCGCCGGGGGTGAGACCGGCCCGTTCGAAGGCGAGCCGGCCCGAGACCGCCGCCGGGGAGACGGTGAAGTCCTCCCACTCGGACATCGTGGTGTGGGAGACATGCTCCCCGGTCCCCAGCACCCACACCGGGGGCCGGGCCAGTTCCGGCACCAGCTCCTCGGCGACGAGCAGCACCGCGCAGCCGCCGTCGCTGCGGATGCAGCAGTGCAGCTTGGTGAACGGGTCCGCGATCATCGGCCCGGAGAGCACCTCGTCCACGGTGACCGGCGCCCGGTACATCGCCTCCGGGTTACGGGCGGCATGCGCCCGGGTCTGGACCGCGACGGAGGCGAGCTGCTCCGGGGTGGTGCCGTAGGTGTGCATATGGCGGCGGGCGGCCATCGCGTACTTGGCGATCAGCGTGTGCCCGTACGCCACTTCGAACTGCAGCGGGCCCCGGGCGCCGAAGGAGAGGTTGGCGGTACGGCGCCCCGCGCGGATGTCGGAGCGGGCGGTGGAGCCGTACACCAGCAGAACGGCGCGGGCCCGCCCGGCGGCGATGGCGTCGGCGGCGTGCGCGGCCATGACCTCCCAGGTGGCGCCGCCGACGGAGGTGGAGTCCACCCAGCGGGGGCGCAGCCCCAGATACTCGGCCACCTCGACGGGGGCCAGCGTGCCGAGCCCGGCGGAGCCGAGGCCGTCGATCACCGACCGGTCGAGCCCGGAGTCGGCGACCGCCCGCCGCGCCGCCTGGGCGTGCAGGGCCCAGGGGGTGACCCCGGGCCGGACGCTCCGGCCGCAGTCGGCGAGGGCGACACCGGCGACGGCGACTTTGCGCGGGGCGCGCGGTACCGGGGACATGAATCTGACGGTACATCAGATGACCCCGCACGGAACCCGTCCCGCGCCTGAAACCCGCCCGGGTGGTGGGGGCGAGGGCGAGGCGGGATCAGCCCGTCCGGCGATTGAGGGCGGACCCCGGGTCGGACCGACCCCGGGTGGACGTCCGGGGCGCGCGGTGCCGGGGACATGGATCTGTCGGTGCATCAGATGGCCTCGCACGGAACCCGCCCTGCGCCCGGAACTCGCCCGGGTGATGGGGGCGGGGGTGAGCGGAATCAGCCCGTCCGGTGATTGAGGACGGACCCCGGGTCGGACCGGCTCCGGGTGGACGTCCGGGGCGCGCGGTGCCGGGGACATGGATCTGCCGGTGCATCAGATGGCCTCGCACGGAACCCGTCCCGCGCCCGGAACCCGCCCGGGTGGTGGGGGCGGGGGTGAGCGGAATCAGCCCGTCCGGTGATTGAGGACGGACCCCGGGTCGGACCGGCTCCGGGTGGACGTCCGGGGCGTGCGGTACCGGGGACATGGATCTGCCGGTGCATCAGATGGCCTCGCACGGAACCCGCCCTGCGCCCGGAACCCGCCCGGGTGGTGGGGGTGGGGGTGAGGCGGGATCAGCCCGTCCGGCGATTGAGGACGGACCCCGGGTCGGACCGGCCCCGGGTGGACGTCCGGGGCGCCCTCCGCCCCTCGGCCTTTCCCGGTGCGGGTGCCGACCCTCCCGTGCCCCTCCCGTGCCCCCGGTGGCGGCGGCGTGCGGCCGGGGTGTCCCGGGTCTGGGCATCCGGCGCGGGGGCTTCTAACATGACGATCCGTCAGTTCCGGAGGTGTTCATGAACGACACCGCGCCCGACCCGGGCGCCCCCGCGCGGGAGATCGGCCGGACCGTGCGCGCCCTGCTCGGTGCCGAGAGCGGGCCCGACCGGGTGCGGGGCGCCGTCCTCACCCCCGACGGGTACGACCCGGCGCTGTGGCGGCGGCTCGCCGGGGAGCTGGGGGCCGTGGGGCTCACCGTCCCCGAGGACCACGGCGGGCTCGGGCGTCCGCTGCCCGAACTCGCGGCGGTCTGCGAGGAGACCGGCCGCGCCCTCGCCCCCTCGCCGCTGCTCGCCACCGCCGGGCTCGCCGTCCCCCTCGTCGACGCCCTCGGCACCCCCGGCCAGCGGGCCGGGCTGCTGCCCCGGGCCGCGCGCGGCGAGCTGATCGCCACGCTGGCCGTCCCCGGCCCGGGGCTTCCCGTCGCACTCGGTCTGACCCGCGACAACGCCCCGGGCGACTGGGCGGGCGGCGGCCGGACCGGCGGTGTGCAGGCCCGGCGGGCGCCCGACGGCGGCTGGCTGCTCTACGGGGAGGCCACCCGGGTGCTCGACGGACACACCGCCGGGCTGCTGCTGGTCGCCGCCCGCACGGGAGGCTACCCGCGCGGGCGGACCGCGCTCTTCCTGGTACGGGGCGACGCCCCCGGGCTGACCCGTACCCGCCTCACCGCGCTGGACGAGACCAGACCCCAGGCCAGGACCGAGTTCCGCGACACCCCCGCCGACCTCCTCGGGGACGGGAGCGGGGACGACACCGGCGTAACCGCCGCCCTCGCCGCCGTGGGCACCCGCCTCGCCGCCCTGCTCGCCGCCGAGGCCACCGGGACCGCCGCGAGCGCGCTGGAGCGGACGGTGGAGTACGTCCGCCGGCGCGAGCAGTTCGGCCGCCCCATCGGCTCCTTCCAGGCGGTACGCCACCGGCTCGCCGATCTCCATGTACGGGTCCGGGCCGCCCGCTCGGCGGCGTACTACGCGGCCCGGGAGCCGGACGGTGCCGCCCTGGCGCTGGCCGAGTGCCTGGAGGCGGCCCGCACGGTGACCGCCGAGGCGGTCCAGCTCCATGGCGGCATCGGCTTCACCTGGGAACACGAGGCCCAGCTGTACTTCAAGCGCGCGGCGGGCGACGACATCCTCTTCGGCCCCGTCCATCTGCTGCGCGCGCACGCCGCCGACCGGGCGGGGCTGTTCGCCGTGGAGCCGGTGGAGCCGGTGGGGTCAGTGGAGCCCGTGGCCCCTGCGGTGTCTTTGACCCCGGCGGTGCCTGTGACCCCTGCGGTGCCCGAAGCCGCCGCGTACGGGGAGGCGCTCCGATGACCGGGCTCACCCTGCGGCTGGTCCGCTCCGTCTCCTCCTCGCCCCTCTTCGCCCGCGTCGGCCCCCATGTCGTCCCCGCCGTCGACCGCTGGGTGCACCGGCTGACCCGGGGCCGGGTGCTGCCGAGCGCCCGGGCGCTGCCGGGGGCGGTGATCACCTCCCGGGGGGCCCGGAGCGGGCTGCCCCGGACCAACCCGCTGGCCTGTATGCCGGAGCGGGACGGCAGCTGGATCCTGATCGGCTCCAACTTCGGCCGTCCCCAGCACCCCGCCTGGACCGCCAACCTGCTCGCCCACCCGGAGGCGGGGATGAGCTGGCGGGGCCGGGAGTTCCGGGTCCGCGCCCGGCTGCTGGAGGGCGCCGAACGGGACGAGGTCTGGGCGCGGGCGCTGGCCTTCTGGCCGCCCTTCGCCGTCTACCAGGCCCGGGTGGAACGCCGGATCAGGATCTTCCGTCTGGTCCGCCTGCCGGACGGGCCGGAGGACGGGACCGGGGCGCCCTCCGGCAGCGGTCCGGGTGGTACGGGTGGTACGGGCTGAGCTGCGGGTCCCAGCTCCCCCGGTCCCGGCCGCCTCGGTGTGTCCGCCGGCCGCCGCGCCGCCTCACCCGAGCGACGGCGCGGAGAAGTCCGTACGGTCCGTGTACGCGGAGAACGGCCGCGCGTCCCGGCCCAGCGCCTCCCGTACCCCGTCCCCGATCGTCGCGCTGCCGTCCACGGCGATATGCCCGAAGATGCCGATGAGCAGCTCGGTGAGGTGCTCCGGGACGGCGCGGGCGGCCTGCTCCGCGCGGTACTCGTCGGCCGTGACCGGGGTGTACGTCAGCGTGCGCCCCGAGGCGAGGGAGATCGCCTCCGCCACCTCCCGCATGGTGAGCGCCACCGGCCCCGTGAGGTCGTACGCCCGCCCGGCGTGGCCGTCCTCCGTCAGCGCCAGGGCGGCCACCTCCGCCAGGTCCTCCAGGTCGACGAAGGGCTCCCGTCCCTCGCCGGTGGGGATCCTGAGATCGCCGTCGGTCAGCAGCGGGACGGCCATCCACTCGGCCTCGTGGAAGTTCTGCGAGAACCACGACGGCCGCAGCATCGTCCAGTCGAGCCCCGAGTCCTGGACGGCCCGCTCGACCGCGAGCAGGGTGCCGTCGGGGTCGGGCAGCTCCACCCAGACCCGGGCGGAGAGCAGCACCAGCCGCTCCACCCCGGCCCCGGCGGCGGCGCGGCCGAAGGCCCGTACCTCCTCGGCGGCGTCCGGGCCCTGGGAGTCCACGACATAGACGGCGCGGACGCCCGCGAGCGCGGGGCCCCAGGTGTCGGGGTCCGACCAGTCGAAGCGGATGCCCTCCGGGCCGGGGTTGCGGGAGGCGATCCGGGGGGTGACCCCGCGCGCGGCCAGTTGGGCGGCGACCCGGCGGCCGGTCTTGCCGGTCCCGCCGAGTACCAGCACGGGAGCGGCGGCGGAGGAAGGAGAGGAGGTGGAGGAAGGGGCTTCGTTCGTTGTCATGGTGATCAGTGAACCGGCCGGGTGGCGATACGGGCGATGGCTGTCACTCTCGTATCGATGTCCGATCGTCTCGTTCCACCCGATCGGACCCCGGAGCCGGACCCGGAGCCGGACCGGAGCCGGACCCCGGGTCCGGTCCCGAACCCGGTACCGGACCCGGGACTACGATCACCCCTATGGACGACGCACTCTCCGGCCTGCTGAACGGCGTCCGCCCCCAGGGTGCCCTCTTCGACCAGTCGGCGCTGGTGTCGCCCTGGGCGCTGCGGTTCGAGGACCGCACCCCGCTCGCCCTGTTCACCGTCTTCAGCGGCACCGCCTGGGTCTTCCCCGGCGGACCCGGGGGTGCCGGGGGTGCCGGCGGCTCCGAGGGGGGCGATCCCGTCCGGCTCGCGCCCGGCGATGTCGCCCTGGTCACCGGCCCGGAGCCGTACACCGTCGCCGACGGGCCCACCACCCCCGCCCTCGCTGTCTGCGACGGGGCGCAGTGCACCGGCCCGGACGGACGGCCCTTCGTCGACACCACCGGGATGTGCGCCCCCCTGCCCCTCGACCCCTGCGCCGAAACCGGCTCCACCGTGCTGCTCAAGGGCGTCTACCAGGTGCGGAGCAGTGTCTCGGAGCGGGTCCTCGCCGCGCTGCCCCGGATCGCCCTGGTCCCCGACGGGCCGCAGAGCTGCCCGCCGCTGGAGATGATCGCGCAGGAGCTGCGCCGGGATGTCCCCGGCCAGCAGGTGATCCTCGACCGGCTGCTGGATCTGCTGCTGGTGACCACCCTGCGCGAGTGGTTCGAGCGGTCCGGCCCGGCCGCCCCCGCCTGGTACCGGGCCCATGGTGACGCGATGGTCGGCCGGGCGCTGCGGCTGATGCACGGCGATCCGGCCCGGGGCTGGACGGTGGCGTCCCTCGCCGCCGCCGTCGGCGCGTCGCGCGCCCGCTTCGCCCATCGCTTCAGCGAGGTGGTGGGCCAGTCGCCCATGGCGTATCTGACCGAGTGGCGGATCTGCCGGGCCGCCGATCTGCTGGCGGCGACCGATGCCACCGTGGACGCGGTCTCCCGCCAGGTCGGCTACTCCAACGCGTACGCGCTCAGTGTCGCCTTCAAGCGGACCCGTGGGGTCCGTCCGAGTGAACACCGGAGCCTCGCCCGCGCCGCGCGATAGCGAAGGACCCTATTTCCTCGTTTACCGCTCATTCCACTCTCATTACGTATTCAAGGCATATATATCGCGCCCATCGATCGATTCCCGGGCGGGCGCCGAGCGGGCCCCGAACGATTCCCGGGTCCCTGGCGGGCGGCCGTCCCCCGATCGCCTCCCGGAGGGGATAAATCGGGCGGGCGGGTGATTGTCCGTTCTTTATTCCATTGTTAATGGAGTGTCGGCTACGCCCTTTATCTTCTGCTGTCGAGCCTGTCAAACGACTGTCAAACGATGGCCCCGACAGACCTCACAGGAGAACTCGACGCATGAGAGCATTCGTCGCGCGGTTGCGACAACGGTCATGGATGGCGTGTGCCGTCCTGGCCGCGACCGCGCCCGCACTGGCCTTCGGGCCGGGCTTGCCGACGGCCGGCGCCGCGCCGGGCGCGGAGAAGGTCACCACCGCGGAGGTACGAGCCGCGGCGCCGCTGCCGGGAGGACTCGGCCCCTGCATCCCCGGTGACTGCCCCGACCCGTACCCAGGCATCAACAACGGCCCCATCGCGGGCCGGGACGCGAACATCAATGTCTTCGCGGGCGGCAACTTCCTTGTCCGCGAGCGGGCGGCCGAAGCCGAGGGCAAGGTCGTCGTCCTCGGCAACTACGACCAGGACAAGGTCGCGGGCGGCAGCGCCATCTACAACCTCGGTGAGGTCGGCGTCGGCTCGCGGGTGCCCCCACCGCTCGGCTCGGACTGGCTCACCACCGGCGGCAGTGTCACCATCGCCGCCGGTGAGTCCCTGCTCGTCGAGGGCGGGGTGGTCCGCCATGCGGGCGCCCTCTCCGGCAATGTCGAGGGCACCACGGTCCAGGACCCCAACGCCGCCGCCCCCTACACGGCCCTGCGGGACCAGCTGACCACCTCCAGCCAGTGTTACGCGCGGAACGAGATGGGCCCCCGGCCCGCCACCGGCACCGCCGTCAACAACAACTTCGAGACGGTCCTCACCGGCGACGGAACCTCCGCTCTCCAGGTCTTCAATGTCAGCTTCAACCTGGCCAACGCCAACACCGGCGGCCAGCAGGGCATCCGCTTCGCGAACATCCCCGCGGGCGCCACGGTGCTGGTCAACATGCTCGGCGCCAACCCGCAGATCAACACCTTCAGCGGCAGCTTCGACGAGAACGACCCGCTGAACCAGCTGCGGCCCCGGCTGCTGTGGAACTTCCCCGACGCCGACACCGTGCGGCTGGTCGGCACCGGTCAGTTCCAGGGCAGTGTCCTGGTCGGCAACCCGACCTCGATGACCACCGTCACGCTTCCGGGCGTGAACGGCCGGGTCTTCTCCACCGGCTCCATCACCCACACCAGCGTCTCGGGCGGTGGCGGCGGCCAGGAGTTCCACGCGTACCCCTTCCTCGGCGACCTGCCGGACTGTGCGGTGGTCGTCCCGACCGCCCCGGTCCGGGTGCTGAAGCGGGACGCGGAGAGCCAGGACCCGCTGGCGGGCGCCGTCTTCGAGTTCTGGGAGGAGACCAATGGTGTGCCCGGTCTCCAGACCACCGGAGCCGACCCCGACACCCTGGAGCCCGGCACCTGCACCACCGGAGCCGACGGCATCTGCTCCCGTACGGTCATGCTGGGTACGTACTACTGGCGGGAAGTGACCCCACCACCCGGGTACGACCTACCGGTGAACCCGGTCTTCGGCCCGATCGTGCTCGGTCCGGGCAATGTGCCCGACGGGATCACGGTGATCGCCGACAACAGCCCCACCCCGGTGATCGGTGAGATCTTCGTCGAGAAGACGGATGCCACCACCGGTGCGCTGCTGCCGGGCGCGGTCTTCGAACTGTGGGAGGAGACCAACGGTGTGCCCGGTCTCCAGACCACCGGAGCCACCCCGGACACCCAGGTCAACGGCCCCTGTACGACCAACGCGGCCGGTGAGTGCGCGCGGATGGTGGAGGTCGGTACCTACTACTGGCGCGAGACCAGCGCACCGCCGGGGTACGACCTTCCGGCGGACCCGGTCTTCGGACCGCTGGTCCTCACCCCGGAGAACGCGCCGCTCGGCATCGGGATCACCGCCGAGAACGCGCCCACCGCGCCGGTCACCGGCGCCGTCTCGGTCGTGAAGACGGACGCGGCGACCGACACCCCGCTGGCCGGTGCCACCTTCCAGCTGTGGGAGGAGACCAACGGCGTGCCCGGTCTCCAGACCACCGGAGCCGACCCCGACACCCCGCTCGGCGGCCCGTGCACGACCGGCGCCGACGGCACCTGCACCCGTACCGTCGCGATCGGTACGTACTACTGGCAGGAGACCGCCGCACCGCCCGGGTACGACCTCCCGGTCAACCCCGTCTTCGGCCCGCTGGTCCTGACCGCGGAGAACGCCGACGACGGTGTCAGCGTCACCGCGCCGAACATCCAGACCGCCCCGGTCACCGGCGAGGTGACCGTCGTGAAGACGGACGCCAGCACCGGTGCGCTGCTGGCGGGCGCGGTGTTCGAGCTGTGGGAGGAGACCAACGGCATCGCCGGTCTCCAGACCTCCGGCACCGACCCCGACACCCAGATCAACGGCCCCTGCACCACCGGGGTCAACGGTGAGTGCTCGCAGACGGTCGCCATCGGCGCGTACTACTGGCGCGAGACCGCGGCCCCGGCGGGTTACGACCTCCCGGCGAACCCGGTCTTCGGTCCGCTCCAGCTGACCGAGGAGAACGCCGCCGACGGTGTCAGCGTCACCGCGCCGAACACCGAGACCGCGCCGGTCACCGGCAATGTCACGGTGGTCAAGCAGGACGCGACCACGGGCGACCCGCTCGCGGGCGCCGTCTTCCAGCTGTGGGAGGAGACCAACGGCGTCGCCGGTCTCCAGACCTCCGGTGCCGACCCCGACACCCTGCTCGGCGGCCCCTGCACCACCGGGGTCAACGGCCAGTGCACCCGTACCGTCCCGGTGGGGACGTACTACTGGCGCGAGACCGACGCCCCGACCGGTTACGACCTGCCCGGGAACCCGGTCTTCGGTCCGCTCGTCCTGACCAACGCGAACGCCGCCGACGGTGTCACGGTGACGGCGGAGAACACCCCGACCGCCCCCGTCACCGGCGAGGTCACCGTCGTCAAGGAGGACGCCGGTACCGGTGGTCCGCTCGCGGGCGCGACCTTCGAGCTGTGGGAGGAGACCAACGGGATCCCCGGTCTCCAGACCACGGGACTCAGCCCCGACACCCAGCTGAACGGCCCCTGCACCACGGGCGCCGACGGCGAGTGCACCCGTACGGTCCCGGTGGGCTCGTACTACTGGCGGGAGACCGCCGCACCGCCCGGCTACGACCTCCCGGCGGACCCGGTCTTCGGACCGCTCGTCCTCACCGCGGAGAACGCCGCCGACGGTGTCACCATCACCGCCCAGAACACCGCCACCGTCCCGGTCACGGGCGAGGTGACCGTCGTGAAGACGGACGCCGGTACCGGTGCGCTGCTGGCGGGTGCGGTGTTCGAGCTGTGGGAGGAGACCAACGGTGTGCCCGGTCTCCAGACCGGTGGCGCCAACCCCGACACCATGCTGCCCGGCACCTGCACCACCGGTGCCGACGGCGAGTGCTCCCGGACCGTTCCGGTGGGGACGTACTACTGGTTCGAGGACGAGGCCCCTCCGGGGTACGACCTTCCGGCGAACCCGGTCTTCGGTCCGCTCGTCCTGACCAATGAGAACGCCGCACAGGGCGTCACCGTGACGGCGGCCGACACGCCGACCGCCCCGGAGACCGGCGATGTGACGGTCATCAAGACCGATGCCGTCACGGGTGATCCGCTGGCGGGCGCGGTCTTCGAGTTCTGGGAGGAGACCAACGGTGTACCCGGTCTCCAGACCGATGGTGCCAACCCCGACACCCAGCTGAACGGGGACTGCACCACGGGCGGCACCGGCCGCTGCACCCGGACCGTTCCGGTGGGTACGTACTACTGGCGCGAGACGGAGGCCCCGGCGGGTCACGACCTTCCGGCGAACCCGGTCTTCGGACCGCTCGTCCTCACCGCCGAGAATGTCTCGCAGGGTGTGTCGGTCACGGCCCCCAACACCCCGACCGCCCCGGTCACCGGGGATGTCACGGTGGTGAAGCAGGACGCCGGTACCAGCGCGCCGCTGGCGGGCGCCGTCTTCCAGCTCTGGGAGGAGAGCAACGGCGAACCCGGTCTCCAGACCGGTGGCGCCAACCCCGACACCCTGCTCCCCGGCGCCTGCACCACCACCGCCAACGGTGAGTGCACCCGGACCGTCCCGGCCGGTACGTACTACTGGCGGGAGACCGCCGCACCGCCCGGCTACGACCTCCCGGCCGACCCGGTCTTCGGACCGCTGCGGCTGACCGCGGAGAACGCCGCCGACGGTGTGACGGTGACGGCGGACAACACGCCGACCGCCCCCGTCACCGGTGCCGTGACCGTCGTGAAGACGGACGCCACCACCGATGAGCCGCTGGCCGGCGCGACCTTCGAGCTGTGGGAGGAGACCAACGGTCTGCCCGGTCTCCAGACCGGCGGCGCCAACCCCGACACCCAGGTGAACGGTCCCTGCACCACCGGTGCCGACGGCCGCTGCACCCGGACGGTCGGCGTGGGGACGTACTACTGGCGGGAGACCGCCGCACCGCCCGGCTACGACCTCCCGGCGGACCCGGTCTTCGGACCGCTCGTCCTCACCGAGGAGAACGCCGGTACCGGTGTGACGGTGACGGCGCAGGACGCTCCCACGGCTCCGGTCATGGGCAGTGTCACCGTCGTCAAGGAGGACGCGACCACGGGTGATCCGCTCGCGGGCGCTGTCTTCCAGTTCTGGGAGGAGACCAACGGCATCGCCGGTCTCCAGACCTCCGGTGCCGACCCCGACACCCTGCTGAACGGTCCGTGCACCACCGGTGCCGACGGCCGTTGCACGCGGACCGTCGCGGTGGGTACGTACTACTGGCGCGAGACGGCCGCCCCGGACGGTTACGACCTGCCGGCGGACCCGGTCTTCGGACCGCTCGTCCTCACCGCGCAGAACGCTCCGCAGGGCGTCACCGTCACCGCCGAGAACACCGCCACGGCCCCGGTCACCGGTGCTGTCACGGTGGTCAAGGTGGACGCGACCACGAATGACCCGCTCGCGGGCGCGGTCTTCGAGTTCTGGCAGGAGACCAACGGCGTTCCCGGTCTCCAGGCCACCGGGCTCGACATCGACACCCAGCTGAACGGCCCCTGCACCACGGGTGCCGACGGCCGGTGCACGCGCACCGTTCCGGTGGGCGCGTACTACTGGCGGGAGACGGCCGCCCCGGCGGGTTACGACCTGCCGGCCAACCCGGTCTTCGGACCGCTGATCCTGACCAGCGAGAACGCATCCCAGGGTGTGACCGTGACGGCGGAGAACGCTCCGACCGCCGTGGTCACCGGTGCTGTCACGGTCGTCAAGGAGGACGCCGGTACGGGCGACCCGCTCGCCGGCGCGGTGTTCCAGCTGTGGGAGGAGACCAACGGCATCGCCGGTCTCCAGACCTCGGGCGCGGACCCGGACACCCTCCTCAACGGTCCCTGCACCACGCCCGCCGACGGTCGCTGCACCAGGACCGTTCCGGTGGGTACGTACTACTGGCGCGAGACGGCCGCCCCGGATGGCTACCAGCTTCCGGCCAACCCCGTCTTCGGACCGCTCGTCCTCACCGCGCAGAACGCTCCCACCGGAGTGACGGTGACGGCGGAGAACACGCCGACCGCCCCCGCCACCGGGAACGTGACCGTGGTGAAGGAGGACGCCGGAACGGGTGACCCGCTCGCCGGTGCGGTGTTCCAGCTGTGGGAGGAGACCAATGGTGTTCCCGGTCTCCAGGTCGACGGTGCCAACCCCGACACGCAGCTGAACGGTCCCTGCACCACCGGTGCGGACGGTCGTTGCACGCGGACGGTGCCGGTGGGTACGTACTACTGGCGGGAGACGGACGCCCCGGATGGTTATGACCTTCCGGCGAACCCCGTCTTCGGTCCGCTCGTCCTGACGAACGAGAACGCCCAGCAGGGCGTGACCGTGACCGCCGACAACACCCCGACCGCCCCGGTCACCGGTGCTGTCACGGTCGTCAAGGAGGACGCCGGTACGGGTGACCCGCTCGCCGGTGCGGTGTTCCAGCTGTGGGAGGAGACCAATGGTGTTCCCGGTCTCCAGGTCGACGGTGCCAACCCCGACACGCAGCTGAACGGTCCCTGCACCACCGGTGCCGATGGTCGTTGCACGCGGACGGTGCCGGTGGGTACGTACTACTGGCGGGAGACGGACGCCCCGGATGGTTACGACCTTCCGGCGAACCCCGTCTTCGGACCGCTCGTCCTCACCAACGAGAACGCCCAGCAGGGCGTGACCGTGACGGCGGAGAACGAGCCGACCGCCCCCGTCACCGGCGATGTGACCGTCGTGAAGACGGACGCCGGTACGGGCGCCACCCTCGCGGGCGCGGTGTTCCAGCTGTGGGAGGAGACCAACGGCATCGCCGGTCTCCAGACCGTCGGCATCAACCCGGACACCACCGTGGGCACCCCCTGCACCACCGGTGCCGACGGCCGCTGCTCCCGCACCGTGGAGACCGGTACCTACTACTGGCAGGAGACCCAGGCGCCGCCCGGGTACGACCTGCCGGCCGACCCGGTCTTCGGCCCCCTCGTCCTGACCGACGAGAACGCCTCGCGGGGTGTCACGGTCACCGCCGAGAACACCCCGACCCCCGAGGTGAAGAGCCGCATCACCCTCCACAAGACCGACGCCAAGAACGGCCGTGACCTGGCCGGCGCGGTGTTCGAGCTGTGGCGGGAGACCAATGGGATCCCGGGTCTCCAGACCTCGGGCTCGGGCGGCACCCCGTCCGACACCCCGGTCGGTGACGGCTGCGCCACGGACGACCAGGGCGTCTGCGAGTTCGACCAGCTGGCGCTGGGCGAGTACTACCTGCTGGAGACCGCCGTTCCCGAGGGGTATGTCCTCCCGGACAACCCCGTCACCGGGCCGCTGGTCCTCACCGAGGAGAACGCGGCGGAGGGCATCTCCGTCGACCTCGCCAACAAGCGCGGTGAGCCGGGCAAGCCCGGTAAGCCCGGTAAGCCCGGCAAGGGAGGCCCGGCCAAGCCCTGACCGGCCGGTCACCGATCTGCCGACCTACCGCTGAACAGCGCTGAACACCCCGGCTGACCTCAGGGAACAGCCGGAACACCCCGAGGACGCGGGGGCCCCACGGCCCCCGCGTCCTCTCCTCTGTCCTCACCTCTTCGGCCCAATGCCCAGGGCGGGCGGCGGGTACCGCTGATACCTCTGGGGTGGGGGGAACAACGGCGTACGGGAACGGGAGCGGGCCGGCACCGGCCCGGCGACCGGACGTACGGGAACGGAGTTCCGAGTGCGAGTTCGAATCGGCGGAGCGGGACGGACCGGTCCGATATCCATCCGGCGGGCGGCAACGGCGGCCCTCGCCCTGGGCGCGGCCCTGGCCCTCGTACCGGCGGCGCATCCGGCGGCCGGGGCGACCGGAGCCGACCCTTCAGCGCCCTGTACGGCCCGCACCGGCCCGTACCAGCGCCCCCTGGAGGAGTATCTGGGGCGGCCCGTCGACGGCGTCCAGTCGACGGCGGACTGTGTGGCCATCCGGGGATTCCAGCAGGCCGAGGGGATCGATCCGGCCGACGGCTACGCCCGCCTCGCCACCTACCGCTGGATGATCGCGGCCAGGGCCCGGGCCAACCCCAACGCGGCGGGCGACTGCCCGGTCCGCGGTCACCGGGTCACCTGTGTGGACCTCGACCGGCAGCTGCTGTGGGTGCAGCGGAACAGCGAGGTGCTCCTCGGCCCCGTACCGATCCGCACCGGGCGGGACTCCCAGGAGACCCGGCTGGGCTGGCACTCCATCTACTGGCGCAGCCGCGACCATGTCTCCACGATCTACGACGACGCGCCCATGCCGTACGCCCAGTTCTTCGACGGCGGACAGGCCCTGCACGGCCGCTACGACGATCTCTACGACGGCGGGGGCTCGGCGGGGTGCGTGAATCTGCGTCTGACGGACGCGGAGGAGCTGTGGGATCTGCTGGACATCGACGACCAGATCTACATCTGGGGCGTCAAGCCGGGTACGGAGGGCTGAGTACTACGGCTTCGGTAAGGCGCGGGACCCGCGGCGCTCGGGTGCGGCGGGTCCCCGCTACTTCGTCGGCTTGCGGCCCGTGATGCCCAGATGGACCAGGAGCGCGAGATTCGGCCGCAGCTCGGCCTGCTTCACACCCCAGGTGGTGAAGCCCTTCTGGTGCGAGGCCACCGCCGCCAGCATGGCGACCAGCGCCCCGGCCACCGCGGCGGGATTCACGTCCTTGTCGACCCGGCCCTTGGCCTGAAGCTCCTTCACCGCCTCCGTGAGGGAGTTGGTCACCGAATTGAGGATCTTCATACGGATCTTGTAGAACCGCTTGTCTCCCTCGGCGGCCCCCAGATCCACGACCCGCAGGATCGCGTCATGGCGGCGCCAGAAGTCGAGGAAGCCCTCGACCAGCTCCTCCGAGCTGGTCCACGCGGCCTTCCCCGCCCAGCTCCGTCCGGAGACCAGCGCGGTGAGGGATGCGCCCTCTTTGGCCATTTCCTCGGCGATTTCGAGGACCGCGCCCTCGACATCCGGGAAATACTGATAGAACGTCGCGGGGGACGTGCCCGCCTTCCGCGCCACGTCGATGACTTTGACGTCCCGGTACGGCGACGAGCTGAGCATCTCGCTGAGGCAGTCGAGCAGCTTCTGCCGCGTCGCCTGGCCACGTCGACCGGCCACCCGGCCGTCGACAGTGCGTACTTGTCCGGTCATGCCGTCAGCTTACCGAGGGGTGATCGGCGCGCGATTCGGCCGACTGCAAATGGGGTGCGCCCCACACGCGCCCCGGAGTGCGCCTCCCGGCGGACGGGCCCTCGGCCGCGCGCCCCCGACCCGGCCCCGGGATGCCCGCAACGGTGCGGATCATGCGCCCGAAAGAGGTATCTGTGCAGGTTGAAGCCGGGATGAGGGAACCGGTCCGGGTCGTGTCCCGTGCTCCTACAAGGAGGACACACGCCGATCCGCCCCCGGGTTCGCAACCACGGCCCCGGACAGGAACAATCAGGGTGGGTACCGCCACCGGGGGTCGCTGAGACCGCCGGTGACGTGAACAGGGGCCCATACGGGGAGGTGGCAGGCAGGTATGGAGCAGCTGACGCAGCACGATCCGAGACGGATCGGTCCGTTCGAGGTGCTGGGCCGGCTCGGAGCCGGTGGCATGGGGCTGGTCTATCTCGCCCGCTCGGCGTCCGGCCGCCGGGTGGCGATCAAGACCGTACGCACCGAGCTCGCCGAGGACCAGCTGTTCCGTGTCCGCTTCACCAGAGAGGTGGAGGCCGCCCGCGCGGTCAGCGGTTTCTACACCGCCGCCGTGGTGGACGCCGACCCCCGGGCGGCGGTGCCCTGGCTGGCGACCGCGTATGTCCCCGCGCCCTCTCTCGAGGAGATAGTGAACGAGTGCGGGCCGCTGCCCGGCCAGGCCGTGCGCTGGCTCGCGGCGGGGATCGCCGAGGCCCTCCAGTCCATCCATGGCGCCGGGCTGGTCCACCGCGACCTCAAGCCGTCGAATGTGCTGGTGGTCGAGGACGGGCCGCGCGTCATCGACTTCGGTATCGCCTCCGGGGTCTCCAACACCCGGCTGACGATGACCAACGTCGCCGTGGGGACCCCCGCGTACATGTCGCCCGAACAGGCCCGGGACTCACGGAGCGTGACCGGGGCGAGCGATGTCTTCTCGCTCGGCTCGACCCTGGTCTTCGCGGCGACCGGGCATGCGCCCTTCCACGGGGCCAACCCGGTCGAGACCGTCTTCATGCTGCTGCGGGAGGGACCGGACCTCACCGGGCTCCCGGAGGAGCTGCGCCCGCTGATCGAGTCCTGTATGCAGCAGGACAAGACGCGGCGGCCCTCGCCGGAGGACCTTCAGTCGCAGCTCGCGCCGCATCTCTTCGCGGCGGGGGACGACAGCGGGTCGGCGTCGGCCTGGCTGCCGGGGCGGGCGACCGCGATGATCGAGGCGCGGCGGGGCGGTGGCCGGACGGTGGCCCCCGTGGCCCCGGCGCTCCCGCCGGCGCCCGCGCTGCCCGCGCCGTCGAGACGGCGCCCCGGTCACCCGGATGTGCCGCCGATGCCGTCGTCGCCACCCGGACGTCCGGGCGACTGGGGCGGTACCGATCCCAGGACCGGGGCGCCGCTGGGCGCGCATGTGCCGCCCGCGTCGGCGCTGTCGCCGGTGCCGCCCGCGCCGCTGCCGTACGCCCACCCGGCTCCGGCGCCGCTGGCCGCCGGGCCCGGCGCCTCGGTGGTCCTGCCCGGGGTGCAGGTGCCGATCGGGCCGGGGCCGCGCGCCGCCGACCCGGCCCGGTCCCGGAGCGCCGAGGCGGGCCCGGCGACCGGCTGGATCCGGCCCCCGCTGGGCGGGCCGGGCATCGCGCCCGCGCCGCCGGTCCCCGTCCGGCCGCCGGTGCCGCCGCCCGCGTCACCGCCCGAGGTCCCCGCGCACTGGCGGCCGTGGCGCTTCCGGATGTCGAACGATGTCTGGGGCACCCCGGTGGTCGCCGGTGATCTGCTGTACATCACCTCCTTCGAGGTCCACGCGCTGGACACGGCCACCGGGCGGCGCCAGTTCAAGACCAAGGACGTGGCCTGGACGATGGCGGTCGACGGCGGCGTGATCCATGCCTCCGACGGCCCCACCGTCTACGCCCTCGACGCGACCGCCGGGCATGAGCGCTGGCGGCTCCAGGCGGATGCCTGGGTCTACTCGCTCACGGCCCGCCGGGGCACCGTCGTCACCGGCACCCGGGGCGGCGGGGTCCAGGGCTGGGAGGCGTCCAACGGCGAGAAGCTGTGGGAACTGACCGGCGCGCAGACCGACTTCGAGACGCCCGAGTCGGGGCCGGTGCTCCACGGTGACACCGTCTTCGTCTGGAAGGAGGCCCGGCTGCGGGCGCTGGAGGCGCGGACGGGGCGGGAACGCTGGTCCTACCCGGTCGGCGACGCGGCCTCCTGCGGGGGTGTGCCGGTACGGGTGTGCGCGGCGCCGGACGGCAACGCCTATATCGCCGCCGGTACGCGGGTCCTCGCGGTCGACATCGCCAGCGGGATGGTCCGCTGGCACTTCGAGGCGCCCGCGGTCTTCCTCTCCGCGCCCGCCTTCGCCCCCGGCCCGGCGGTCACCGGCGGCGGGGTCTATCTCGCGGACTACCTCGGTACGGTGTACGCGCTGGACGCGGCCACCGGCAAGGACCGCTGGCGCATCGCGACGGAGTCCCGCCAGTCGATCGAGCCGCCCCTGGTGACCGGCGGAAACGTCCATGTGGGCAGCGGCAGCGCGCTTTACACCCTGGACGCGGTCACCGGCACCCCGATGTGGCGGTTCGCCGCGGGCGGCGAGGTCATGGGCGCCCCCGTCGTCGCCGACGGCCGCCTCCACTTCGGCTCCGCGGACCATGTCCTCTACACCCTGGACGCCTCCGGGGGCCAGCTCCGCTGGAAGCTCGCCACCGGCGGCGAGATCACCGGCTCCCCGGTGGTCCGCGGCGGCGTCGTCTACGCATGCAGCAAGGACCGCTGCGTCTACGCCCTCGACGCCACCAAGGGCACGGCCACGGCCCGCCGCTGACCCCTTCCCCCGGGCCCGGCGACCCCGCCGGCCCCGGGGGCCCACTCCGCAGGCGCGGAGACGACGCGGCGCGGTTTCTGAGCCAGGAGTTCTTTGAGGGACCACCCCCGCACACGCGGGGAGAACGGGAGGCCCACCGTACCGACCCCGTCGAGGCTCCCGCGCGGGTCCAGGGGCCCCGGGCCCCTGGTGGGTCAGCGCAGCTCGTACCCCTGCTTCCGGGAGGCGAACAGGGTCGCCTGGGCCTCCGGGGGCAGATTGCCCAGGGCGATCAGATGCGGGGCCAGTGCCGAGGCCGCCGCGAGGGCGGGGGCGCGGGTGGACCAGAGGGCGCGGACGGTGCCCTGGAGGGCGGCGGAGGGGTAGGAGGCCAGGGTCGCGGCGGCGGTGCGGGCGGCGGCGAGCGCGGCGCCCGGGGCGGTGACCTCGGTGACCAGGCCGAGGGTATGGGCGCGGACGGCCGAGAGGCGCTCCGCGGTGCCCATCAGGGCGACCCGGGCCGCCTCGCCGTAGGGGAGGAGCTGCGCCAGATACGCCGCCTCGTACGCGCTGACCATCCCGTACGACGTATGCGGGTCGAAGAAGGTGGCCTCCCGCGAGGCCACCACGAACTCGCACTCGCCCAGCAGATAGAACGCGCCGCCGCACGCCATCCCCTCCACCGCCGCCACCACCGGCTTCCACAGGTCGTTCGCCTTGGGGCCGATGGTCAGCAGCGGATCGTCCAGCGAGTACGGGGACGCGGGCTGCGCCACCTCGACGGCGCGGTCGATCCCGGTGCAGAAGGCCCGTACCCCCGCCCCGGTCAGCACCACCGCACGGACCGACCCGTCGTCGCGGAAGCCGCGCCAGATCCGGGCGAGGCGGCCGGCCGTCTCCAGGTCGACCGCGTTCAGCCGCTCCGGGCGGTCCAGGGTGACCGTGGCGACCCCGTCCGCCGCCGTCTCCACCCGGACCGTCACGCCCGCTCCAGCAGCCAGCGCGGCAGCGGCACCGCGCCCGGCGCGGGCGGGGCGAAGACGGCCCGTACCCCCGCCCCGATCCGCAGCCGCGCCGGGTCGACGGAGTCCAGCGGGGCGTCCGGCGCGGCGACCACATTGCCCACCAGCCGGATCCGGGGCGCGTCCACCAGCTCCACCAGGACCGCGTTGTACGGGGCGGCCTCCGCGTACCCCGGCAGCAGCGGGGGGTGCGGCACCACGAAGGACCAGATCCGCCCCCGGCCGCTCATCCGCCGCCACCCGCTCCCGAAGGACCGGCAGTGCGGGCAGCACGGCCGGGGCGGGAACCTCGGCTCGGCGCACTCCGCGCAGATCTGCACCCGCAGCTCGCCCCGGGCCGCGTACGCCCAGAACGGCGCCCCGTCGTCGTCCGGCACGGGATCCAGCAGCGGCGAAGTCATATCCGCTCCTCTCAGCTCCTCAGGAGGTCAGTTCCTCAGCAGGAGCGCCGATGTCGGGACCCCCTCGCCCGCCGTCACCAGGCAGACCGCCGCCCCCGGCACCTGCGCCGTGGAGTGGCCGCGCAGCTGCCGCACCCCCTCGGTGATCAGGTTGAAGCCATGGACGTACGCCTCGCTGAGCCCGCCGCCCGAGGTGTTCAGCGGCAGCCGGCCGCCGATCTCCAGCGCCCCGCCCTCGGTGAAGGCCGCCCCCTCGCCGCGCCCGCAGAAGCCGTATCCCTCCAGCGACAGCGGGATCAGCGGGGTGAAGGCGTCGTAGATCTGGGCGACATCCACATCCTGGGGACCGAGGTCCGCGTGTTTCCACAGCTGCCGGGCGGCCGTCCAGGCGGGACCGGCGAGCGGGTCGTCGTTCCAGTAGTTGACCATGCCGTGGTGCTGCGCGGGCAGCCCCTGCGCGACCGCGTGGACCAGGACGGGCCGGTGCCGGCAGTCCCGGGCGCGCTCGGCGGAGACCACCACACAGGCCAGCGCCCCGTCCGTCTCCAGACAGTTGTCGAAGAGGCAGAGGGGCTCGCTGATCCACCGCGAGGTCATATACATCTCACGGGTCAGCGGCCGGTCGTACATCACCGCCGCCGGATTCTGGTTGGCGCGGTTGCGGCAGGCCAGCGCCACCTGGAAGAAGTGGTCGCGGGTGGCCCCGTACGCGTGCATGTACCGACGGGCCAGCATCCCGATCTCGTCGGCGGGCCGCAGCAGCCCGAACGGCCGGGTCCACTGCGCCGGGGTGGCCAGTTGCGCGGTGGTGTCCATCCAGGGCCTCGGCCCGCTGCCGCGCTTGCGGGAGCGCCAGGCGACGCCCACGCTCGCCTGCCCGGTCGCGATGGCCGCCGCCAGATGGGCGACGGTGGCGCAGGAACCCCCGCCGCCGTAGCCGACCTTGGAGAAGAAGGTGACATCGCCCGCGCCGACCGCCTTGGCCACCTCGACCTCGTCGGTGGTCTCCATGGTGTACGAGGCGAAGGCGTCCACCTCGGAGGCGTCGATGCCCGCGTCGTCCAGGGCGGCCACGATCGCCCGGCAGGCGAGGGTCTTCTCGGACTCGGGCAGCCGCCGGGCGAACGGGGTCTGGCCTATCCCGGCTATCGCCGTCGCGTCCTTGAGACCGGCCACGGGCACCTCCGCCGTCCGCCCCGAACTGCTGACAGTGCGTCAGGCTAGCGGTAATCTGACGGTTAGTCAGCAAAGTGTGCCGGGTGTACGGGAGAGGCGGCCATGGCGGGACTGCGCGACCCCGAGGACCCCCGTCGGCGGGACGACCCGGAGGCCGAGATCCACGGGGACGACCCCGACGGCGAGGACCCCCGCGGCGACCTCCGCTGGGGCACCATCGGCCGGCTGGTCCGCGACTCCGCCGCCCGCTACCCCGACCGCACCGCCGTCACCGGGACCGGCACCGGCGCCGGGGACACCCCCCTCACCTACGCCGACCTCGGCACCCGTGTCGAACGCGCCGCCGCCGGCTGTATCGCCGCCGGTGTCCGGCGCGGCGACCGGGTCGCGATCTGGGCCCCCAACACCGCCGACTGGATCGTCGCCGCACTCGGCGCGGTCACCGCGGGCGCCGTCCTCGTCCCCCTCAACACCCGCTTCAAGGGCCCCGAGGCCGCCGATGTCCTCGCCCGCAGCCGGGCCGGGCTCCTCTTCGTCACCGGCACCTTCCTCGGCACCTCCTATGTCGCGGCGCTCCGCGCCCACACCGCCGCACTGCCGGATCTGCGGCGGATCGTGGTCCTCGCCGACACCGCCCCCGACGACCCCCGCTACCGCACCTGGCGGCGGTTCCTCGCCGAGGGCACGGCCGTCACCGGCGCGGAGGTCCGCACCCGCGCCGACACCGTCCGCCCCGACGACCCCTCCGACATCCTCTACACCTCCGGCACCACCGGCCGTCCCAAGGGCGCCGTCCTCACCCACGCCCGGACCCTGCGCTCCTACGACCTCTGGAGCGCGCTCGCGGGGCTCCGTACCGACGACCGCTATCTGATCGTCAACCCCTTCTTCCACACCTTCGGCTACAAGGCGGGGATCATCGCCTGTCTCACCCGGGGCGCCACGATGATCCCCCAGCCCGTCTTCGACGCGGGGACCGTCCTCGCCCGGATCGCCGCCGAGCGGGTCACCGTCCTCCCCGGGCCGCCCACCCTCCACCAGGCGCTCCTGGACCACCCCGCCCGGGACCGGCACGACCTCACCACCCTGCGGCTGGTGGTCACCGGCGCCGCGGTCGTCCCGCTCGCCCTGGTGGAACGGCTCCGGGGCGAAATCGGCGTCGCCACCGTGCTCACCGCGTACGGACTCTCCGAGGCGGGCGGGCTCGTCACCATGTGCCGCCGGGACGACCCGCCCGGGACTGTCGCCGCCACCAGCGGCCGGGCCGTCCCCGGCACCCGGATCAGGATCCTCGCCCCGCCCGGCACCCCCCAAGCACAGGACACGGCCCCCGGCGTGCGCGGCCCCGGCGAGATCCTGGTCCGCGGACCCCAGTTGATGTGCGGCTACTTCGAGGACCCCGAGGCCACCGCCGCCGCCGTCGACGCCGACGGCTGGCTCCACACCGGCGACATCGGCGTCCTCGACCCGGCCGGCCGTCTCACCGTCACCGACCGGGTCAAGGACATGTATGTCGTCGGCGGCTTCAACGCCTACCCCGCCGAGATCGAGCGGCTGCTCGGCCGCCACCCCGATATCGCCGATGTCGCCGTGATCGGCATCCCCGACCCCCGCCTCGGCGAGGTCGGCCGGGCCTACGCGGTACGCCGCCGGGGCGCCACCCTCACCGCCGACGGCCTGATCGCCTGGGCCCGCCGGGAGATGGCCAACTACAAGGTCCCCCGGGAGGTCTCCTTCGTCCCCGCGCTGCCGCGCAACGCCGGCGGCAAGGTCCTCAAGACCGAGCTGCGCGCCCGCGCCGGACACTGACCACGGGTCACGGCACCAGCCGCAGCGGGATCTCCTGCCACCCCTGCGCGATGAACGACGGCACCTGCCGCAGCGCCGACCGGTCCACCGCCAGCGACAGCTCCGGATAGCGCGCGAAGAGCGCGGGCAGCGCCGTCCGCGCCTCCATCCGCGCCAGCGGGGCACCGATGCAGCGATGCACCCCGACCCCGAAGGACAGATGCTCGTCCACCCCGCGCGCCGCGTCGAACTCCCCGGCGTCCGCCCCGTACCGCGCCGGATCCTGCCCCGCCGCACCGTAGGTCGTCAGTATGGCCTCGCCCGCCGGTATCGTGACGCCCTCGACGGTGATCTCCTCCGCCGCGAACCGCAGCGGCAGACTCGCGATCGACGGATGCACCCGCAGCACCTCCTCGATCACCGCATCCCAGGTGATCTCCCCGGCCCGTACCGCCGCCAGCTGCTCCGGGTGGTCCAGCAGGGTCACCACCGCGTTGCCGATCAGATTGACCGTCGTCTCGAACCCCGCCCCTATCACCAGCAGCAGGGTGTGCAGCAGCTCCTCGTCACCGAGCCGGTCGCCGTCCTCGTCCCGGACCCGGATCAGCTCGGTGGTCATGTCGTCGCCCGGGTGCGCCAGCTTGTGGGCGACCAGCGCGGGCAGCACCGTGCCGATCTGCTCCTGCACCGAGGCGGCGTGCTCCGGGCTGGGGTTCGTGGTGTCCATGATCGCGGCTATCAGCCGCACCAGACCGGGCCGCAAATCGTCCGGCACACCGAAGAGTTCGCAGATAACCCGCATGGGCAGCGGCTGCGCCAGACCGGTGCGCAGATCCACGACACCGCCGGAGGCCGCGGCCGACTCCTCCATCGAGGAGAGCAACTCCCCGGTGATCTTCTCCACCCGGGGCCGCATCGCCTCCGTGCGCCGTGCGGTGAAGCTCGGCGCGACCAGCTTGCGCAGCCGGCTGTGGTCGGTCCCGTAGGCGGTGAGCATGTTCACCACACCGAGCCAGCTCATGATCCAGCTCCATGCGGGGTGTTTCTCCACCTCGGTGTAGCGGGACCAGTGCTGTCTGGGGTCCTTGCTGACTCTGGGGTCCAGGATCAGCGTTCTCAGGCTGCTGAAGCGGGTCGGCGCCCAGGCGGGTATGCCGCCGGGCAGCTCTATTGGGACCACGGGCCCCTGGGCGCGCAGCCGCGCCCACTCGTCCGGTATGTCCGCGCCGTACGGATCGATGGCGACGACGGGTATGGACTCGCTCATCCTCGGTCTCCTGACTGATCGGGTGTACGGGGTGTGAAGCGCACGGGGAACTCAGTCAGTGAACGATGGAACGGACCGGGCCGCCATGTCAGCCGATTCCTCGGAATCACCGGGGAAAGGTCGGGCAGCCACTGGGTCAGCCGCTCGATCGCCTCGGTCGCGATCAGCAGCGTGTGCTGCTTCACGGGGCAGGTGTGCGGCCCCGCCGACCAGGAGAGATGGGAGGCGTCGCCGGGCTGGTGGGCGCCCTGGGACTCCTTCTCGGCGAAGTAGGCGAGCGCCCCGTACGAGATGACCACGGGGACGGCGGTATGGATCCACACCCCGTGCAGTCCGGTGGGCTGACGGGCGTAGTGGATCCCGTAGTTGGCCAGCGGGGTCTCGTACCGCAACACCTCGACCACGGCGTCGAGGACGGGCCGGGAGCCGCTGGTGAGGGTGGTGTAGTACGCCGGGTTCCCGAGGATCCGGGAGAGCGCGTTGGAGACCAGATTGGCGGTGGGCTCATGGCCCGCGCCCAGGGTGTAGAAGACCTGCCAGGTCACCTCCTCGGGGGTCAGCCCCAGGGGATGGTCCAGCAGCCAGCTGGTGAGGTCGTTGCCCCGGCGGGCCATCTTGGTGGCGATCAGCTCCAGGACATAGGCCCCGTACTCCGCCTCGGCCTGCGCCGAACTCTCCGCGATCTCCACGATCTGCGCCATGGAGTCGGTGAGCCGGTCGCTCTCGCTGTCCGGCAGCCCGAAGAGGTTGTTGAAGATCAGCCCCATCAGCGGGCGGCAGAACTCGGTGACCAGATCGGCGCTGCCCCGGGGGCCGAAGCGGGAGATCAGGATGTCCACCGCGCGGTGCACCCGTTCGCGCAGATCATGGGGTTCGATCCGGCTGAACGCGTCGACCAGGGTGCGCCGGTAGCGCACATGGGTCTCCCCGTCCGCGAAGAGGGTGTTGGGCCGCCAGCGCATCATGCCGAGGATGGGGGAGTCCTCGGTGACGGTCGCCTCCCAGCCGCGCGGGTCATGGGACCAGGTCTCGGAGTCGTGCAGGAGATCGAGGGCGGCGCGCCGGTCGACCACGATGTACGCGGGGATGCCCGGCGCCAGTTCGGCCCAGCCGATCGGGCCCTGGGCGCGCAGCAGTTCGTAGTAGCGGTGCGGGTCGGCGGCGAAACCGTCCTCCCACAGCCGGATGGGAGCGGGATGGCCCTGGGTCTGCTCAGGGGCCTCGGTGCGGGGGGTGTTCACCAGTACCAAACTCCCGGGTAGGGGCCGATGCGGGGATCCGGGTACGGGCCGGTGCCGGTGCCGTACGGGGGCGGCGACGGGGGTGGATACGGCCCGGGGTGCGGAGCGGAGTACGGCCCGGCGTGCGGAGCCGAGTACGGGGCGGGGTACGGCGGTACCGGTGGTGGCGGTACGGGCGGCTGCCCCGGCGGGGGCGGGACGAGCTGCCCCGGCGCGAGGAGGACCGGGGGCGGACCGGTGTGCCCCGGAGCCGGTACGGGGGGTTGCCCCGGCGGCGGCTCCTGGCCCTGCCCGGGAAGGCGGCCCATCCCGCTCATCCGCGTCAGCAGATGCTGGACCAGGGCGATCAGCGCGTCCACGGAGGCATGGGCGTCCCGGGCGTCGCAGACCACCATCGGGGTGTCGGGCTCCAGGTCCAGCGAGGCGCGCAGCTGTTCCTCGGTGTAGCGGCGGGCGTCGGGGAAGGTGTTCAGCGCCACCGCGTAGGGCAGCCCCGAGTCCTCCACCAGGCTCAGCACCTCGAACGAGTCGTCGATGCGGCGGGTGTCCACCAGGACGAGCGCGCCCAGTGCCCCGTACGCGATATCCGTCCACAGGGACCGGAACCGCTCCTGGCCGGGGGTGCCGAAGAGATAGAGCACGATCCCCCCGGTGAGGGAGATCCGGCCGAAGTCGATGGCGACGGTGGTGGTGGTCTTGTCCCGCACTCCGGCCAGGCTGTCCACCGCGACCGACGCCTCGGAGAGCTGTTCCTCGGTGTGCAGCGGGCGGATCTCCGAGACGGAGTCGATCAGGGTGGTCTTGCCCACCCCGAAGGGACCTGCGATCAGGATCTTCACCAGCTCGCGGGTGCTGTCCGGCAGGTGCAGGCCGCTAGAGCTTGAGGGCGCGGAGGCCATCGGCGACTCTCTCCAACAGATCTGGGTCGGGCTGGGCGGCATACGGGATCGGCGGGCGGGCGTTCACGAGCCCCAGGTCGATGAGGTGCGCGGCGAGCACCCGCACGGCGGACACGGGCAGTTCGAGCAGGGCCGCCGTCTCCACCACGGTGAGCGAGCCGCCGTCCAGCGTGCTCAGCAGGGACCGCTGGGCGGCGGGGAGGTCCGAGGGGACGTCCGGGGCGTGCTGGTCGCTCTCCGGGGCCTCGGCCACGGGGGGAGCGGTGGCCGCGGTGACCGTGACCACCGGAGCGGGGGGAGTGGTCGGTAAGGGCGGCGGCCCGGCGCCGCGGAAGGCCGCGGCGCCGGGGGCGGGGTCGTCGGGGCAGGTGGTCAGTCCGGTGAGCACCGAGAGGCGTTCCAGGCTGTTGCGGCTCGGCCGGGTCCTGCCTCCGGTGGACACATAGGCCGGGACCAGGGGCCGGCCACCCCGGCGCCCGGTCATGCCGGGGTGTGGCCACTGGCTCCGCGGGGCGCGGCTGCCATCGCCTTCTCACCGAGCCGGGCCACTTGGGAGTGGACGCGGTGGGCGAGGAGATCGAGCCGCACCTCGGGATCGCCATAGGCGGCCACACAGGTGCCATGGGTGGTGGGGGCCACCAGGATGTAGCCGTGGTCGGACTCGACGACCACTTGACGCACCTCCGCGCTGCTCTGGTCGGCGAAGGCGGCGGCGGCGGTGCGGCAGGCCCCCTGCACGGTGCTGGTGATGGCGGCCACCCGTTCGGCGGACGCCTGGTCGAGCCGGTCCGAGTAGCCGGAGACAAGACCGTCCCGGGTGAGCAGGACGGCCGCCCGGACGTGGGGGATTTCCAGGATCGGGTCGAGCACCCACGCGGTTTCACCGGTGTCGCGGGAGGTGCGGCTGGTCATCGGGGGTCGTTCCCTTCGGGGTCGGCGGCATTGCGGGCTGCTGCGGTCCCGGCCTGGAGCGCCCCGAGCGCCGCCGCGGCGTCATCGGGGGTGCGGGTGGGGAGGGGGGACCGCGGCTGGAGCTGTGCGGTGTACGGGGCGGGGCGCACCCGGCGGCGCCGTCGGGGGAGGGTGTCGTCGCCGGGTGCGGGGTCATGGGTGATGGCGTCGGGGACGGTGGGGAACCGGGCGGCTCCGGGCGCCGTGGCGCCCGCCGGCGGGGTCGGGACGGGGACGGCCCCGGGCGGCGGGGGGCTGTCCTGGGGAAGGTGCGGCAGAAGGTGCGGGCCGGGGGTGCCGGGGGGCGGTGGCCCGTAGGAGGCGGTGGTTCCGGCTGGGTCGGGGGGACGGTGGGGGGTGGTTTCCGGCCTCCGGTCGCCGGGGTAGTCCGGGGGCCCGGGGTAGAGGGGCGGTCCGGTGGGGGCGGGCAGGGTCCGGGGTTCCGGTACCGGCTGCCCCAGGACCGGGGCGTACGGGTCCGGGGGCGGGGGGGCCGCCGGACGGGTGGAGTGGGGGGCGCTCGCCGACGGCGGACGCTCGGCCGGGTCGATATGGCTCAGCAGATGGTTCCTGATCAGCAGGACGGCACGGACTCCGCCGAAGGGGGAGGGGGAGGAGAGGTCGACGGAGAGGTCGAACTGGCGGGTGAGCTGGCCGATCGCGGCCAGCCCCATCCGGGGCGGGTCGCCCAGCTCGGAGAGGAGGATGGGTTCGCTGCTGGCCACCATGCGCTGGGCGTAGGCGCGTTCGTCGGTGGCCATGCCCACTCCGGCGTCGTCCACGGTGACGGTGACACCGTGGTGGGCGCGCTCCAGGTTCACCGTGACGCTGGTGTCCGTCGAGGAGTGCCGCAGGGCGTTGTCGAGCAGCTCGGCGACGATGATCGCCACGGGCTCGACGGCGTGCGAGACCAGTGCGGTGCCGGGCTCCAGATGGTTGCTGATGTGCACCCGCTGATAGCCCACCAGCCGGGACTGGCCGCCGGTGACCGCGTCGACCAGGTGGGAGTCCTGGCGGGCGAGGCCGACCCAGGCGCCGCAGACCACCGCCGCCACCTGGGCCCGGCGCAGCGACTGCTCGTTCTCGTGGTCGAGCGAGTAGAGGGTCTGCGACAGATCCGGGTCGTCGTAGCGCTGCTGGAGGCCGCGCAGGACGTCCTGGAGGCGGTAGAGCCCGGCCTGGATCTCCCGGGTGGCGCCGCGCATGCCGGCGCGCGCCGCGGCGTCCACCCGCTTGCGCTCCTGGAACATCGCGGTGGCGACGCCGTGGAGCGCCGCCTGCATCCCGGCGCCGAACTCGCTGTGGGCCATGGCGGGGTCGAGCGGTCCGGGTACGGGGACATGGGGGTGGGCGGCGCGGGTGGCGGCGGCCGGGATGCGCTCATGGGCCAGCTGGACGATCTCGGCGGTGTGCGCCCGTGCGACGCGCTCGCCCTCCGCGCGGGCCTCGGCCAGCTGGGTGCGGAGTCCTTGGGTCTCCGCGCGCAGTCGCCCGATCCGGCGGCGGGACAGCGCGAGGGGGCAGCCCAGCAGCAACGCAGTCGCCGCCAGGGCCCCGGCGGCGACGATGGCCAGATCCGGTATCGCGATCATCGAATAGACCTCGGGGAGGGCGGGAGTCGGGTTCGTCAGGAAAACGACCCGGCCAAGTACACACCGTCGTCGAGTGGTCGCGGGAGGGTTTTCCGCAACTGATTGTGAGGGACCGGGTTCGACCGGTAACCTCCCCGGGGTGTTGCTGATTGGGCGTCAGATGTCCTCCGGGGCAGAGGTGACATGGTGAGAGCGCCCGTACAGCGCGGCGGGGACCACAGCGAACGGCCGTGACGGCGCCGGTGGGCGCGGTCACGGCCGTACACCTTCGGGTGAAGTCCCGCTCAGTCCTTCGTTTCCGGTTCCCTTACGCAGGGTGATGATCGGGCGCTGCTCGGAGGGTGTGGTCCGGACCTGCCGGCCGTATGAACGGCCGTTCCGCAGGTCGGTCTTTCCGATGGTCGGCCCGCGGGCTCAGGGGCGCGGCGGCGAGGGTGTGTGGTTGTCCAGACGTCCGGCCACGCTCTCCCGGACGACCCGGGGCGGGGCCGGGGTGTGGTTGTCGGTGGTGAGGATGGTCTCGCCACCGGCCGCGGCGGCCGTGCCGGTGCCGGCGGTGGCCGGGGTCAGGGCGCTGGTGCCGGCCGTGGCGGCCGTGGTGGAGACGGGGCTCTCCAGCGGGTGTCCCGCCGGGTCCGGATCCTTCACCGGCGGCGGGGCGGGGGTGTGGTTGTCGTCCTTCCCCAGCCCTCCGGTCCTCGGCTTCCCCTGCCGTCCGCCGCCGCTGCCCGGTCCGCCCACCGGCGGGCGGATGGGCGTGTGGTTGTCCAGCGGACGGATCGTCGGGTCGTGCAACTGCTCGGTGTTGTTCATGGTGTCCCCCATGGATGTGCGGATGGTGCTGATGTGCTGTTGTGCGAGTGGTGCTGTTGTACGGGTGGTGCTGATGTGACAGTGAAACGGACAGGGCCCTCCGCCCGGAGACTCCCCCGAGGGTCGCCGGACGGAAGGCCCTGGGGAACCTCACCTGCCCCCCGGTGTGGTGAGGTTCCCTGGTGATCCGTCTGCCCCCCGACGCGACGGATCGATGGGCATGAGCATCCCGAACCGTCATAAACATTCGATGAACGGGCTGGCAGAAAGCCCTGAGAAGGCCTGAGAAGCCCTGCGAGGGCCCTGTGCGGGCCCTGGGAAAACCCCCGGGAGGGCCTCGGAAAAGCCCCGAGAAAGACCCGGGGAGGCCCCCGAGGGGAACGCAGCCGCCCACTCTGGCACGCCCGACGGTGCGGATGGTGTGATTCCGGTCGGCCGGATCCGGAGCGCCTCCTCCGGTGGCGGATCCCGGTGCGGGCCGGCCGGATCCGGAGCGCCCCTTCCGGTGGTGGATCCCGGCGCGGCACAGGGCGGCCCGTCATGGCCTCCCGTACCGCCCCGGGGTCTCCCCGTCGGTGCCCCGCCCCCGCAGGGCCGTCAGGCGGCGCTGAGGGGCGCCAGCAGGGCCCGTACCGTCTCCGCCTCCGCCGCCCCCGACGCCTCGTGCAGCGTCAGCGCCTCCTGCCAGCAGGCACGGGCCCGGCCCGCCTGGCCCAGCGAGGAGAGCGCCTGGCCCAGGGTCATCAGGACGCTCGCCCGGATGTGGTCACCGCCGATGCAGCCGATCGCCAGCGCCTGCTCGGCGTGTTGCGCGGCCCGCGCCGGGCGGCCCGCCGCCAGGTGCACCTGGGCGATCCGGAACTGGGTGGTGCCCTCCCAGAGCCGCTGCCGGTTGGCCTCGAACCCCTCCTGGGCGTCCTGGAGCTCCTCCAGCGCCTCCCCGAGCCGCCGGGCCTCGGTCAGCGCGACCCCGAGCGCGTACCGCGCGTTGGAGAGCCGCAGGGTGACCCCGCGCCGGCGGTACAGCTCCACCCCGCGCCGGGCCAGGTTCACGGAGTGCTCGGTCCGGCCGAGGCGGAGCTGGAGCCGGGCGTAGTTGCACAGGGCGCTCGCCTCGTAGCTCTCGTTCCCCTCCGCCCGGGAGCCCTCGATCGCGGCCTCGAAGAACCGCTCGGCGTCCTTCAGCCGGCTCTTGTTCAGCGCGATGATGCCCCGGTTGTTGTGGGACCAGAAGACCGGTGCCGGGTCGTCCGCCCGCGCGGCCAGCCGGGCCGCCCGCGCGGCGTGCTCCTCGGCCTCCTCGTACCGGCCCGCCACCAGGTGCACCTCGGTCAGGACGGTGTGGGCACGGCCCTGGGCGTGGAGGTCCCCGGCGATCCTGGCCGCCCGGCAGGCGCTGAGCGCGGCGGTCTCGTACTGCTTGGAGTTGGCCCCGGACTCGGCGAGGTCCTTGGCGGCCCAGAGCAGATCGACCGCGCGCCGCAGCCCGGGGCCCGAGGTCGCCTGCTGGGCGCAGTTCAGGACGCAGTGCGCCTCGCTGTAGAGCCAGTCGAGGGCTTCCTGGCGGTCGGTGAAGGTGAGCCCGGCCTGTTCGGTACGGGCCAGCCGGTCCGGGAGGGTGTCGCCGGGCCGTTCGATCGCGTACACCTGCGCGGCGCTGGCCAGATAGAAGTCGAGCAGCCGGGAGAGGGCCCCGCCGACCTCCTCGGGGCGCTCGTCGCGCTCGGCGCAGGAACGCGCGTAGAGGCGTACGAGGTCGTGGTAGCGGTAGCGGCCGGGTGCGGCGGACTCCAGGAGCGAGGTGTCCACCAGGGCTTCGAGCAGGTCCTCGGTGGTGTGCGGGGGCAGGTCGAGCAGGGCCGCCGCGGCGGCGAGCGAGATATCGGGGCCGTCGGCGAGGCCGACCAGGCGGAAGGCGCGGGCCTGGTCGGTCTCCAGCTGTCCGTAGCCGAGTTCGAAGGTCGCCTTGACGGCCACGTCACCGGCCTGGAGTTCGTCCAGGCGGCGGCGTTCGTCGGCGAGCTTGTCGGCGAGGACGGAGACGGTCCAGGTGCGGCGGGAGGCGAGGCGGGAGGCGGCGACGCGGATCGCGAGCGGGAGGAAGCCGCAGGCGGCGACGACATCGAGGGCCGACTCACGTTCGGCGCGCACCCGTTCGGTGCCGACGATCCGGGTGAAGAGCTGGAGGGCCTCGTCGGGGGACATCACATCGAGGTCGATGAGCTGCGCCCCGGCGAGGTCGACCATCCGGGTGCGGCTGGTCACCAGGGCGGCGCAGCCGGCGGTGCCCGGCAGCAGCGGCCGGATCTGCGCCGCGTCCCGGGCGTTGTCCAGCAGGACGAGGAGCCGCCGTCCGGCGAGGGTGGAGCGGTAGAGCGCGGAGCGCTCCTCCAGGGTGTCGGGCATGGAGGCGTCGGAGGTGCCCAGGGCGCGGAGGAAGGCGCCGAGGACGGCGACGGGTTCGGCGGCGCGGGCCCCGGCGCCCTGGAGGTCGATGTAGAGCTGGCCGTCGGGGAAGTGCGGGCGGGCCTCGTGGGCGACATGGACGGCGAGGGTGGTCTTCCCGACGCCGCCGATGCCCGCGAGGGCCGAGACCGCCATCACGGGCCCGTCGGGCGCGGCGAGCTGGGTGCCCAGGTCGCGGACGAAGGAGGCGCGGCCGGTGAAGTCGGGGACGGTGGCGGGGAGCTGGGCGGGCTGGGCGATCCGGGGCGCGGGCGCCTCCCGGCCGCCGGGGCGGTTCAGCTCCTCGTCGGCGCGGAGGATGCGCTGCTGGAGCTGGGAGAGTTCGGGGCAGGGGTCGACGCCGAGTTCATCGGCGAGGAGTCTGCGGGTGTCGGCGTAGACGGCGAGCGCCTCGGCCTGCCGTCCGCTGCGGTAGAGCGCGACCATGAGGAGTTCGCGGAAACGTTCGCGCAGCGGGTGGGCGGCGGTGAGGGCGGTGAGTTCGGAGACGGCCTCGGAGTGGCAGCCGGCCTCCAGGTCGAGGTCGAGACGGGTCTCCAGGAGCTGGAGGCGCCATTCGTCCAGCCGGGCGCGGTGGTTCTCGGCGTAGGGGCCGGGGACATGGGCGAGCGGTTCGCCGTCCCAGAGGCCGAGGGACTTGCCGATGAGGGCGCGGGCGCCCGCCAGGTCCCCGGCGGCGCGGGTCTTCTCGGCGTCGAGGGCCAGCTCCCGGGCCTCGAAGAGGTCGACGGCGTCCCGCTGGATCCGGATGGCATAGCCGCCGGCCTCGCTGACCAGCGCGTTCGCCCCGAGGGCCTTGCGCAGCCGGGAGGCGTAGGTGCGCAGCGCGGCGAGTGCCTGGGGTGGCGGGTCGTCCTCCCAGATGGCGTCGATCAGCTCCGTCGCGGTGGCCGTGCGGCCCTCGCGGAGCAGCAGGGCGCAGAGCAGGGCCCGCTGCTGTGGGGAGCCGGTCGACAGGGGTTGGCCGCCCTGCCATGCCCGTACCGGTCCGAGCACGCTGAAGCGCAGATCGACGGCGCCGCCGGGCGCCGGGACGCGCTGCGCCGGGACGCGCTGTTCCGGTACGCGTGGCCCGCTGTCACGGTCCATTGGTGCCCCCTGCCCCGAACTGCCGATTAGCACCCGACAGTCTGCCCTGTGCATGGCGGCCCCGTCAGCAGCGAGGCGCGTCCCTGTCGCTCCATGGCCGGAGCCGGATGCACGATAGCCCGCTCTTTGGGATCTTCATCCGTTTTGCACCGTTCTTCCGCGCCGCCTCTACCTTTCCCCGGCGGGAGGGGCTTCCGGAGTGGTTCCGCCGGGGTGCCCGGTGGCGGCGCTGACCTGGGAGCACCGCGTGGTGATGGGCCGTACGGGGGTATTCCGGGCGGGTGGTGGCGCCGGCGCGGCGGCGGCCGAGGGGGCCGCCCGGACGGCCGTCTCAGGGGCGGTAGACCTTCCCGGGCTCCGCCTTGGCCGGGGCGAGCAGCTGGGAAACGGTGACAAAGGTGTAACCGCGCTCCTTGAGTTCGGCCACGATTCCGGGGACGGCGGGCACGGTTCCGTCGTAGATGTCATGGAGCAGGATGATTCCGTCGCGGGAGGCCTGCTTGAGGATGCGCTTCTCGATGAGGGCGGAGTCGTTGGTGGAGTAGTCCTTGGCGGTGGCGCTCCACAGGATCTGGGCGAGGCCCAGTTCCTTGCTGACGGCGGTGACCTCGTCGTCGATGCGGCCCTGCGGGGGCCGCATCAGGGTGGGGCGGACGCCGGTGATGTCCTCTATCGCGTCCTGGGTGCGGCCCAGTTCCTCGCGTATCTCGCCCTTGTCCAGCTTGTCGAGCCTGCGGTGGGTCCAGGTGTGGTTGGCGACCTCGTGGCCCTCGTCGAAGAGGCGCTTGACGACCTTGGGGTAGCGGTCGACGTGCTTCCTGCCGAGCAGGAAGAAGGTGGCCGGAACCTGCTCCTTCCCCAGGTGGTCGAGGAGTTCGGGGGTGTCCTTGCCCGGCCCCGCGTCGAAGGTCAGGGCTATGCACTTGGCCTTCTGGCAGTCGACGGGCCGCTCGCCGTCGCCGCCGGTGGAGAGGGTGCGGCCGGAGGCGAGGGCGTCGGAGCGCGCGTCGGCGGGGGCGGTGGTCGCCATGGCACAGCCGCCGAGGGCCAGGGCGAGGGCGGCGGCGCCCGCCACGGCGGCGGTCCGGCGGAGCGCGACGGCCCGGCGGCGTACGGCGGAGTTGGACATGGCGGGATCCCCCTGGGTGGTGGCCTGGTCGAACGGCCCCCGCCATAACCGGAGGCGAGGGTTCCGCACTATACACACGGTGTATACACGCGATGCATAGGCATCGGATAAGACGGATGCGGGGCCGGTGGGGTTGTTCGCTCCAGATCACATATCGGCCACGAAGGCGGATGGCGGGCCGGGCGGTCGCGGGGCCGCCGGTCCCCCGAGGGGTGGGGCCGGGCCGGGAGGCGGCGGCGGTCGGCGGTGCCCCGAAGGGTCGGCGACAGAGCTGACGAACCGTCAGATCGGCGCTACCGTGACCCCATGGAGACCTTCCCCAGGATCATCTCGGTGGACGACCACACGGTGGAGCCCCCTCATGTCTGGCGGGACCGGCTCCCGTCGAGATACCGGGAGACGGCCCCCCGGATCGTCCGCGCCCCGCTGAAGGAGATGACCTTCCTCGGTGGACGCTTCGCCCCCGTGATGGGCGCGCCCGGCGACCCCGGCCCGGTGGGCGACTGGTGGGTGTACGAGGATCTGCGCCGCCCCCTCACCCGCCTCGACACCGCCGTCGGCTGCGCGCGGGACGAGATCAAGCTGGAGGTCATCACCTATGAGCAGATGCGCCCCGGCTCCTACCGCGTCCCCGAGCGCCTCGCCGACATGGACCTCAACCATGTCCAGTCCGCGCTCTGCTTCCCGACCTTCCCCCGCTTCTGCGGCCAGACCTTCACCGAGGCCAGGGACCGGGAGCTGGGGCTGCTCGCGGTCCGCGCGTACAACGACTGGATGGTGGAGGAGTGGTGCGGCCCCGAGGCGCACGGCCGGCTGATCCCCCTCACCCTGGTCCCGCTCTGGGACGCCGCACTCGCCGCCGCCGAGGTCCGCCGCAACGCCGCCCGGGGGGTGCGCGCGGTCGCCTTCTCCGAGATTCCGCCCTTCCTCGGCCTCCCCTCGATCCACGGCGACGCCTGGGACCCCTTCCTGCGCGCCTGCGACGAGACCGGCACGGTGATCGCCATGCATATCGGCTCGTCCTCGAAGATGCCCTCCACCTCCGCCGACGCGCCCCCGGCCGTCGGCTCCACCATCACCTTCGCCAACTGCTGCTTCTCGATGGTCGACTGGCTGCTCAGCGGGAAGTTCGAACGCTTCCCCGGGCTGCGGATCATGTACGCCGAGGGCCAGATCGGCTGGATCCCGTACATCCTGGAACGTGCCGACGTCGTCTGGGAGGAGAACCGCGCCTGGGGCGGGGTCGCCGACAAGGTGCTGCGCCCGCCCTCCGAGCTGTTCGCCGGGCATGTGTACGGCTGCTTCTTCGACGACGCCTTCGGGCTGCGGAACCTGGACGCCATCGGGGCGGGGAATGTGCTGTACGAGACGGACTATCCGCACTCCGACTCCACCTGGCCGAGGTCACGGGAGGTGGGGGAGGCGCAGATGGGGCATCTGCCCGCCGACACGGTGGAACGGATCGTCCGGGGGAACGCGATCGAGCTGCTGGGGCTGACCCCGGACGGGCTCTGGGCGGGCGCTGCCTCCGGCTGAGCCCCGGCCGGCGGGGTCGGGGCGCGGCCCCCCGGACGGGAAGGACCCCCCGTGCGCGAGGGCGCACGGGGGGTCCGCCACGGCGGTGCCGGGTCAGATGATCGGGGGGCGGCCCAGCCGGACCATCCGCCAGACGGTGGACCAGCGCATCGGCCGCCGGGTCCCGCAGGGCTGCCGCACCCCTTCCGCGAAGCCGCCGAACCACGCCTTCAGCCCCTCCCCGGAGCGGGTGCGCAGCAGCGTCATCGCGGTCCAGCTGCCGAGATAGAGCGGGACGAGCGGGGCGGGCAGATTCCGCTTGGCCAGCCAGACCCGGTTGCGGGCGGTCATCCGGTAGTAGACGGCATGCCGCGCCGGGCTGGTCCTGGGGTGCTGGAGCAGCAGGGCGGGCTCGTAGAGGATCTTCCACCCGTCGTCCAGGGCCCGCCAGGCCAGGTCGGTCTCCTCATGGGTGAAGAAGAACTCCTCCGGCCAGCCGCCGATCCGCTCCAGCATCCTCATGGAGAGCGAGTGGCCGCCGCCCAGGAAGGTGGTGACCAGGCCCCGGCGCATCGGGTCCTTGGCGCGCAGCCGGGGCACATGGCGGCGCTGGGTCTCGCCCTGCTCGTCGGCGATCCGGAAGGAGACGATCCCGAGCTTCGGGTCGGCCTCGTGGAGATCGGCGAGCCGGCTGAGGACATCGGTCTCCACCAGGAGGCCGTCGTCGTCCAGGTCGACCAGGACATCCACGTCCCCGAATTCCCGCAGCCGCTCCATGGCGACATTCCGGCCGCCGGAGACGCCCAGATTCTCGGCCAGCTCGACGCCGGTCACCCCCTCGGGCAGCTCCGGCAGCGGGGCGCCGTTGCCGACGACGACGATCCGGGTCGCCTTCTCGTCCTGCATGGCCACGGAGTCGAGCAGGGCCCGCAGCTCGACGGGCCTGTTGCCCATGGTCAGTACGGCCACACCCATACGCGGTCGCGTCACGCTCGACTCCACTCCACCACTGTCCACACTGTTCCGGTTCCCGAGGCGCGATGCTACCCAGTGGTCACCCGGCCGTGCTCCGGCGGCAACCGTGCGGCCATGGCGGCCTGCCCCGGGCGGCGCTCCGGCGGCTGTCGGTGGCGGGGTGTTTCATGGGTCCATGAGCGATGGGCGGGACGGACACGGCGGGGCCGATCAGGGTGCCGGGGAGGGGGCCGGGGAGGGGGCCGGGGAGCCGGTGGGCGCCCCGGTGGAGGCCCCGGTGGAGGGCGCCACCTTCAGCGGTGAGGACTGGTACGCCCGGGATCTCTCCGGGCGGCGGTTCGGCGGCTGCTCCTTCTACGACCTGGACTGGACGGAGGGGGTCGCCGAGGGCGCCGTCTTCGACGCGTGCTCGTTCTCGGGGGTGCGGTTCAACGCCGCGCTGCTGACGCACACCGCCTTTCTGAACTGCTCCTTCCGCCGCTGTGTCTTCTTCGACACCCGGTTCGAGCAGTGCAAGGCGGTGGGCAGCGAGTTCCGGGAGTGCGAGGCCGCGCTGCTGAGGGTGAGCGGCGGGGACTGGTCCTTCACCGACTGGGCGGGGCAGGATCTGCGCGGCGCGGAGTTCGACGGGGTCCGGATGCGGGAGGCGCTGCTGACGGGCGCCCGGATGGACAAGGTGCGGGTGACCGGGGTGGATCTCTCCGGCGCCGCCCTGGACCGGGTCCGGCTGAGCGGGGCGGATCTGCGGGGCAGCGATCTGTCCTCGCTGAACCCGCTCACGGCCCGGCTCACCGGTGCGAGGATCGACCCGGCCCAGGCGATGGTGGTGGCCGTGGCGCTGGGCCTGGAGATCGGCTGACCCCCCGGGGCGCGAGGAGCGGCCGGGGGAGGGTGATCGGCTGAGGAGCGGCCCGGCGCCGGGGCCGCCGGTCGGGCTGGGTGCGTACGCGGGCGGATGCCGGGGTCTTGTCTGACGGTACGTCAGGTATGACGATGGGCTCGCCCTCCGTGCGACGGCCGATCCAGCCGAGGAGAGACCGTGTCCCCGACCGTGCCTCCCGTACCGCCGACCCCGTCCGGCGACCGGCTCGCCTACGGCATCCAGCTCCCGGTCCAGTCCCAGAGCACCCGCTACGCCGAGCGCTGGGAGTCCGCCGCCGGCCCCGCCGATCTCGCCGAGGTGGCGCACGCCGCCGACCGGGGCGGCTTCGCCTATGTAGCCGTCTGCGACCATGTGGCCGTCCCCCGGCGGCTGGCCGCCACCATGTCCACGGTCTGGTACGACCCCGTGGCCACCCTCTCCTTCCTCGCCGCCACCACCCGGCGCGTCGGCCTGCTCAGCCATGTCGCCGTGGTCGGGCTGCGCCATCCGCTGATCACCGCCAAGCAGTACGCCACCCTGGACCATCTCTCCGGCGGGCGGCTGATCCTCGGGGTCGGCGCGGGCCATGTCCCGGAGGAATTCGCCGCCCTCGGCGCCGACTTCGCCGGACGCGGCCGGGTGCTGGACGAGACCCTGGACGCGCTGCGCGCCGCCCTCGGCCCCGAGGAGTTCCCCCGCTTCGCCGGGGAGCACTTCGCCTTCGCCGACCTCGGCCAGCGCCCCCGCCCCGCCCAGCGGCGGGTGCCCATCTGGGTCGGCGGCTCCTCGCCCGCCGCGCTGCGCCGGGCCGCCGGGCGCGGCGACGGCTGGCTGCCCCAGGGGGACCCCCGCGCCGTGCTGCCGGAGCGCATCGCCCTGCTGCGGCGGCTGCGCGAGGCCGCCGGGGCGACGGGCCCCTTCACCGTCGGGGCCATCGCCGAACCCCTCTATCTCGGCGTTCCCACCTGGGCGGTCGGCCGAAGGACGCTGGCCGGTAAGCCCGCTGAAATCGCCGCCTCCCTGCGTGAGTATGCCGCCATGGGCGTACGCCAGATCCAGGTCCGGTTCCGCAGCCGGTCCCGCGCCGAACTGACCGACCAGATGGACGCGTTCGCCGCCGAGGTCGCCCCACAGCTGGGGTGAGTGCCGACAGCCGAAGGAGTCATGCTCCATGACAGTCACGGGAAAGCTCGACGGGCGCGTCGTCCTGATCACCGGCGCCGCACGCGGCCAGGGCGAGCAGGCGGCCCGCCTCTTCGCCGCCGAGGGGGCGAAGGTGGTGCTCACCGATGTCCTGGACGACCGGGGCAGGGCCGTCGCCGAGGAGCTGGGGAAGGAGCGCGCGGCCTATGTCCGGCTCGATGTGCGCCGCGAGGAGGAGTGGGCCGCCGCCGTGGCCTTCGCCCGGGAGAGCTACGGCCCGGTCGACGGGCTGATCAACAACGCCGGGGTGAACCGCTTCAACACCCTGGTGGACACCCCGCTGGAGGAGTACGAGTACATCACCTCGGTCAATCAGACCGGCACCTTCCTGGGGATCAGGACCGTCGCCCCCGAGATAGTGGCGGCGGGCGGCGGGACGATCGTCAATGTCGCCTCCGCCCTCGCCCTGACCGGGATGCCGACGGTCGGGGTCTACGCCGCCACCAAGCACGCCATCCTCGGGCTGACCCGGGTCGCCGCGATGGAGCTGGCCGCCCAGGGCATCCGGGTCAACGCGATCTGCCCCGGCGGCATCGACACCGATATGGCCCATGCCGCCGCCATCCAGCAGGGGCTGGAACCGGAGGCGGCCCGTGCGGCGATGGCGGAGACCTACCGGAGGCTGGTCCCGCTCGGGCGGATCGGGCGGCCCGAGGAGGTCGCCCGGCTCGCCCTCTTCCTGAGCTGCGAGGACTCCTCGTACATCACCGGACATCCCTTCGCGGTCGACGGCGGCTGGCTGGCGGGCCTCCCGATGGGCGGCTGACCCCGCACGCCGGCCGATCCGGGCCCGGAGCCTCCCGTCGGGGAGGCTCCGGGCCCGGTCGTCTGCCGGGTCCCGCGTCCGGCCGGACACCGGCTCTTGACGGTCGACACCCCCGGTGGAACAGTCGTCCCATCGCAATCTGACGGTTCGTCAGAAACTAGGGACGGTGAAACCCCCATGGAGTTCGGGATCTTCGTACAGGGGTACGTCGGGCGGCGTGCCGAGACCGACCCGCTCGCCGAGCACAAGTCGCTCATGGAGGAGACCGAGTACGTCGTCCAGGCCGACCGCTCCGGCTTCAAGTACGCCTGGGCCACCGAGCACCACTTCCTGGACCAGTACTCCCATCTCTCCGCCAGCGATGTCTTCCTCGGCTATCTGGCACACGCCACCGACCGCATCCACCTCGGCTCCGGCATCTTCAACCCGCTCGCCCCGGTCAACCACCCCGTCAAGGTCGCCGAGAAGGTCGCCATGCTCGACCACCTCAGCGAGGGCCGGTTCGAGTTCGGCTCCGGCCGGGGCGCCGGCAGCCACGAGATCCTCGGATTCCTGCCCGGCGTCACCGATATGGAGCACACCCGGGAGATCTGGGAGGAGACCATCGCGGAGTTCCCCAAGATGTGGCTCCAGGACGAGTACGAGGGCTTCCAGGGCGCCCACTGGTCGCTGCCGCCGCGCAAGGTGCTGCCCAAGCCGTACGGAAGGTCCCACCCCGCGATGTGGTACGCGGCGGGCTCACCCGCCTCGTACGCCATGGCCGGGCGGAAGGGCCTCGGGGTCCTCGGCTTCAGCGTGCAGAAGGTCTCCGACATGGAGTGGGCACTGGACTCGTACCGTACGGCGGTCCGCGCGGCCGAGCCCGTCGGCGCCTTCGTCAACGACAACGTCATGGTCACCACCACCGCGATCTGCGCCCCGACCCATGACGAGGCCGTCGCCATCGCCGCCGACAGCGGGCTCCACTACCTCCAGTCCCTGCTCTTCCGCTACCACGACACCTTCCCCCGGCCCGAGGGCATCCCCCGGTGGCCCGAGCTGCTCCCCGAGTACACCCCCGAGGTCGTGGAACTGCTCATCGAGAACGAGCTGATGATCTGCGGCACCCCCGACGAGGTGCTCGCCCAGTGCAAGCGCTGGGAGCAGGCCGGTGCCGACCAGCTCTCCTTCGGGCTGCCGGCCGGGATCCCGTACGAGGCGACCATGAACACCATCAGGCTCATCGGTGAGCATGTGATCCCCCGGATCGACACCGACCCGGTCCACCGCACCACCCGGCTCCGGAACGCCTCCGGGAGCTGACCCGGCCGTCCCGCCCCGCTTGCGCCCCCCCGCTTGTGCCCGGGCACCCGGGGGCGCGGCGGTGCGGCGCGTACCCCCGTACTCCCGCCCCCGTACTCCCGCCCCCGTACTCCCGTACCCCGGCAAGGGAAGGGAAGGACCCCATGCTCGACCACCTCATCCGCTCGGCGACCGTCGTGGACGGCACGGGATCGCCCGCGCGCGTCGCCGATGTCGGCCTGCGCGCCGGGCGGATCGCGGTGATCACCCCGCCCGGCGGGGCCGCCCCGCCCTCGGCCACCACCGAGGACGCCACCGGACTCGTCCTCGCCCCCGGCTTCGTCGACCCCCACACCCACTACGACGCCCAGCTCTTCTGGGACCCGTACGCCACCCCCTCCATGAACCACGGGGTCACCACCGTCGTCGGCGGCAACTGCGGCTTCACCCTCGCCCCGCTCCACCCCGGCCGCCCCGGCGACGCCGACTACACCCGCCGGATGATGGCCCGGGTCGAGGGCATGTCCCTGGTCGCGCTGGAGGAGGGCGCGCCCTGGAACTGGCACACCTTCGGCGAGTACCTGGACGCCCTCGACGGACGGACCGCCGTCAACGCGGGCTTCATGGTCGGCCACTGCGCCCTGCGCCGCCATGCCATGGGCCCCGACGCGATCGGCGGCACCCCCACCCCCGTACAGCTGCGCACCATGGTCGACCTGCTCCACGAGGCCCTGGCGGCCGGTGCCTGGGGGCTGTCCACCACCCAGTCCTCGACCCACTCCGACGGCGACGGCGCCCCCGTCGCCTCCCGCCATGCCGCCCCCGATGAGCTGATCGCGCTCTCCCGCGCGGTCGGCGAGCACGAGGGCACCCAGCTGGAGGCGATCGTCGCGGGCTGTCTCGACCGCTTCGGCGACACCGAGATCGACCTGCTCACCGCCATGACCGCCGCCGCCGGACGCCCCCTCAACTGGAATGTCCTCACCGTCGACGCCGCCGTCCCCGAACGGGTCCCGCGCCAGCTCCTCGCCAGCGAACGGGCCCGTGCGGCGGGCGGCCGGATCGTCGCCCTCACCATGCCGATCCTCACCCCGATGAACATGTCCCTGGGCACCTTCTGCGCGCTCAACCTCATCCCCGGCTGGGGCCCGGTCCTCGGACTGCCGGTCCCCGAGCGGATCGAACGCCTCCGTGACCCCGCCGTCCGGGCGGAGCTGCTGCGCCGCGCCGACTCCCCCGAGGCGGGCGTCTTCCGGCGGCTCGCCGACTTCGCCCGCTATGTCATCGGCGACACCTACAGCGCCGCCAACGCCGGACTCACCGGCCGGGTCGTCGGCGACATCGCCGCCGAACGCGGCCTCGACCCCTTCCACTGCCTGGTCGAGATCTGCGCCGCCGACACCCTGCGCACGGTCCTCTGGCCGATGCCCACCGACAACGACCCCGCCTCCTGGGAGCTGCGCCGCCGCACCTGGGACCACCCCGATGTGCTGCTCGGCGGCTCCGACGCCGGTGCCCATCTGGACCGGATGTGCGGGGCGCCGTACACCACCCGCTTCCTCGGGGACTGTCTGCGCGGCCGGCGGCTGGTCCCCCTGGAGCGGGCGGTACGGATGCTCAGCGACGAGCCCGCCCGGCTCTTCGGGCTGCGCGGGCGGGGCCGGATCGCCGAGGGCCACCATGCCGATCTGGTCCTCTTCGACCCGGAGCGGATCGACGCTGGCCCGGCCACCCTCGTCCACGATCTGCCCGGCGCGAGCCCCCGGCTGGACGCGGCGGCCACCGGGATCGTCTCCGTACGGGTCAACGGCGTCGAGACCGTCCGCGACGACCGGATCACCGGCGCGGTCCCCGGGCGGGTGCTGCGCTCGGGCCGGGACACCGAGACGGTCCCGACCCGGTGACCGCCGCCCCCGACCTTTCCGAGGACCGCCCGGACCGCTGGCAGCCGCTCTTCATCGGCGGCTCCTGGGTCGAGCCCGACGGCGGGTACCGGCCGGTCCTCGACCCCGCCACCGAGGAGACCGTGGGGCTGGCGCCGGAGGCGAGCCCGGAGCAGGCACGGGCGGCGGCCGTCGCGGCCCGGGAGGCGTTCGGCGCCTGGTCCCGCACCCGGCCCGAGGAGCGCGCCCGGCTCCTGGACGCCGCCGCCGAGATCGTCCACCGCAGGCGGGACCCGTACACCGCACTCGCCCGCGCCGAGACCGGGGCCACCACCGCCACCGCCCGGTCGATGCAGGTGGGGGTGGCCGTGGCACGGCTGCGGCGGTACGCGAGAGGGGCGCTCGAACCGGTCGAACGGGCGCTGCCCCCGCAGTTCCTCCCGGCGGGCCCGATGGGTGGCGCGGCGGTCGTCTCCGCCCTCGCGGTGCGCCGCCCGGTCGGTGTGGTCACCTGTGTCACCTCGTACAACAACCCCTGGGCCAACGCGGTGGGCAAGGTCGCCCCGGCGCTCGCCATGGGCAACACGGTGGTGGTGAAGCCCGCGCCGCAGGACCCCCTCTCCGTCTACCGGATGGCCGAGGCCCTGGCGGCGGCGGGGGTGCCGCCCGGGGTGGTCAATGTGGTGAGCGGGTCGTCGGCGGCGGTGGGGGAGGCGGCCGTGGGGGCGCCCGAGGTCGACATGGTCAGCTTCACCGGCTCCACCGCCGTCGGGCTGCGGATCGCCGAGGTCTGCGGGCGCGGGATGAAGCGCCAGCTGATGGAGTTGGGCGGCAAGGGCGCGGCGCTGGTCTTCGACGACGCCGACCTGGGGGCGGCGGTACGGGGGATCGGCACCACGTTCTCGTTCCACAGCGGCCAGATCTGTACGGCGCCGACCCGGGTGATCGCCCAGCGGGGGATCCACGACCGGCTGGTCGAGGGGCTCCTCGGCCATCTGGGCCGGCTCCCCGTCGGCCATCCGGCGGATCCGGGGACCGTGGTCGGGCCGGTGATCTCGGCCGCCCACCGGGACCGGGTCGAGGCCTGTGTGGAACAGGGCCGGCAGGAAGGGGCGCGGCTGGTCGCGGGCGGGGTGCGGCCCGCCTTCGAGCGGGGCTTCTGGGTCGCCCCGACGCTCTTCACCGCGTGCGCGGCGGGGATGCGGATCGTCCGTGAGGAGATCTTCGGACCGGTGGTGGTGGTCCTCCCCTTCGACACGGAGGAGGAGGGGATCGCGCTGGCGGACGACAGCGACTACGGGCTGATCGACTATGTCTGGTCGGGCGATGTGGCCCGCGCCTTCCGGGTCGCGGCCCGGCTGCGCTCGGGCGGGGTCGGGGTGAACACCGTCGCCCGCAATATGGAGGCGCCGTTCGGCGGCTTCAAGAGGAGTGGGGTGGGGCGGGACGTGGGGTCGTACGCGCTGCACGCGTACAGCGAGACCCAGGCGCTGGTCTGGCCCGGCTGACGGTGCCGGCCGGGGTGGTGGGGTCGGCCGGGCCGGTGGGGCCGGTGGGGCCGGTGACCCGGCCCCGGGGCCCGTCGGCCGGGCCCGCCCGTCAGCCCGGGTCCCAGGAGTCCCCGTTCTCCTCCGCGCCGCGCCTCATCAGGACCATCCCCGTCAGATCGTTGCCGCTCATGGCCATCTCCCCCCGTCGATGCCTCAGGCTGCTCACGCTTCGCACCGATGCCTTTCCGCCCCTGTATTCACTTGCACCACAGGAGCGGTCAGGTGCAGCGTGGACATCACTGTCCCCCGCAGTAGCGTCCGGGGGTAGAAACGGAACGTAGCGAAAACGGCTACTGTCCGTGAGAAACATCACGGTTGCCCTGATGTGCCGACCAATTGACGACAGTTGTGCTCCCCGGTGGCCGAAAGGGCTCGGGGCTCCCATCCCGTTCCCCCCCGCAAAGGGAAATTTTGAAACCGGGCAAAACGGGCGCTGCTGCGGTTATCGCATCAGGGGAAATCCGCTGTCATCCTCGCAAGGCGCGCACCGCTCCGCTTCCCGAACTTTCAAGCGCAGGTGATATTGCCGTAACGCCCGCTGAATCCAAGGTGAACCATCCGGACGGTGGGCTTCCGGATGTGGAAACCGCAGCGTTTAACGTCCTGTTCATGACTCAGCTGGACGCACGGCCCCTGGCCGGAGACGGAGCAGGGGGCACCCCGGGCGGCACCCGGGGCGTGCGCGAGAAGGGGCTCGGCGGGAACTCCGTCGGGCTCACCGGCAGCGCCGTCATCGGTATCTCCACCGTCGCCCCCGTCTACTGTCTGACCTCCACGCTCGGCTCCACCGCCGGTGAGGTCGGACTCCAGATGCCGGCCGTCTTCCTGGCGGGCTTTCTGCCGATGCTGCTGGTGGCGTTCGCCTATCGCGAGCTGAACCGCGCCATGCCGGACTGCGGCACCTCCTTCACCTGGACGGTCAAGGCGTTCGGCCCCCGCCTCGGCTGGATGTGCGGCTGGGGCCTGGTGATCGCCACGATCATCGTCCTGTCCAATCTCGCCGGAGTCGCCACCTCCTTCTTCTGGCTGCTGGCGGGGGAGATCACCGGCAGTGACTCCATCGCCGCGCTGGACGACAACAAGGCCGTCCATATCGGCACCGTGCTGGTCCTCATCGCCGCCGCCACCGCCATCAGCTACCGGGGCATGACCGCCACCAAGGGCGTCCAGTACGCCCTGGTCGGCCTTCAGCTGCTGGTCCTCGGCCTCTTCGTGGCGCTGGCCCTCGGCAAGGCCGGGGAGTTCGAGACCTCGCTCTCCTTCTCGGCCGAGTGGCTGAACCCGTTCGCCGTCCAGTCCTTCGCCGCCTTCACGGCGGGGCTCTCCCTCTCGATCTTCATGTACTGGGGCTGGGACGCCTGTCTCACCGCCAATGAGGAGACCACCGGCAGCGACCGCACCCCCGGCCGGGCCGCCCTGATCGCCATGGTCGTCCTGGTCGGCTCCTATCTGGCCACCGGCGTCGCCGCGCAGATGGCCGTGGGCTCCGGCGAGAAGGGCCTCGGCCTCGCCAACCCGGACACCTCGGACAATGTCTTCGCCGCCCTCGCGGGCCCGGTCATGGGCCCCGGCCTCGGCATCCTGCTCTTCGTCGCGGTCCTGGCCTCCGCCGCCGCCAGCCTTCAGACCACCTTCATCCCGGTCGCCCGCACGGTGCTGGCGATGTCCACGTACGAGGCCCTGCCGCCCTCCTACGCCCGGGTCCACCCGCGCTTCCGGACCCCCGGCCGGGCCACCGTCGTCGCGGGCCTGGCGACCGGCGCGTTCTACACCGTGATGACCCTCGTCAGCGAGAACGTCCTGATCGACACGATCTACGCACTCGGCCTGATGATCTGCTTCTACTACTCGCTGACCGCCTTCGCCTGCGCCTGGTACTTCCGCCGCGAGCTGCTGCGCTCCGGCCGTGACCTGGTCTTCAAGGGGATCTTCCCGGTCGTGGGCGGGCTGCTGCTCGCGGCGGTCTTCGGCAAGACGCTGTACGACATGTGGGACCCGGCGTACGGCAGCGGCTCGGCCGTCCTCGGCGTCGGCTCGGTCTTCGTGATCGGTGTCGGACTCCTGCTGGTCGGTGTGGTGATCATGCTGGTGATGGGGCGCCGGAGCCCGGCCTTCTTCCGGGGCGAGGTGCTCACCCGGGAGACGCCCTCGCTGGTCGTCCGCGACTGACCCCGCGCGGCCCGCGCCCCGGGTGCCTCAGGGCTCCCGGCGCCCCGGGAGGCTCACCCGTCCCCGTCCCGGCCCCCTTCCCCGTACCCCAGGAAGACCGGATTGGTGAAGGCCGCCATCCGCCCCGGCACCCCCGCCACGGTCACCGGATGGCGGACCTCCGCCCGGACATAGGTTGCGTACCGGGGCGTCGTCTCCCACCGCATCACCGCCGAGCCGCTCTCCCCGACCGGTGCCGAGGTGTGCAGCACCCCCTGATCGGTGACGAACCGGACCGAGCACCCCGGGGTGCCCGCTGTCTCCAGCCGTACCGTCACCGGGGTCTCCCCGGACACCCGCAGCCGCTCCCCGATGCCCGCGCTCCGCCCCCGGCCCCCCGTGACCGTGAGGCCGAGCGTCACCGCCGACGACTCCACGACATAGCTGTGGCCCCGGCGCAGCCCCTCCAGCACCGCCGCACGGGTCAGCCCCTCGGCGAGCACCACGGTCTGCGGGGTGCCCACCGGATCCGGGTGGCGGTGGGCGTCGCTGCTGCCCATCGCGGGCGTCCACCGGCCCCGCGCCAGCGCCGCGTCCCACGCCTGGAGGGACACCTCGTCCTCCGTCGACCAGGAGCCGTTCCACACCTCCACCGCGTCCGCCTCGCCCATCCCGAACTTCCATGCGCAGCCGATGCAGCTGGCGTGCGGATGGGCCGGGACCACCAGCCCGCCCGCGCGGCGGATCTCCCGGGCGAACCGTCCGAAGCGGTTCTCCCGGGCCCGGTAGCGCCAGTCCACGAAGGTGCCCGGGTCGGTGCCCACCGCGACGACATGGCCGTTACGGGTGGTGATCTCCTCCCCGGTGAGGATCAGCAGATCGTCGCCCGCGTGCTCCGCCCAGTGCGGATGCGCCGCGTGGGTGTTGTGCTCGGAGCTGTTGATGAAGTCCAGACCCGCCGCGCGGGCCAGCGCCGCGATCTCCCCCGGGGTGCGCCGCCCGTCGGAGAACCATGAGTGCAGATGGCAGTCGCCTCGGTACCAGGCCCGCCCCCGGCCCCGCGCCCGCTCCGGCGGATACCGGGGCGAGGACACCGGCTCCCCGGGCCCGTACCGCAGTGCCACCGTCACCTCGTACGCCAGCCCCTGCGGCGCCACCGTGTAGGGGCCCAGCACGAGGTGCCAGGTCCCCGGCGGTATCGGCCCCGGCAGATAGCCGGGGGTCGCGTCGTCGGAGCGGAGGAAGAACTCCGAGCGGGCCCCGCCCGACCAGCCCCGGAAGCCCGCGCCGCCGAGTGCGGTGCCCCGGGGGTCGAAGATGCCGATGTCCAGCGCGTTGCCCGGGGTCCCGGCGGGCACCACCGGACGGTCGTAGGTGTACGAGACACGCAGCTCCGACACGCCCGGCGGCAGCTCCACGGGGAGATAGACATAGTCCGGGGCGCCGGGCGGGAGCACCCCGCGCACCACCTCATGGCGGTCGGGCGGGTCCTCCGGGGCGGGGGGCGCGGCGGAAAACCTCACACCGTTCAACGTAACCGCGGCGCCCGCCCCCGTCGCGAGCAGCCGCCGCCGCCCGAGGACCCCGGCCACCAGCTCCCCGGTCCCTGTGCCTGTCCCTGTTCCTGCGCTTGTCCCCTTCCCCGGTTCCGTTCCCGCGCCACCCTCCACCCCGCCCCCGTCCCCGTGTCCATCTCCGTCCCCGTCCCTGTGCCCGTTTCCGTACCGCTCCGTGCTCCCCGGCCACTCGCGCATGCAGATCAGCTCCTCAGGCTGTTCGCGGGCGTTGAAACTCTGGTACTGATCCGTGAACGGCGACGCAAGGGACATACCCCGCCGGATGGCGGACGGATGACGTCCGCCTCCCGGCGCCCACCCCGCCGGGCCCCGCGCCCGGCCCCGAGCGACCACGGAGGTCCGTACCGCCATGCGCATCGCGACCACGATCTTTCTCACCGACGAGACCATCGCCCCGGTGCGGCTGGCCCGGGAGCTGGAGGCCCGTGGCTTCGCCGGGCTCTGGCTGCCGGAGCACAGCCATATCCCGGTGGAACGGGCCACCCCCGCCCCGATGGGCGGTGAACTGCCCCGCGAGTACGGCAGAACGCTCGACCCCTTCGTCGCCCTCGCCCAGGCGGCTGCGGTCACCGAACGCCTCGCACTCGCCACCGGGATCACCCTCATCGCCCAGCACGACCCCATCGATCTCGCCAAGCGGATCGCCACCCTCGACCATCTCTCCGGCGGCCGCTTCACCTTCGGCGTCGGACACGGCTGGAACCGCGAGGAGGCCGAGGACCACGGCGTCGACTGGGCATCCCGCCGGGCGCTCGCGGAGGACCGGCTCGCCCTGATGCGGGCGCTGTGGAGCGCCGAACCCACCGCGTACGAGGGGGAGTACGGGTCGGTACGGGCCTCCCAGGCCCACCCCAAGCCCCACGGCGGCGCCCCGAGGATCCTGCTGGGCGGGGGAGCCGGGCCGGGGCTCTTCGGCCGGGTGGCGCGCTGCGCCGACGGCTGGCTGCCCATCGGGGGCGGCGGGCTCACCGAGTCCCTGCCGAGGCTGCGCGCCATCTGGGAGGAGGCGGGACGGGACCCCAAGGCGCTCCAGGTGGTGCCGTTCTCGGTCCTCCCCACCGCCGGAAAGCTGGCGCACTACGCCGATCTGGGCATCGAGGAGGTCGTGGTGCAGCTGCCCGCCGCCGGCGACCTCGATGTGCTGCGCACCCTCGACGAGTACGCCCGGTATCTGTAGCCGCGCGGATTCCGGGGCCCTGGTCACCGGGTGCCGACCAGGGCCTCCCCGACGCCCGTCCGCGCGTACAGCACCACCCGTCCGGTCCGGTGCGCGCTCACCAGCCCGGCCGCCCGCAGGGCGGTCAGATGCTGGGACACGCCCCCGGCGGAGACCCCGATCCGCCGGGCCAGATCGGTGGTGCTGGCCGGCTGGACCAGCTCGGCGAGGAGCCGGGCCCGGGTCCGCCCCAGCACCCCCGCCAGCGCGTCGGAGCAGGGCTCGGGGGCCCCGCCCCACAGGGTGCCGATGCCGCGCGGCGGATACCGCAGCGTCGGCTGACCGCCCGTACCGCCCGGATGGGAGCAGATCCCCGGCCCGGTGAAGGCCGACGGGACCAGCAGCAGGCCCCGCCCGCCGCCGTCGACACCGGTTCCGGCGGCGGCGCACCGGACGAGCCGGAGCCGCCCCGACTCCCAGGTGATCTGCGGGCCGAAGTCGTCGAAGAGTCGCCGCGCCCCGCCCTCGGCGAGCCGGACCGCCCGGTCCAGGATGTCCCCCTCGAAGAGGGCCAGCATCCGGGGCCAGAAGGGGGCGAGCGCCACCTCCCAGTACGCGGCGATCAGTTCGGCGAGGCGGGCCGAGTCCGGGCCCGGACGGGCCGCCCGCAGCGTGGCCAGCTCCACGGCGATCGAGGGTCTGGGGGTACGTGGCGCGGGGAAGGGGAAGTCGGGAAAGCCGGACACCCCGGGTGCTCCGGAGACCCCGGGTGTGCCAGGAGTGCCGGACACCCCGGGTGCGTCGGGTGCGCCGGGAACCGCGGGGAATCCGGGGAAGCAGTCCTGGCCGACCAGCCGGGTCAGCGGGGTGAGATCGAGCCGGGCCGCCGTGAGCAACGGCCGTACCCGGTCCGCCCAGTGCCGGCTTCCGCCGTCACCGCCACTGTTCCCGAGCGCCCGGACGCTGGCCACCACCTCCCCCAGGGGGGAGACGGCGAACCGCGTTCCGGCCATGTCCTCCGCCGTGAACTCGATCTCGACGGTGCCACCTTGGGCACGTCCCACTTGCACCATTCAGACGAGACTAAATCACGACGGCCGTGTATGGGCCGTTCGGGCGTGTCCTGGCCGTGTCCCGGGCCCGGTCCCGGCCCCTGCCCCCGCCCCGGTCCCGGTGCCGGAGGTCACTCGGAGTGGCCCGCGTGCAGCGGGACCTCGCGGGCCCCGGCGGCGCCGATGCCGTGCGCTCCGCCCTGGAGCAGCAGGTTCTTCTTCAGATGACCGCTCATCAGCAGATCGGCGTCACCGTCGTGGTCGAAGTCGCGCAGCCGTACATACGCGCCCATGCTCTCGTTCTTCGCCGGCGCCCCGGGCACCGAGGCCGTGGCCCGGGTGAACCACCGCGACCCGGCGCCGGTGAGGCCCTTGCCGCCGCCGCGCAGGATGTGCGTACCACCCGCGATCGTCGCACCGGACACCTTCTCCCAGGGAGCGCCGACGGCGAGATCGGGGTAGCCGTCGCGGTTGGTGTCCCCGGCCGAGACGGCCACGCCGAAGCCCTCGTTCGGGTTGCTCCTGGTGGCGACACCGGTGGTGTCCTGGGTGATGCGGTACGGGGCGCCGGGCCCGTTCGCCGTGCCGGGCAGTACGGCGACCGCGCCCCGGCCGTCCCGGTGCATGAAGTCGCCGATGGCGAGGTCGCCATGGCCGTTCCGGTCGAAGTCCGCGACGACGGCATCGGCCCGGCCGTAGGACTCCTGGGAGTTGAAGACGACGGTCCGGCCGGGCCTGAGGGTGGTGCCGCCGCGAATGAACCAGGCGGCGGCCAGCTCGCCCCGGTCCCGGTCGAAGCCGGAGCCGAGGAGGTACAGATCGTCGGCGCGGTCCCCGTCGATCCGTCCGGCGACCACGGTCCCGTTGTGGTCGAGTGTCGGATGTCCGGCGATCGGGATGCTCTTGATCGGGCCGCCCGTGCCGCCGGGGCGGAAACCGCCGTGGTGGACGAGAAGCTCGGCCGATCCGGTGGCCGCGAGATCGGGCCGGCCGTCGGCGTCGAAGTCCCCGGTGGCCAGGGAGAAGCCGAAGCCGCCCTGGGTGGTCCTGTTCGGCAGCACGGTGGCCCGGGAGCCCAGTCCGGCGGCGGACCCCCACACGATCATGACCATGCCGGGCCGTTCCCGGCCGACCTTCTCGTAGAAGTCGCCCACCGCGAGATCGGCGTAACCATCCTGGTCGAAGTCGGCGGCGGCGAGGTCAGCCCCGAAGAACTCGTCCGTCGCGGTGACCGTGCCGGGGATGCCCGGACTGTCCTGGGTGAAGCTCTTCCTTCTGCCGTCGGTGCCCCGGGCGGTGCCGTGGACGACGGTGACCCGCCCGTCGAGGGCGGTGGCGTGGTCGCGGTGGCCGTCCCCGTCGAAGTCGTCGGCGGCGACGGCGGGCGCGTTTCCGTTCGCGGGCGCGGTGGCGGTGGCGTCGTCCCCGGCGGAGGCCCCGGTCAGCCCGCCCGCGAGCGCCAGGGCGAGGACGGTCGCGGCCCCGGTGGTGAGGCTTGTGCGCATGGACATCCAGATCCTCCTGCGGTGGGCGGCACCCCTTGCGACGCCGCGGCCGGTGCGATCCCTCCTCTGACGGAGCACCACCCCGCGAGGTTCACCCCACCCCCTCATCACCCCGTGATCACCCGCCGCCCCCTGGGCGAAGTCCGGGGGAGTTCGAGGACGTGCCTCGGCCCCGGGTGGACGTCGGGTGGGAGGTGAAATCCAGCCCGTTGGGGGTCCCCCCGGACGAAGTCTGGGGGAGATTGAGGACGGACCTCGGCCCCGAGTCACCTCGGGCGCACGTCGGGGCCGGATCACAAGGCCCTCGTTCTCACGCGGCGGGCCGCAGGTGCGATCAGCTCGCGCTCATGCCCCGCTCGGGCCACCGCCCCGTCTCGACATACAACGCGTTGATCCGGCGCGACGACTTGAGGAACTCGTAATCCACCTTCCCGTCCGACGGCCGCGCCCGGCGACTGTGGACGTCCATCACCAGCCGCCGCCTCTCCTCCCGCCCGTCGAAGCCGAAGAGATACTCCACGGACTCCTCCGACTCGGAGACCTTACGGAAATGGACCAGGGACGCCATGGCCGGTCTCCTTCCAGGATCGCGCCGGCGGAACCGGCGGTGGAGCGTTACCGGCGGGCCGTCAGGACCCCGCTCCGGCCAGGAAGTCTGCCATCACCGGGCCCATCGCCACCGCCAATTCCCGGGCCGTCCGGATACCGGACGGGAGCGGGACCGGGTGGCACCGTCCCCGGGGCAGCGCCGCCGCCATCCGCTCGGCCAGGGCCGTGGGATGGCGGACATCGGCCCCGGGCACGATCAGGACCGGCGCGGTGATGCCCGCGAGCGAGTCGACGGAGCGGAACGCCCGGTCGCGCCCGATCGCGCAGAAGGCCGCCAGGCTCCCCGCGTCGGCGCGCGGGACCGCCTCCCGGACGAGATTCCCGATCAGCGGATGGAGCCGCGGAAGCACCGGCTCCCACCCCGCCGCGACGCCGCCCGCGCGGACCCTCGCCGCGAACTCCTCGAAGAAGACCCGCTCCGCCTCCTTCGCCGCGTCGTCCTCGATGTCCTCGGGGCTGATGGCGGCCACCGCCCGGACCCGCGCGGGGTGCTCCAGCGCCGTCCGCAGGGCGATGGTGGAACCCAGTCCCGTACCGGCGAGCACCGCCCGTTCCACTTCCAGCCGGTCCAGCAGCGCCACGACATCGGCGGCATACCGGGACCAGGTGTGGTGTTCCTCATGGGCGCAGACCGAGCGGCCGAAGCCCCGGATGTCGGGGAGCACCACCGTGCGGCCCGCGCCGAGCCGGCCGGCCAGCGGCAGCAGGCTGTGGTGGTCGGGGCCCCCGCCGTGCAGCAGGACGACGGCCGGGCCCGCGCCCCCGCTCCACGCACGGGGAACACACGGGTCGCAGGGGGTTGGGACGGACCGGATTTCATCCAGCCGCAACACTGGGGTGATGGGGTTGTCCACAGGCTGATTCTGCCCCGCCCCACCGCTCCGATCAGTACGTATGCTCGGTTCCATGACGGACCACGTACCCGCGCCCCCGACCGAGAACGCCATGCGCCGCGCCCTGAAGCGGGCCAGGGACGGCGTCGCCCTCGATGTCACCGAGGCGACGGTGCTGCTCCAGGCACGCGGAAGCGATCTGGAGGATCTGTGTCGGTCCGCCGCGCGGGTGCGGGACGCCGGGCTCGAAGCGGCGGGGCGCCCCGGGGTCATCACGTACTCGAAGAGCGTCTTCATCCCGCTCACCCGGCTCTGCCGGGACAAGTGCCACTACTGCACCTTCGCCACCGTCCCCGGCAAGCTGCGCCGCGCCGGCCACGGGATGTTCATGTCGCCGGACGAGGTGCTGGCCATCGCCCGCCGGGGCGCCGAGATGGGCTGCAAGGAGGCCCTGATCACGCTGGGGGACAAGCCGGAGGACCGCTGGCCCGAGGCCCGTGAGTGGCTGGAGGCCGAGGGGTACGACGACACCATCGCCTATGTGCGGGCGATGGCGATCCGCATCCTGGAGGAGACCGGGCTGCTGCCCCATCTCAACCCCGGCGTCATGAGCTGGACCGACTTCCAGCGGCTCAAGCCGGTCGCCCCGTCCATGGGGATGATGCTGGAGACCACCGCCACCCGGCTGTGGAGCGAGCCCGGCGGCCCCCACTACGGCTCCCCGGACAAGGAACCCGCCGTGCGGCTGCGGGTCCTGGAGGACGCCGGGCGCAGCTCCGTCCCCTTCACCAGCGGTCTGCTCATCGGCATCGGCGAGACCTATGAGGAGCGCGCCGACGCGCTGTTCGCGCTCCGCCGGGTCTCCCGCGCCTACCACGGTGTCCAGGAGCTGATCCTCCAGAACTTCCGCGCCAAGCCGGACACCGCGATGCGCGGCATGCCCGACGCGGAGCTGGACGAGCTGGTGGCCACCGTCGCCGTGGCCCGGCATCTGATGGGCCCCTCCGGCTGCCTCCAGGCGCCGCCCAATCTGGTGGACGCGGAGTACGCGCGGCTGATCGGCGCGGGCATCGACGACTGGGGCGGGGTCTCCCCGCTCACCCCCGACCATGTGAACCCGGAGCGGCCCTGGCCGCAGATCGAGGAGCTGGCGGCGCACTCGGCCGCCGCCGGGTTCCGGCTGGCCGAGCGGCTCTGTGTCTATCCGGAGTTCATCCAGCGCGGCGAGCCCTGGCTGGACCCCCGGCTGCTGCCGCATGTGCGGGCGCTGGCCGATCCGGCCACCGGTCTCGCCGATCCCGGGGCGCTCCCCGCCGGGCTGCCCTGGCAGGAGCCGGACGAGGGGTTCGGTGCGTCCGGGCGTACCGATCTGCACCGCACCATCGACACCGAGGGCCGCACCGGCGACCGGCGGGCCGACTTCGACGCGGTGTACGGGGACTGGGAGGCGCTGCGGGAGGCGGCGGCCCCCGGGATGGTGCCGCAGCGCATCGACACCGATGTGCGCCAGGCGCTGTCGACCGCCGCCGACGACCCGACCCGGCTCACCGACGACGAGGCGCTGGCGCTGCTGCACGCCGACGGCCCGGCGCTGGACGCGCTCACCCGGATCGCGGACGAGCTGCGCCGCTCGGTGGTGGGCGACGACATCACCTATGTGGTCACCCGGAACATCAACTTCACCAATGTCTGCTACACCGGCTGCCGTTTCTGCGCCTTCGCCCAGCGGCGTACGGACGCCGACGCGTACACCCTCTCCCTGGACCAGGTCGCCGACCGGGCCGAGCAGGCGTGGGAGGTGGGCGCGGTCGAGGTGTGCATGCAGGGCGGTATCCATCCCGATCTCCCCGGCACGGCGTACTTCGACATCGCCCGCGCGGTCAAGGCGCGCGTCCCCGGGATGCATGTGCACGCCTTCTCCCCGATGGAGGTGGTCAACGGCGCCTCCCGCACCGGGCTGTCCATCGAGGAGTGGCTGACGGCGGCGAAGGAGGCGGGGCTCGACTCGGTCCCCGGCACCGCCGCCGAGATCCTGGACGACGAGGTCCGCTGGGTGCTCACCAAGGGGAAGCTGCCGGCCGCCACCTGGATCGAGGTGATCTCCACCGCGCACCGGCTGGGTCTGCGCTCCTCGTCCACGATGATGTACGGGCATGTGGACCAGCCCCGGCACTGGCTCGGGCATCTCCGGACGCTCGCCCGGATCCAGCAGGAGACGGGTGGTTTCACCGAGTTCGTCACCCTGCCGTTCATCCACACCAACGCCCCGGTGTATCTCGCGGGCATCGCCCGGCCGGGCCCGACCGACCGGGACAACCGGGCGGTGACGGCGATGGCCCGGCTGCTGCTCCACCCGCATATCACCAATATCCAGACAAGCTGGGTGAAGCTGGGTGCGGAGGGTGCGGCGGAGATGCTCCGTTCCGGCGCGAACGACCTGGGCGGGACGCTGATGGAGGAGACCATCTCCCGGATGGCGGGATCCCGGTACGGCTCGTACCGCTCGATCAAGGATCTGGTCGCCATCGCCGAGCTGGCCGGGCGCCCGGCGAAGCCGAGGACCACGCTCTACGGCGAGGTGCCCGAGGAGCGGATCCGGACCGCCCACGCCTCGGACGGACAGCTTCCGGAGCTGTTGCCCCTGGTGACGGAGTGAGCGGGCACCCCGGCCGGGCCCGGTGATCCGGCCGGGGCGGGTACCCGTATCCGTATCCGTGCCGTCCGGCCCCGGAGGCGATCCGGGGCCCGGACGGACAGACCGATAAGCTGCCTGCCGGACGGCCCCCGCCCGGGGGCGGGAGAGCGCGCTGAGGAGACATACCCCCGATGGCCCGTCAGATCTCGTCCGCGGCTCTGGTGACCGGGCTCACCTCCGCGGCGCTCGTCGGAGTCCTGCTGCTCGCGGTCCAGGCGGGCCAGAACGCCCCGGAGAACGCGGCGGTCCGCAAGCCCGCCCCCAGCGGCGAAGCCACCGGCGACCCCGCCGGGAAGGGCAAGCGCCCGGACGGCCCCCCGGCCGTCCCGAAGGACTCCGGCACCGGCAAGCGGGTGGTGTACTCCCTCGGCCAGGACCGGGTCTGGCTGGTGGACCACCAGTCCAAGCCGATCGCCACCTTCACCGTCTGGCCCGGCAATGTGGAACCGGCCCTCGGCACCCACCGGGTCACCGACCGCACCCCGTCCATCACCGGCAACGACGGCGTCTCCGTGGAGAACATCGTCTACTTCTCCGGCTCCAAGGAAGGGCTGCCCATCGCCTTCTCCGCAGCCGTGGACGGTTCGTCCCCCAAGCCCGTACCCGGAAAGCAGACCGGCGCGATACGGGTCCGTACCGCCGACGGCGACCGGATCTGGGACTTCACCGTCGTCGGCAGCGAGATAGTCGTCGTGCGCTGACCACCACTGACCACCGGCCCCGGTCCCGGCCGCCGCTGTTCGATTACAGTGCTGCCCCGGCCGGACGGTCCCGGAGGGCTCGGCACCGCGGTCCGCACCGGCCACACCAGCTACCACGTCCAGGGAGGGGCGCACGGTGAGCACAGCAGCGACGGCCGTCTGGGGGCGCACCGAACAACAGGACTTCCGGGCCCGGGTACGCGGCGCCCTCCTCGGAGCCGCGCTCGGCGACGCGCTCGGGGCGGGGATCGACCCGCTGCCGCTGGCGGCGATCGAGCAGGCGCACGGCCCCGCCGGGGTCACCGACCTCACCCCCGCCCATGGCCGCCGGGGTGCCGTCACCGCCGTCACCCAGCTCACCCTCTTCACCGTCGACGGCCTGATCCGCGCCCAGGTCCGCCGGGACACCGGCGCCTGGCACCCGCCCACCGATGTGCACCGCGCCTATCTCCGCTGGGCGGCCACCCAGCGCGACTGGGGCCCCGACGAGCGCCGTGAGGACAACGGCTGGCTCGCCCGCGAGGAGTGGCTCTACAGCCGCCGGGACGCCCCCCGCGCCAGCCTGCTGGGGCTCGGCGACGACACCATGGGCACGCTGGACAGGCCCAAGAACCCCACGGCCCGCGACGGCGGCGCCCTCGCCCGCTCCGCCCCCTTCGGGCTGCTCGTCGGCTGGGAGCCGCAGCTGGTGTGCCAGCTTGCCCTGGAATGCGCCGCGCAGACCCATGGCCACCCCACCGCCTGTCTCTCGGCGGGTGCCCTCGCCGTCATCGTCCATGGCCTCGCCCGGGGCGAGACCCTGGAGACCGGCGTCCAGCGGGCCCTCGCCCTGGTGGGCACCCGCCCCGGCCACCAGCCGGTCACCGACGGCCTGACCGCCGCGCTCGCAGCGGTACGCGAAGGGGTGCCGGGCCCGGAGCGGATCACCGCGCTCCGGGCCATGAGCGGCGACGGCCGCCATGCCGAGGACGACCTCGCCGTCGCCGTCTACGCCGCCCTCGTCAGCGAGGACGTCCGCCATGGCCTCCGCCTCGCCGTCAACCACGACGGCCCGTCCGCCATCACCGGCGCCCTCACCGGCGCCCTCCTCGGCGCCCTCCACGGTGAGACCGCCCTCCCCCCGGCCTGGCTCTGCGAACTGGAGGGCCGCCCCACCCTCCTCGCCCTCGCCGACGACTTCGCCATCGAAATGACCCAGGGCCCCGCCCTCCACACCCCCACCACCGCAACCCCCGCCTGGCTCACCCGCTACCCCCGAGCCTGACCCTCCCGAAACTCAGCACCTTCCGAAAACCCAGCCCCTCCGGCAAATTCAGCCCCTCCGGCGATTGAGGAGCGGGGTTCGGGGCTGGCCCCGACGTCTGCCCGAGCAGACTCGGTGCCGAGGTCCGTCCTCAATCTCCCCCAGACTTCGTCCGGGGGGACCCCCAACCGGCTGAAAGTGAGCGACTCGGGGCGTCGGGCGCGGGCCCGACAGAGTTATCCACAGGCTCCCGCAGGGTCAAGGCATCGCGCCTACGATCGCCGCATGGATGCCACCACCCTCACCCTCCGCCTCGCGTCCACCCTCGCCGCCCCCCTCATCCGCAAGCTCTTCCTCCCCCCTTCCGACGGCGCCCACCTCGTCGACCGCCCCGTCCGCATCTCCGGCCTCGTCTCCTTCCGAGGCGAGCACCGCCCCCTCGGCGCCCCCGAGCTGGCCCGCCTCGCCGCCGAGCTGGTGGACCGCGCCGCCGAGGCGTACGGCCCGCACGAGGCCCCCGCCGAAGCCACCCGCCGGGAGCTGGCCGACGCCCTCACCATCGCCCTCCACAGCCTCGGCGACCTCGACATGGACGATGTCCAGGCCGTCCGCCTCGGCCCCGAGGCGTTCACCGCCCGCCTCGCCCGCCCCGCGCATCTCTCCGCCGCCGCCGAGCCGTACTACACCCCCCTGCTGCACACCGCCGGGCTGCACATCCTCAACCACTTCACCCAGCGGTCCTCCTTCGTCCCCCGGACCCTCACCGAACAGACCCGCACCCTCGAACGCCTCGTCACCCTCACCGATCTGCTGCTGGAGCGCGTCCCCTCCCGGCTCGCCGAGGACGCCCGCTTCGAGGCCCGGTACACCGAGCACATCGCCCGAAGACACAGCGAGCTGACGATCCACGGGCTCGATCTGCACCAGGCCCGCGAGTGGCGGCTCGACACCGCCTATGTCTCCCTGGAGGCCATGGACAGCGGCTCGGTCCCGCTCCCCGCCGACCGCGCCCTCCGCGGCCACGACCGGGTCCTGCTGCGCGGCGGCGCGGGCTCCGGCAAGACCACCCTCGTCCAGTGGCTCGCCGTGACCGCCGCCCGCCAGCGGTACGAGGAGTTCGGCGACCACCTCCACCACCTCGTCGGCCGGATCCCCTTCGTCCTGCCCCTGCGCCGGGTCCTGCGGGACGGCGCCCCGCCCACCCCCGACGGCTTTCTGCACGCCGTCCGCAGCGCCGTCGCCGGTGCCCAGCCACCCGGCTGGGCGGACCGCGTCCTCACCGCGGGCAGGGCCCTGGTCCTGGTCGACGGGGTGGACGAGATCCCGGACCGCGACCGCCGGACCGTCCGCCGCTGGCTGCGCGAGCTGATCGGCGACTTCCCCGGCAATCTCTGGCTGGTCACCGCCCGCCCCTCCGCCGTCGAGGGGGACTGGCTCGCCGCCGAGGGCTTCACCGAGCTGAGCCTCGCCACCCTCTCCCATGACGACGTGAGCCGCTTCGTCCACCGCTGGCACACCGCCGCCGACGCCGCCCCCGAGCTGGCCGACGCCCTGCTCACCGCCGTGCGGACCAGCACCGACCTGGGCCGTCTCGCCGTCAACCCCCTCATGTGCGGACTGCTCTGCGCCCTCCACCGGGAGCGGCACGGCTTCCTCCCGCACAGCCGCAAGGAGCTGTACGAGGCCGGGCTGCGGATGCTGCTGGAGCGCCGGGACCTGGAGCGCGGTGTCGCCGACGCGCTGCGCCTCTCGTACGAGACCCAGGTCCTGCTGCTCCAGAAGCTCGCCCACTGGATGATCCGCAACGACACCGCCGAGATGGACCGTGCCGACGCCGAGGCCCAGCTCGCCCGCGCGCTGGAGTACATGCCCCATGTCGGCGCCCCCGCCGGCCGGGTGCTGAGCCATCTGCTGGAGCGCTCGGGGCTGCTGCGGGAGCCCGCCGAGGGCCGGGTCGACTTCGTGCACCGCACCTTCCAGGACTATCTGGGCGCGAAGGCCCTGGTCGAGGAGGGCGACTTCCCGCTGCTGCTCGCCCATGCCGGCCGCGACCAGTGGGAGGACGTGGTGCGGATGGCGGTGGCGCTGGGCCGCCCGGCCGAGCGGGAGCGGATCCTGCGCGGGCTGGTCGCGGAGCTGGGCCCGGTGGAGCCCGTCGACTATGTCCGGCACGACCCGGAGTTCACCGGCAGTCTGCGCCGTGCGCTGCTGGCCCTCGCCTCGCTGGAGCAGGCCACGGAGATCGCGCCGGGCGTCCGGGAGCAGGTCGTCGGGGTGACCCGGGGCCTGCTCCCCCCGAAGAGCGCGAAGGCGGGCCGGGTCCTCGCCCAGTGCGGCGGCCCGCTGGTCCTCGGACTGCTCCCCGGGCCCGAGGGGCTCACCGACGAGCAGGCGGAGTGGACGGCGGCGACGGCCGCCATCATCGGGACGGATGCCGCACTGCCGGTGCTCGCCCGCTTCCGCGACCACCCCGCGCTCACCGTCCGCAGCCAGCTGGTGTGGTCCTGGCACCGGTTCGACCGCGCGCGGTACGCCCGGGAGATCATCGCCCATCTCCACCCCGACCGGCTCTATTTCACCGCCGTGGACGAGGCGGATCTGCGGGCGCTGCGGGAGCTGGGCGGCCGGGAGCGGATCCATCTGCCCCTGTCCATACCGACCCGCTCCCTGACCGGGCACCTGGACCGGGAGCGGACCACCCATCTCTGGCTCGACGGCTGGCTGCCCGCCGAATGGGAGTGGCTCGGCGCCCTTCCCCGGCTCCGCGCGCTCCTGCTCAACACGGAGGAGGCCCGGGCGGCGGTGGCTCCTCTGCTGCCGCCCGGCCTCACGATCCAGGTCCCGGTCGGCCGGCTCAGCGCTCCTTTGGCCGCTCCACCCGCTTCCGCTTCCGCTGCGGGGGGACCGCCGGAGCCACGGGAGCCGGAGCCGCCGCGCCGTCCCCGCCGTCCCCGTCCGAGTTGATCCGGTCGATCAGCGCGTCCCGCTCCGGGGTGTCCTCCGGCCGGATGAGCCCGAGGAGGATGAAGAGCACCAGCGAGATCGCCAGGGGTACGGAGACCTGGTACTGGAGGGCGACATCGGTGCGCTGGCTGCCGTCCAGCTCATAGTTGACCAGGAAGAAGGCGATCAGCCCCAGGCCCCAGCTGGTGAGCGCCGCCGTCGGGCCCGACCGGCGGAAGGTGCGGAGCATCCCCAGCATGAACGGAATGGCGATCGGTCCCATCAGACCGGCGACCCATTTGATGACGACGGTGATGATGTCCTTGAAGGTCGGCGAGTTGACCTGGGTGGCCACCGCCATGGAGAGGGCGAGGAAGGCGATGGTGGACCAGCGGGCCGCCAGCAGGGCCGCGCCGTCGCTCCAGCCGCGTGCCTTCCGGGAGAGCACCGGGGCGATGTCCCGGGTGAAGACGGCGGCGATGGCGTTGGCGTCGGAGGAGCACATGGCCATGGTGTGGGAGAAGAAGCCCACGATGACCAGACCGAGCAGACCGTGCGGCAGGAGTTGTTCGGTCATCAGGGCGTAGCTGTCGGAGGCGTCCGGTTTCTCCGATGTCACCAGCAGCGGCGCGCACCACATGGGGAAGAAGAGGACCAGGGGCCAGACGAACCAGAGCAGTGCGGAGAGCCGTGCCGAGCGGGTGGCCTCCCGGGCGTTGGGGGTGGCCATGTACCGCTGGGCCTGGTTCCACATCCCGCCGTTGTATTCGAAGGTCTTGATGAAGAGGAAGGCGAGGAGGAAGGTCACGGTGTAGGGACCGGCGGTGGGCTCGGCATGGCCCTGGAGTTCCGGTTCGTCCCAGACGGTCCACAGCGTGGAGAAGCCGTCCAGTTCGTTCATGACGGCGAAGAGCATCGCGAGCCCGGCCAGCAACTGGATGATGAACTGGCCGAGTTCGGTGAGGGCATCGGCCCAGAGGCCGCCGATGGTGCAGTAGATACCGGTGATCACACCGGTGATCAGGATGCCCTGGTTGAGCGAGATCCCGGTGAAGACGGAGAGCAGGGTGGCGATGGCCGCCCATTTGGCCCCGACGTCCACGATCTTCAGCAGCAGCCCCGACCAGGCCAGTGCCTGCTGGGTCTTGAGGTTGTACCGGTTCTTCAGATACTCCAGCGGGGAGGCCACATGGAGCCGTGAGCGGAGCCGGTTCAGCCGGGGGGCGAAGAGTTTGGAGCCGATGAAGATCCCGATGGCGATGGGGAGGGACCAGGTGACGAAGGAGGTGACCCCGTAGGTGTAGGCGATGCCCGCGTACCCGGTGAACATCACCGCGCTGTAGCCGGACATATGGTGCGAAATGCCCGACAGCCACCAGGGCATCTTGCCGCCGGCGGTGAAGAAGTCGCTGACGTTGTCCACGCGTTTGTGCGACCAGAGACCGATCGCGACCATCACACCGAAGTAGCCGATGAGCACGGTCCAGTCGAGACTGTTCATCTGCCCCCTCCTGGGGTCCGCCTTGTGAACGACCGGCAGTGCACTCCGTCAGACGTCAGCGTGGCGGTGCCCCCGTGCGGGATGGGGACGTGCCGGGATTGAACTCCTTCCGGCAGGGGCGGGTCAAGAGGATGTCGGTCAAGTATGTGAACAAGGATCAGAAAGCAGAACGATTTTGCTTCTTCTTGACCCACGGGGTTGTTGTCCCTTCCCCGCCGGGGCACCCACGATGAGCGGGCACTTCGTCAGGCGGACAGGACAGGCGGACAGGCGGGACGGCGGTGGGCCAGCGGGTGGAGCGGCGGGCGGGACCGGAAGACGGGACCGGAGGGGGGCGGCGGGCGGTGGGGGCGGGGTCATCGCATCAGTTCGCCCGCGTTCACCAGCAGCGACTGGCCCGTGATCGCCCGCGCGCGATCGGAGGCGAGAAAGACCACCGCCTCGGCCACATCCTCGTCCGTGGCCAGCTCCGGCAGGGCCATCCGCTCGCACAGCCGGGTCAGTACCTCGCTCTCCGGCACCCCCTCACGGCGGGCGACGGCCCGGGTGTACGCCCGTACCCGAGGGCCCCACATCCAGCCGGGCACCACCGAGTTCACCCGGATCCGGTCCGGGCCCAGCTCCCGGGCGAGGGAGTACATCGCCGAGGTCAGCGCCCCCTTCGAGGCGGCGTACCCGGTCTGGAGGACCCGGCCGGGACCCGCCGCCGAGGACTGCGAGCCGATGATCACCACCGAGCCGCCGCGCTCCCGCAGCGCGGGCAGACAGGCCCGGGTCATCCGCAGGGTCCCCAGCAGATTGACCTCCAGCACCTCCCGCCACCCGTCCAGGTCGGCGTCGGCCAGCCCGCCGATCAGCTGGTCCCGGGCGGCGACATGCACCACCGCGTCGATCCGCCCGAACCGTTCCCCGGCCAGTTCCGCCAGGGCCGCGCACTGTGCTTCGTCGGTGATGTCGACCGCCCGGTGGGCGGTCCGCTCCCCACCGGGGTCCAGTGCGGCGGCCGAGCGCGCCAGCCGCTCCCCGTCCCGGGCGCCGAGCACGGCGTTCCCGCCCTCCCGCAGCACCGCCGCCACGACCCGCGCGCCCAGCCCCGGGCCCGCGCCCGATACGACCACGGTCCGCTCCCGCAGTGTTGTCATCGGGATGTCCTCCCCGCTCTGGCGCCGTATCTGACGATCCGTCAGAGTGGGCAGGGTAGGCCGACGGGGACGGCGAGCGGAAGGGAGCCGGGGCCGATGAGTGAGGACACCCGCAGCGGGCTCTATGCCGAGCTGGCGGCGGTGGGGCCGTATGGGGCGCACCCGGGCCATGCCCTGATCACCCTGGTCGAACCGCATCCCGGCCATGAGTACGCGTACAACCGCTGGTACGAGGACGACCACTTCTACGCGGGCGCGATGGCCATGCCCTGGATCTGCGCGGGGCGCCGCTGGGTCGCCACCCGGGAGCTGCGTGAGCTGCGCTTCCCCGAGGAGTCGGCGGTGGCCCGGCCGGTGACCGAGGGGTGCTATCTCTCCGTCTACTGGCTCACCGAGGGCCGTTACGACGACCATATGCGCTGGACGGTGGCGATCAACCGACGGCTCAACCGGGACGGCCGGGTCCATCGGGCCCGTACCCATGTGTTCACCTCGTTCCAGGACCATGAGGCCACGGTCTACCGGGACGGCGCCGCCGGACCCCGGGACCGGCACGCGCTGGACCATCCGTATCGGGGGCTGGTGCTCCAGGTCGTGGACGCGGCGGGCCCCGGGGAGCGGGCGGAGCTGCTGGAGTGGCTGCGGAGTCGGCAGCTGCCCAAGCGCCTGGCGGGCCCGGCGGCGGGCGCGGCGCTGGTGACGGTCTTCCGTCCGACACCGCTGCCGGTGGACCGGATGAGCTATGTGCCGCAGGTGGCGGGGGTGGACACCCGGCTGACCCTGCTGTGGTTCCTGGAGGAGGACCCGAGGGAGGGATGGGAGCCGGCCTTCGGCGGGCTCGGCGAGGAGGTCGCGGCCTCCGGCCTCGGGCGGGTGGAGCTGGTGGCGCCGTTCATCCCGACCGTGCCGGGGACGGACCGCTATGTGGATCAACTGCGCTGAGGTGCGAACCCTCTCGGCCAGGACGGCGGACCGGTCGAGAGGGCTCTGTCACCAACCGCGCCCAAGGCGCGTACGACCCGGTGTGGCTCAGCCGAGGTCGAACGCGCTCCGGGCCACCGTGTTCACGAACGCGTTCCACGAGCCGGGGACAAAGGTGATCTCCGGGCCCGTCGGGACCTTGGAGTCCCGGACCGAAATCGCCCGGGTGACGGGAGACTTGACTTCCACGCAAGCCCCGTTGCCCCCGGAGTACGAGGACTTCGTCCAGGACTCCGTGGCGCCTTCGATGAGTGCCATTTCCGCTCCGCTTCCACGAGTGAGGTGAGTGCACCAACGATTTTGCCGGTGCGTGACGTGCTGGACGCTACTCGTCACCACTGCCCCATGAGGCGTGCCTTCACCCGGTCGGATGGCATATTCCAGAGGGCTCTTCCGCAAGTCGGTGCAGGGGTGTACCTTGCGCCCCTCGCTCACCGACCCGGCTGATTACCGCCGGTGAAGCCGTTTCCGCCGTTATCGCCGCCACAGGTCCCGCACCGGTACATCTCAGGGCATCGTGTACCGCTTGGCGATGTTCTCGATGAAAGCCCGGGACTGGTCAGCATTCAGCGCCTGCGCACGCAGATGTTCGTACATGACGGTGTACTTGTGTACATCGTTGGCCTTCTCCAGATAGAGGTCACTGGTCACACCTTCGATATAGACCACACTGGAATCGGTCGCGTCCGGAAACTCAAGGATCGCGTACTGACCGTTGATGCCCGGATGTGCTCCCATGTCGAACGGCAGCACCTGCACCGTGACATGGGGCAGCCGGGACAGCTCGATCAGATACTCCAGCTGTTCTCGCATCAGCGCCTTGGCGCCCACGATCCGGTGGAGCGCCGCTTCGTCCACCACCGCCCACAGCCGCAGCGGAAGCTCCTCCGCGTGCACCCGGTCCTGGCGGCGCATGCGTACGCTGACCCGCTTCTCGATGTCCGCCGCACCGCTCTCCGGGAGGGCTCCCGCGATCAGCGCCTCGGCGTACGGACGGGTCTGGAGCAGCCCGGGAACCACCTGCGGCTCATAGACCCGAAGGCTGGCCGCGTCGGTCTCCAGCCCGATGTAGACGCTGTAGGGGATATCGCCGAAGGCATGCCACCAGCCCTGCTGCCGTGAGTCCTTGGCCATTTGCATCAGCGAGTCGACGATGCGGTGGTCGTCCACCTCGTAGACTCCGCACAGATCGCGGACATCGCGCTGGCTGATCGACCGACGGCCGTTCTCCAGGCGACTGATCTTCGACTGTGACACCAGGAGGCGTTCGGCCACCTCTTCGGCGGTCATGCCTTTCAGCTCACGGAGCCGGCGCAGCTCCAGGCCCAATCGGCGTCTCCTGACGGTGGGATTGACGTTGGACGCCACGGAAACTGCACCTCCGGCTGTTTGTCTGAGCGTATGTACTGCTCAGCAGACTGCCACCAAACGGCCGGGGCGCGCTGTGGAATCGCCACACGGAGCACATTCATGACATCATCCGCCGCACCCCTCGGGGGAATTCTCGTACGGGCGCTCGTATCGCCGCCCGGCCGTACGGATCCCGACCGCACGGATCACCGCCCGACCGTACGGAGGCGGCGCGACGGCTGCCTCCCTACGATCGGGCGGTCGGTCCTACGATGTGCGGTCCTGCGATCCACGGTCCCACAAAGGCGTCATGACACGCTTCGGTACGGGAATCCGGGCCCAGGATGTGTGGGGTGGAACGAGAAACGGCGCGCGGTCGCGGTCGCGGCTCAGTGGGCCGCGACCCGGGCCATGCCGCCACGGCGGGCCTGCATCGAGACGGCCGGCTGTCGGCCACTCGGCGCGGGCGCGCGGCGCGGCTGCGCGGCGACACCGTTCTGAACGTCCATGACGGCGTGTGCCACCAGACCGCCCATGGGGTCGTGCCGGATCAGATCCCGCAGCCGGGACCGTGAGGAACGCCCCTCGTTACCGGGGTAGAGATGCTTGCCGAGGCCTACCGCATGGGCCAGCGCGGCCAGTGCGGCGGTCCTCGGGTCCGGCGGTACGCCGGTTCGGATCGCACTGTCCAGCCGGGTACGGATGTCCCGGCTGATCGCCGTGTCCGTCGCCTGATAGCGAGTCGTCGGCAGCACCCCGCACATCTGGCCCGCCACGGCATGCACCATGCCGCATCGTTCCAGGTGAGCGAGGTAGATCTGACGCAGCCCCAGTCGGGGCCCGCCGATCCAGTGGACCGCCCGAACCGGGCTGCCGCGTCTGCGCAACAGCTCCAGTGCGGAGTCCAGTGTCGGATCTCCGGTCGGCCGTGGCATCACCACGGCGATACGATCCCCGTCTGGGGCTATCCGTCCTGCCAGAGCCAGCTCCACTAGCTGGGCTCCGGCAAGGCCGAGGTCGAGCGACTGCGGCTGCGCTGTGGTACCCGTGGTCGGGTCCAGAGCGAGCAGCAGAAGCTCCTCCGGAAGTGTTCTGCGGCTCCTGCCCATCCATGCCTCCCCGCGTGGATGAATGACAGGGTGACGCCTCTCACATTGGTCTGTCGAGAGTGCCTGAGTGCTTTGTATGGGAACCGATAGGTATGTCGTTCTCGTCTAGAGGCAGGGGCCGTGCTCTCACACAGGACACTGATAGATGGTTCGGACAACACGGGCTGCCGGTAATCGGCGTCCGCAAGTGCGTACGTATGGCTGCGGCGCATGACTCATGGAGGAGGCACGGTGGCGGGCGAGTCCCCCGACAGGTCGGAGCAGCGGAAGTCGCCGGGGGAGTCGGCTCAGGGCGAACGGGACCCGAGGCTCGCCATGGCGGGCCGGCCGCGGCCCTTGGAGCCGGACCAGCCGACGGCGGTCTTCAAGCTTCCGGCCCTGCCGGAGCGGGAGTCGGAGGGGAAGGACACCGCCGACGGGGACGGGCCGGGGGCGTCCGGTCCGCGCGTTCGTGAAGCGGGTACGGAGACGGGCTCGGTGGAGAACGACCGCGCGCTGCGGTCGGCCGTGGCGGCGTGGGTGGCCTCCGCGGATGACGAGCCGGAGTCCCCGAAGTCCTCGAAGTCCCCGGATTCCCCGAAGTCCTCGAAGGACGACGCGCAGGATGACTCCGAGGGCGCCGCGAACGCCGACGACGCCGAGAACGCCGAGAAGTCCGCGGGGTCCCAGGGCGCTCCGGATGCCGAGGACTCCAGGGGCGCCGGCCGCGCGGGCGACGACGGTGACCCGGAACCGGACGGGCCGAAGGGCGCGGCGGATGTGACCGCCGAGCTGCCGGAGGTGCCGGCCGAGCGGACCGCTCTCCTGCCCGCGGTGAACGCGGCGGACGTGGCGGACGCGGCGGAGACGACCGCGCTGCCGCAGGTACGGGATGAGCGCGCGGACGAGCACGAGGACGACGCGGACGGCCCGGACGAGCACCAGGGCCGGGACGACGAGCCGGCCGAGGGGTCCGCCGAGGAGCCCGTCGCATCTGCGAAGGCCGAGAAGAAGCCCGAGGCCGACGCCGACACGGCTGACACGGCCGACGCGACCGGTGACGACCCCGAGGCCTCCGACAAGGACCGGGAGCCCGTCACCGACCACCCCACCGCACTGCTCACCCCCATCCGCGACAAGGCCTTCCCGGGCAAGCCCTCCCGGGACCAGGGCAAGGGCACCTCGGAGCAGGACACCCCGGGCAAGGACACCTCCGGCAAGGAGGCTCCCGGCAAGGACTCCCGTCCCGCCGTCGACCAGCCCACCACCGCGCTGCGCAAGCCGCCCGCTCCCCGTACCGAATCCGCCCCCGCGAAGGTCTCCGCCGCCAAGGCCGGGGCCGCCGGTTCGGCCGGGGCCGCGGCCGAGGAGAAGTCCACCGAGCGGACCAGCACCTTCGTACCCCTGCGTACCGACGAGGACATCCCGCGCCCGTCCTGGAGCAGGAACGAAACACCGGCCGCCGCCGGTACCGCGACCGCCCCCGGAAAGCCTGCGGCCGACGCCCCCGGCAAGGACCGTACGACCGACGCTCCCGGCAAGGGCCGTGCGTCCGACGGTCCCGGCGGGGGTGACGGCCCCGGCTCGGTGGCGGCCTCCGCCGCTCCCGCGGGACCCGTGGTCCCCGGAGCCGCCGCCGCCGAGGCCGAGCGCACCCGTCAGCAGCCGATGCCCCCGCTCGATCTGCTCGCCCAGCTGACGAACACCCCCGACACCCCGCTGCGCACCGCGGCCCGCCGGGTCAAGATCTGGACCCCCCTGGTGATCGTTCTGCTGATCGTCCTCGGGGTCGCCCAGGTGGTGCGACCGCTCCCCGGGACGGAGCTGCGGCTGACCGCGGAGTCCGCCTTCACCTTCAAGGGCGGCGCGATCGACCTGGGGTTCCCGAAGGACGGCCAGGGCGCGGTCGCCGTGGACGGCGTCGGCACGGTCGCCACCTACGGCACGCTCAAGCCGAAGCCGATCGCCAGTGTCACCAAGGCGATGACCGCCTATGTGATCCTTCAGGAGCACCCCCTGCGCGGCAAGCAGAAGGGTCCGAAGATCGCGATAGACCAGCGGACCGCCGACGAGTACGAGGAGCGCAAGGACTCGGAGTCCGTCGAGCCCGTGCCCGCCGGGATGGAGTACACCCAGCGTCAGCTGCTCGAACTGGTGATGGTCCGCTCCGCCAACAATGTGGCCCGGCTGCTGGCGCGCTGGGACGCGGGCTCCGAGAAGGCGTTCGTGGCGAAGATGAACGCCGCCGCCGAGGAGCTGGGGATGAAGGACACCGTCTACACCGACCCCAGCGGTCTGAACAAGACAACCGTCTCCACCCCGCTGGACCAGGTCAAGCTGGCCGAGGCGGTGATGAAGAACGAGGTCTTCCGGGAGATCGTCAACACCACCCAGATCACCGTTCCCGGCATCTCCGGCATCCGCTACAACACCGCCGACCGGGTCCTGCTCCAGGACGGCGTCGGCGGGATCAAGACCGGTTCGTCCACCCCCGCGGGCGGCAACTTCCTCTGGTCGGCCAATGCCGTGGTCGACGGCCGGGTGCACCGGGTGTACGGGGCCACCTTCGGTATCCAGAAGGCGGAGAAGCTGCGGGACCGGCTGATCAAGGCCATGGACCACAGCGCCCGGGTGATCAAGAAGGCCCAGTCCTCCCTCACCTCCGCTGTCGTGATCAAGAAGGGTGAGGTCGTCGGCCGGGTCGAGGACGGCCTGGGCGGCACCACCCCCGTGGTCGCCACCAAGGACCTCAAGGCGGTCGGCTGGCCGGGACACAAGGTCGAGATAGCGATCGACAACGGCGACAAGGCCGTCCCCGGTACCGGGAAGCGGGGCGATGTCGTCGGCCGGATCTCGGTCGGCACCGGCGAGGGCCGGCTGACCGCACCGGTCGCGCTCCAGCGGGACCTCCTGGAGCCCGGTCTCATGGAGAAGCTGACCCGGGTCGGCTGAGCCATCACCGGCCGTACGGAACACGAGGGCGTCCCTGCCGGGGCGCCCTCGTGTTAGCGTCCGGACAGTTCCGGGCAACCCGGCCGCACCCGCACGGCGTCCTTCTCCGAAGGGCGCCGTCCGGCGCGGAAGGCGTCGCGGGGACCAGGACCGGGCAGCCGGTCCGGCTTCGGGTCGAGGCCGGTCCGGAGACCGACAGCGACAGAAGACGACGGACACGCCGGGCAGAGGCCGGACAGACGACGGGGAGAGACCGCAGTGAGTACCGCTGAGCCGGTCCGTACGGACGGCCACAGCATCCGTACCGGACCCACTGGCTCCGCAGTCGGCGCCACCGGGTCGGCCGGGTCCCGAATACCGGAGCCGGACGACGGGCCCGGACGGAGAGCGGGCGGCGCCGCCCGCGCGCTCGCGGATGTCTGGGACCGGCTCTCCCGCCGCCCCGTACTGGTGACGACGGTGGTCGCCGCCGTCGCCCATCTGCTGTGGTTCTTCTTCCTCGCCAACAGCGGCGGCGATCTGGCCGCCCAGGACGCCTGGGCCGAGTTCGTGGGCCAGCACCCCGGGTCGGCGTACAACCTCGCCTGGTACGGCGGGATGCACCCCGTCTCGTACAGCGTGGTGTCGCCGTATCTGATGTCCCTCATCGGGGTGCGGTCCACCATGATGGTCGCGGGGACCGTCTCGGCCGCCCTGACCGCGCTGATCCTGGTCCGGCTGCGGGCCGTCCGCAACCCGCTGGCCTGCGCGCTCGCCGGGGCCTTCGCCTTCCTCTGCAACGCGCTCTCGGGCCGGGTCACCTTCGGCCTCGGCATGATGTTCGCGGTCGCCGCGGTCGCCGCCCTCTTCTCCTGGCCGCACCGCTGGCGTCACCGGCGCTGGGCGAAGGGGGCCGTCGTGGCGCCGCTCGCCGCGCTCGCCACCGCCTCCAGCCCGGTCGCCGGGCTCTTCCTCGGGGTCGTGGCCGCCGCGCTCTTCCTCAACGGACGCAGACCCGGCGCGTACGCCATCGGACTCCCGCCGGTCGCGGTGGTCGGCCTCTCGTCATGGCTGTTCCCCTTCTCGGGGACCCAGCCCATGTCGCTGGCCTCGTCCTCGCTGCCCTTCGTCTACGGCGTCCTGGTGGCCGTCCTCGTACCGAAGGAGTGGCGGACGGTCCGGGTGGCCTCCGCCGTCTACGCCCTCGGGGTCTTCCTGGCCTGGGCCATAGACTCCCAGATCGGCTCGAACATCTCCCGGATGCCGATGCTCTTCGCCGGGGTGGCGCTGCTGGCGGTCCTGCCGTACACGGTGCCGCGCTCGCTGAAGTGGTACGCCCTGGTCGTCGGCTTCATCGGGATGAACGCCTGGGTCGGTTTCAAGGGCGTGGACGACATCGTCCGTACCGCCCCCACCGCCTCCTGGAGCTTTGAGCTGGCCCCGCTGGTCGACCAGCTCCAGAAGGTCGACGCGGAGAAGGGCCGGGTCGAGGTCGTCCCCGCCAGCAGCCACCGGGAGGCGTCCGCGCTCTCCCCGTACGTCCATCTGGCGCGCGGCTGGAACCGTCAGGCCGACATGAAGCGGAACCCCATCTTCTATGACCAGGAGAACCCGCTGACCTCGGTGGACTACCGGGCCTGGCTGGAGCGGTGGGCGGTCCGCTATGTCGTTCTCCCCAAGGGCGACCCGGATGTCGGCGCGGAGCAGGAGGCCGAGCTGGTCAAGGGCGGGTTGCCCTATCTGGAGAAGATCTGGGGCGACTCCAACTGGGCTCTCTTCAAGGTGCGCAACCCCGTACCCATGGCCGACCCGCCGGCGACGGTGGAGCAGGCGACCGCGGGCGAGGTCCGCATCCATGTACGGGAGCAGGGCCGGGTACGGATCAGGATCCCGTACTCGCCCTGGCTGGGCCTGGTCGACGACAAGGGCGACAAGGTCGCGAGCCCCGGGGAGACCGAGGAGTCCAAGCAGCGGCCCGAGGGGTCGGCCAAGAGCTTCGACAACCCGGCGGGCTGTCTGATCAAGCTGGAGGCGGACGCCGAGGGCGACGAGTGGACCGAGCTGGTGGCGCCCCGGGCGGGGACGTACCGGCTGGCCGCTCCGTACGACCTCCAGCGGGGGACGCCCTGCCCGGAGGAGATGCGGCAGGAGACCACCCCGTAGCGATCGATGACAGCCGGGGACCGCTCGACCGTGAGCGGTCCCCGGCTGTCGCGCTGTTGCGGGCTCACCGGCTCTGGCACTGCTACGGCGCTCCCCGGCGACGGCGCCCGGCCGGTACGGCGCTCCCGGGCCATGGCGCCCGGGCCGGTGCGACGGTCTCCGGCGGCGGCACCCGGCCGGTGCGATGGTCTCCGGCCATGGCGATCACCGTCTGTATACGATTCCGGCCCTTCGGTGAACTCCCGAGGGGCTTACCGCCGTTAACCCCTGTCGGCCCACCGACTCCTCATGCATAGTGGACACGGTTTTCTCAGGCATACCGAACAGTCGGTCTACGTGGTTCAGGTGTGAGATGGCGTGCGAACGATGCGGTGGCCCCGGCGGCGCGCTGCCGGGAATGCGGTGCCCGGTCTGCGGTACCCCGGCCGGTCAGGGGAGCGGGAGCTGGGTGGCACGGGACACCGTCCTCGGACGGCTCTCGCTGCTCTCCCGTACAGGAAGGATTCTGCTGGTCGGCGGCATCGTCCTGACCGCGCTGGCACTGGCCGCCTCCGTGATGACCCTGCGCGGCGGAGAGTCCTCGCGGTCCAAGGAGAACGGGGCGCCCCGGGAGCCGGGGCTGCTCCCCGACGAGCTGGGGGACCTGGGCGGGCTGGGCGGCGTACCGCAGCGGATCGAACCCTCACCGCCGGCCGGTTCCTCCGGCGCGGGCCGGGCGGGCGACCGGGCCGGGGAGCGGCGCTCCACCGAGTCCACCAAGTCGGCGGGTTCCGCCGGAGGCGCGGGTTCCGCCGCGCGCTCCTCGTCGCCCGACCCCCGGAAGTCCCGGGAGGCCGCCTCGGGCACCACGGCCCCGTCCGCCGGCGGCACGGCGGGCACGGCGGGCGCGGGCGGTCGTGAGCCGGGGCGGACCGGCCGGGACGTCCAGCGCCCGGTCTACACGGCCTGGGCCGGGCCCGGCTGCTCGGGCGGTGGCCGCTACCAGGAGCACGGCCGCTACCAGGACGGCGACGAGGGCTGGTACACACGGTGGAGCGGTGGCCATCGGGGCGACGGCTGCGACGGCCGTTTCAGCGCCCTGCCGATGTCCGGCCATGATGACTCCGACGGCGGCGGCTGGGTGGCCTGGTCGTGGTACGTCGGTTCCGGTTTCCACTGGTGCGATCTGACCGTGGTGGTCCCCCGGGCCGAGCGGGGCCGGGATGTGGCCGGCGACCCCTCCGTCTACCAGGTGCGGGCCGCTCGTTCCCAGGGCGGCGGGCTGCTGCGGAGCTTCGCGGTCGACCAGGTGGCACAGCGTGGCAAGGCCCTCCGGATCAGCCGGGTCGGGGTGAGCGACGAGCAGGTGACCGTCCGGCTCCTCGACCGGGGCCGGGACTGGGGCGAGGGCCGCGAGGGCGCCCATCACGCGGCGGCACAGATGCGGCTGGAGTGCCGGGCGTCCTAGGTCGTGTCTTCAAAGTCCCGTCTGCCGGCCGTGCCCTGGCACGCACACTCGCGATGTTGTCGTCGGTCGCCGATGGCCCCCTGGGCCTGGCGGCCCGGGAGGTGCCCCCACCGCATGGACTCCCTCCTCCGCCTTGCGATTGCACGCACCAGACCCCGCCCGGCCCGCCCTCCGGGCGAACGACGCTACTTTGAAGACACTCCCTAGCACCTGGCCGCTGACCCCTAGCCTCTGACCTCTGACCTCCGGCCTCTGTCGGTCGGCGGGCGGGCCCACCTGTGTCCGCGCATACGGCGCCGGCCCGCGCCGCCTGGGGCGACGCGGGCCGGTCGGGAGCCGGTTGGGGGCCGGCTCCCGGGAAGCCGATGGCTGGTGACCGCTGACCGGCGGCGGATGGGTTGGGGCCCGTACCGCGGGTGGGGTTCAGCCCTTCGGCGAGACAAAGGCGAGGACGGGGCCCGCGCCGACCGGGCTGGCGGCGGTGTCCCAGCTGAACCAGCCCGACTTGGAGACCTGGCCGCTCTCGTTGCCGCCGACGGTCTGGATCTGCTTGCCGTCCGCCGAGACCGCCACCACGATGTTGACGTGGTCGGCCTCGCCGTCGTTCAGATTGCCGTCCTTGTCGTACAGCACCGCGTCGCCGAGCCGGGGGGCGCCGGTCCGGTAGGTGCCGTGCCGCTGGCCGTACTCCTTGAGACTGACGGCGCGGGCGTCCACCTCACGGGCGTGGTCGACGCCGTTGCCCGCCCAGATGTACTTCACGAACTCGGCGCACCAGGCGCGGGCGTGGACGAAGTCGAAGTCGTTGAAGTTGTTGCCGACCTCGCGGTTGGCGTCCGCGGCGATGTCCTGGCCGAGGGTGTTGACCTGCTTGCAGGTGGTGGTGTCGGGGGCGGCGGAGAGCAGCCGCTGGGTCCAGCCGGACGTGTCCACCGGGTCGTTGGTGTGGTAGACGATGTCGCCGCCCTTGCCGTCGGAGACATTGCCGTCCTTGTACCAGTACATGGCACCGGTGGTCGGGATCCGGCCGAAGTAGAAGCCGCCGCCCGAGGAGACCAGCTGGTCGAAGGCGGACCAGCCGTCGTTCTTGAGGTCGTCGCGCTTCCAGGCGCTACCGATGATCTTGTACGAGAGAAGGCGTCCGTCGGCGGCGGTGGCCAGCAGCCGGTCCTGGCCGACGGCGGTCAGGGTCTTGAGGACGAACCCGGTGCCTATCTCCTTGCGCTGGGCTATGTGCTGGGAGCCCTGCGGCTTGTCCTGCGAGACCAGGTACTGGAGGAGGTTTCCGGCGGCGGTGGTGCCGTAGAGGTGCCCGTACCCGTCGTAGGTGAGCTTGTCGTGGGTCCAGCCACTGGCGGCGATCTTCTCGACGCCGGACAGCTCCAGGGCGGTGTTGTTGGTCCGGACGTCGACCCGGTAGAGCGCGCCCGCCGTCGAGGTGACCAGGATGGTGTTGAAGTTGAGGGTGGCCATGGCCTTGGGGGTGAAGCCGAGGTCCGGGCCGATCAGGGTCTTGAGGCGGTCGCCGCTGGTGTTGATCGCGGAGTACGTCAGTCTGCCGTCCTCCAGGATTCCGTAGACCGAGGCCTGGCCGGAGCAGACCTGGGCCGCCGTGGCCGGTGCGCCGGTGACGGTGACCAGCCCGAGCGACGCGGCCGAGAGGGCGAGACCCGCGACGGCGGTACGGAGCTTCTGGGACTTCGCGAACATGCTGGTTCTCCAGTTCTCGGGCAGCCCGGACGGAGATGCGCCGGGCGGAGGTCTGTGAGGAGGGGAGGGGGTACGAGCGGCGGCGGCGGGGGTGTCACCCGGGTGCGTCGCCCGGGTGCGTCGCTCCGCGTGCCACCCGGGTGCGTCGCTCGGGGTGTCACCCCGGGTGTGTCGTCCGGGTGCGTCCGGGGGCGTCCGGGCACCGCGACAAGCCGCCGTGGCTCGGTACCGGTGGTTCTTGTGGCTCAGTACCAGTTGTTGTTCAGGAAGTGGTTCCAGGCGCCACAGGGGGTGTCGTACCGGTTCTCGATGTAGTAGAGACCCCACTTGATCTGGGTGATCGGGTTGGTCTTCCAGTCCGCGCCGAAGAGGCCCATCTTGGAACCCGGGTTGGCCTGCGGGATGCCGTACGCGGCGGAGGACGGGTTGTCGGCGTTCCAGCGCCAGCCGCTCTCCCTCTCCCACAGCCGCTCCAGGCAGCTCCACTGGGTGTCGGTGTTCCAAGAGGCGCCACGCGCGGCCATCAGATTGCGGCCGGCGGCCTTGACCTGGGCGATGTTGTCCCGGTCGACGGTCTCGGGGGTCGTGGTGGTGGTGCACTTGAAGGTGTTCGGCTGGGCCGAGAGCAGCTTCTGCGACCAGCCATCAGTGTTCACCGGGTCGTCGTTGTGGTAGGTGATGTCGGCACCGCTGCCGTCCTGGGGGTTGGCGTCCTTGTACCAGTACAGGGCGCCGGTGGTGCCCATCCGGCCGTAGTAGAGGCCGCCGCCCGGCGAGACCAGCTGGTCGAAGCCGGACCAGCCGTCGGCCTTCAGATCGTCGCGGTCCCAGGAGCCATTGCTGTTGATCTTGTACGAGTGGAGCGCGCCCGCGGCGGTGGTGGCGAGCAGCCGGTCGTCACCGGCCGCGGTGAGCGTCTTGAGGACGAAGCCGCTGCCTATCTCTTTGCGCTGGCCTATGTGCTGCGAGCCCTGCGGCTTGTCCTGCGAGACCAGGTACTGGATCAGCGTGCCGCCGGCGGTGCCGTAGAGATGGCCGTGTCCGTCGTAGGTGAGCTTGTCGTGGGTCCAGCCGCTGGCGGCGATCTTCTCCACACCGGCGAGTTCCAGGGTGGTGTTGTTGGTGCGGACGTCGACCCGGTAGAGCGCGCCCGCCGTCGAGGTCACCAGCACCGTGTTGAAGTTGAGGGTGGCCATGGCCTTGGGGGTGAAGCCGAGGTCGGGGCCGACCCGTACCCGGGTCAGATCGCCGCGCGCCGGGTTGATCGCGCTGAAGGTGATACGGCCGTCGTCGAGGACTCCGTACACCGAGGCGGTACCGGTACAGGTGGTGCTCGTGGGGGCGGCCGAGGCGGCCGGGGCGGCGGCGAAGGTGGCGGCGGTGAGCAGTCCGGCACCCACGGCACCGGAGAGCAGGGCGCCGGTGGAGGCACGGAGGGCATGACGGACGGCGGGCACGGTCTCCCCCTGGGAAGTTTCGGGACGGTGGGTGCGTCGACGAAGCCGGGTGCTTACTGCCAGCTCATGTCGTACGGCTTGGCGACGACCGGGCCGTCGAGACCCTTGTCGTGGGCGGCGGCCTGAACGGTGACTGCGGCCGATCCCCGGGCGTCGGCGGTGGCGGTGGCGGCGAGGGCCGGAGTGCCGAGTGCGACGACGAAGGCGGTGAAGGCGGTGACCGCGGCGGCCTTGGCGATACGGGTGGTGTTCATGGCTGCGGGTGTCCTCTCGGGGGGCCGTACGACGACGGCCGGTGGCTCTGTCCTCCGGCCGGTGGCGCCCCGCGGTTGGCGCTCCCCGTTCCGGTGAGTCATAGCTAAGCCGCAGCTCAGCGGGGTGAGAAGGGGATGTGGGTGGACCGAACAGGCCGTGGACGGTTGCGGCCATGACGGCCGCTTCCGGCCATCGCCGCCCCTCCCGTCGGCCCCCGTTCCGTTCACCCCGGGCCGCCCCCCCCCGCTACGCCTTTACGCCATTACGGCTCTACGCCTTTACCGCTCTGCGGCTTTACACCTTTACGGCGCTCCGAATCCCAGGACCGCCTCGGGCACCATCAGCGGCGCCTCGGCCGCGAGCAGTCGGGCGGGCGGCAGCGCTCCCGTACCGAGCAGACGCAGACTCACCCGCTCGGCCCGGGTCTCCGCCTCCGCCAGCGAACCGGCGAGCAGATAGAAGCCGAGTACGAAGTGCCGGGCCGACCGCCGGTGCACGGACAGATGCTCCACGTGATCGGCGGGGAGAAGCAGGGAGCGGCTCAATTCCTTGATGTCCCAGGGAACTTGGGACGGCAACACGGTTTCGAACCGTGCGTGGACGAGGTACATGCACCAAGGGTCCGGCCCCGGAGCCACCACGTCCCGCACGTTCCCGTGGCCTGTTCGGGCCAGGGCCGGAAGCGTCCGTACAACCGCGTCCGCCATCGTGTCCGTCGTCGTGGCCGCCGCTGCTCGTGCCCGAGGTCGCCACTGAGGTTCTGGCTGAGGTCGTCACTGAGGTCGCGTGTGCGTATCACGTGGACGAGGTGTTTGCTCTGTGCAGATATGCGCCCCTTTCTGCGATGATCGACAGCGCTCGACCATGTGGAAACCAAGGGGGGGACTCATGCTCACGGGCCTGGGACTGAGTACTGCGGCCGAATCCGTCTACCGCGCCATGCTGCTGCACCCGGAGGCGGGGGTGGCCGCCCTCGCCGACGCGATCGGCGACGGCGAGGAGGAGGTGCGCCGGGCACTGGACGAGCTGAGCGAACTGGCCCTGGTCCGCGCCTCCGCCGAGAACGCCGGACGGCTGCGGGTGGTCTCGCCGGACATCGGCATGGAGATCCTCATGGCCCGCCGCCAGGCGGAAATCGCCGCCGAGCAGCAGCGCCTCGAAGCCTCCCGGGCCGCGGCGGCCCAGCTGATATCCGAGTACGCGGAACTGCGCCCCGCCACCCCCCACCCGGGGGTGGAGCAGCTCGTCGGCATCGACGCCGTACGGGACAGGCTGATCACGCTGACCCGGGACCTGAAGGCGGAGCTGATGGCGTTCTCGCCCGACTCCGTCCTCACCGAGGCGGCCATCGCCTCCTCCCGGCCGCTGAACGAACAGCTCCTGGGGAGGGGGGTGCGGATGCGGACGGTCTATCTCGACAGCGTCCGTAACAGCCGCCCCTCCATCGAGCACGCCAACTGGCTGGCGGAGCAGGGCGGACAGGTCCGTACGGTGGCCGCGCTACCGACCCGGATGCTGATCGTGGACCGCCGTACCGCGGTGATCCCGGTCAGCAGCGACAACACCGCGGCCGGGGCCGTCGTCCTCACCGGCCAGGGCATGCTGACGGCGCTCTGCGCCCTCTTCGAGGCCACCTGGGCGGCGGCCCAGCCGCTCGCCGAGGCCACCGTCCGCGATCCGCACGGGCTGACCCCGCAGCAGTCCGTCGCCCTTCAGCTGCTGGCCGACGGCCATACGGACGAGTCGGTCGCCAAGCGGCTCGGCGTCTCCGCGCGCACCGCCCGGCGTATCGCGGGCGACCTCATGGAGCGGCTGGAGGCGCGCAGCCGCTTCGAGGCGGGCGTCCGCGCGGTGCGCCGCGGCTGGCTCCCGCTGAAGCCCTGACCGCCCCTGCCTTCCCGCCCCTCCCGCCTTCCCGCCCCTCCGGGCCCTCCCGCCCCTCCGGGCCCTTCGAGGCTCCTTTCCCGACCTCTCCTTCCCACCGCCGCACTCCGGCCCGACCTCTGCTGACAGAATGCCTGCCCGGGCGAGGGAGGGGAGTTCCATGGTCGCGGAGACAGCCGCGTTACGGCTGGGCACCACCGTGGCGAACGCGGCGGGACAGTGGTGGCTGGGGAGCAGACAGCGGCAGCAGGAACGGCAGCTGTCGATGGAGGAACTGGTACGGGTGAAACTGCCCGGGATACGGCTCCAGCGCGAGGTCCGGCAGCAGTTCGAGAAGATCACCAACGCGGTGTACGACCGGCTGGAACCCTTTCTGCGACAGGAGTTCCCGCGCCTGACGGAGAAAGGCTGGCAGGCCGTGATCGACGCCGTGGCCGACACCTTCGCCCACGCGGACCTCACCGACGAGGCGCTGCTCGCCGCGAACGCCCACCCCGCCGAACTGATCCGCCGGATCACCGGCTCCATGACCCCGCCGACCGGGCTGAACGAGGTCGAGACCCGGCTCTACGAACGGCTCCTCGCCGAGTGCGTCGAGTACTACGTGCGGATCGTCCGCAGCCTGCCGGTCTTCGAGGAGCGGGCGGTGGCGGAGCTGCTGATCCGGACCGCGACGCTGGGCACCGAGGTGGCGCGGATCCTCGAACGGCTGCCGGACCGTTCGCTGCTCGCGCCGGACGGGACGGACCAGGACACAGCCTTCCGCCGCGAGTATCTGGAGCTGGTCAGCCGGGACCTGGACGAGGTGGAGCTGTTCCGCCGTACCTCCGACCGGGCCGCCGCGCCCCGGGTACGGCTCTCGGTCGCGTATGTCAGCCTGCGGGCCGGCGGAACCGGCGGGGCCAGGGGAACGGGCGGGGTCGGCGGGGCGGCCGGGGCTTTCGCGGGTGCCGGGAGGCGCCACCGTACCGACCGCTCCCTCCCTCCGCTCCGGCTCGGCATGAGCGACTGGGAGAAGGCCGGAAGCGCGGGCTCCGGCATGCGGGTGGAGACCGCCCTGAGCGGCACCCGCCGGGTCCTGCTGCGCGGCGAGGCCGGCTCGGGCAAGACCACCCTGCTGCGCTGGCTCGCCGTGATGGCCGCGCGCGGCGCCTTCACGGGGGAGCTGGCCGAGTGGAACGGTCTCACCCCCGTCCTCATCAAACTGCGCGAGTACGGCGGCGGGACCCCGCCCAACCCGGAGGCGATGCTGGACCGGGTCGCCGGGCCCATCGTCGGGATCATGCCCCGGGGCTGGGTGGAACGGCAGCTCGCCGGGGGCAACGCCCTGCTGCTGATCGACGGCGTGGACGAACTCCCCGAACGGGAACGCCGTGCGGTACGGGAGTGGCTGCGCAAGCTCCTGGGCCGCTACGGCTCCGTCCGCACCGTCGTCACCTCCCGCCCCGCGGCGGCCGGCGCGGACTGGCTGCGCCACGAGGGCTTCTCCGCCCTCCACCTGGACCGGATGACCCCCTCGGACCTGGCGGCCTTCGTACGCCAGTGGCACCAGGCCGTCCGTGAGCTGGGCGACGAGCTGCCCTGCACGGTGGACCAGCTCCCGCTGTACGAACAGTCCCTGCTCGCCGGCCTCAAGGACCGCCCGCACCTCCAGTCCCTGGCGGGCACACCGCTGCTGGCCGCGATGTTGTGCGCGATGCATCTGCACCGGGGCCGCCAGCTGCCCCGGGACCGGATGGAGCTGTACCGCAACGCCCTGCACACCCTGGTCCACGACCGGGACGCCGACCGCAATGTGCCGAGCGCCCTGGCGAGCGGGCTCTCGCTCGCCGACAAGCTCGTCCTCCTCCGCGATCTGGCGTGGCGGCTGTCGGACAACAACCGCAGCGAGATCGCCCTGGAGCAGGCGGCCGGCCATGTCACGGCGAAGCTCCGGGCGATGCGCCATCTCGACGACCTCGACGGCGCCCGGGTCCTGGAGCAGCTGAGGGAACGCTCCGGGGTCCTCCGTTCCCCCGCCGACGACCGGCTGGACTTCGTCCACCGCACCTTCCAGGAGTATCTGGCCGCGAAGGAGGCGACGGAGGAGGACCGCATCGGCAATCTGGTCGGCCGCGCCCATCTGGACCTCTGGCGCGAGACCATCATCATGGCGGCGGGCCACGCCACCACCCGCCAGCGCGAGGAACTCCTCCACGGCATCCTCGACCGCGCCGACACCGAACCCCGCCCCGCCCGCACCCTCCGCCTCCTGGCCGCCGCCTGCCAGGAAACCCTCCCCACCGTCTCCGTCGACCTGGCCGCCCGCCTGGACGCCGCGGTGGACCGCCTCCTCCCGGCCCGCCGCGAAACGGACCCGCCCGCCCTGGCGGCCGTGGGCCCCACACTCCTCCGCTCGCTGCCGAGGTCGCTGTCGTCGCTGACGGAGAAGGCGGCGATCCAGACGGTGCGGACGGTGGCGCTGATCGGGGGTGAGGAGGGGCTGGAGCGGCTGGGGGCGTATGTGGGGGACGAACGCGACGCGGTGATCGATGAACTGATCCAGGCCTGGGCCTACTTCGAGGCGGAGTCCTACGTCGATGCGGTTCTGTCCCGGCTTCCACTGGAGGGCCGTTGGGTGTACCTCACCCACTCCGGGCAGTTGCGCGCGGTTCGCCGGTTGTCAGGGTTGACGAATCTTCGGGTGGAATGCCTCGTGGACCGGCTCGACTTCCTCGTTGGCCTTCCACCCCTGCGGAAGCTGCAGATCATGGCAGCGCACGGAGTGGCCGACCTCACCGTCCTGCGGGACCACCCGGGCCTGCGGTGGCTCTTTCTCTTCGGCCCTGTGTCGGTGCGGGGACGCGCGACGCTGAAGGAGCTCAAGGAGCTGCGTCATCTGGCGCTTCCCGACCATGCGGACCTGGATCTCAACAAACTGCACCTGCTCGGGTTGGCCTCCCTGGCTCTGCACAAAGTCCGTGCGGGCAGCGATCTCGGCCCACTGACGGCCCTGTCCGGTCTGGAGGGTCTGCTGTTGGAAGTGAGTGCGGTGAGCAGGGTGCGAGGGTTCGAAGAGCTGGCGGGAATGACGAGCCTCAGCAGCTTGACGTTCTTCAGGGCCGATGCGGCTGCCTGGCTTCGAAGGCTCCGGAGTACCCCGCCCGTGCTGTCACGACTTGACTTCTACGGCTGCGTGGTACCCCATGACCCCGATGCCTTCGCCCGGCTCGACGGCTTGGAGCGGATCACCTTTGCGGGTTGCCGCACCTCGGACGGTGACCCCCTCACCGAGATGGCCATCCCCGGCGTCCGCACCACGGTCAACTGAGACCCGGCCGGGGTCCCGCCGCCCGGCCGACGGCGGGACCCAGCCTCCGGGATGCCGTACACGGCCCCCGGCGCTGTCAGGCCAGACTCTCCAGCCCCAGCTTGGCCAGCCGCGACCGGATCGCACTCGGCTTCCGCCCGAACTCCCGCCCGAGCGCGCCGAAGTCGCGCTCCCCCTGCTGGTAGAGCGCGAGCAGACGCGCGTCGTCCTCGGCCGACCACGGGTGTCCCATCCGCGGATACCGAGCCCGCAACTCCTCCGGCGACTCCCGCTTCCCGCTCCCGACGGCCCCCTGCGGACAGACCGACTCGACAACATCGAGCGGAAACGCCGCGACATGCGTACCCGCGAGCCAGAGATCCATCTGCCCGTCGCCGAATGTGATCCGATCGGCCCGGACGGTGACGGCCCGCCGAAGGAGATCACTGTCGTCCGGGTCCTGCTGGTAGTCGGTGAAGGTCAGTCGGAACGCTGTGTGCACGGTGGATTCCCCCATGCCACCATCCTGACGCGCCCACCGCGCACACGGCAGCCCGTTTCCCGCCTCGCCCACCGCACCTCGACGCCCATCCAGGGGCCGGGCCTGAGGTGAAGGCGGTTGCCCGCCCGCCTGCTCACGCAAACGGCCCCGGACGAGGAGTCCGAGGCCGAGTGGAGCGCCTCCCTGGGGGAGACCCCAGGTCAGAGCGGTCATGCGTTGTGCCCCCGGCAGGATTCGAACCTGCGACACCCGCTTTAGGAGAGCGGTGCTCTATCCCCTGAGCTACGAAGGCGGGGGATCTGTCGGAAAACGTCCCCGAAACCACCCAGAAGTGGGCGGATCCAGGCCGTCGGCTTCCCGGCAGCTCCATGGTGGGACAGGCGCAAGGGCTTGAGCCACCGCCGACAGTGTAGCGGGTGGTCGGTGGGGGGTCGGGTGATCACCGGGGGGTCGGTGGGGTGGGGGGAAGGGGGTGGCCGGAGCCGGTCAGGGTGATGTCGACCACCGTGTCGGTGAAGGCGGTGGTGAGCGGGGTGTCGCCGTGCAGCCAGCGGTGGCGGAGGGGGGCCCGGAGCAGGTCGGTGATGATGGCGAGGTCGGTGCCGGGGGCGAGCTGTCCGGAGTCCTGGGCGCGGCGCAGGCGGCGGTGGATGGGGTTGCGGCCGGGGCGGTCCAGTACGGCGGCGTAGTCGGCGGCCAGGGCGGGGTCGAGAACGGCCTCGGCGGTCAGGACGCGGAGCGCCTCGCTGCGGCGGGGGTCGGTGAGTTCGGCGACGGCGGAGCGGAGCGCGCTCTTGAGGTCGGCCCGCAGATCGCCGCTGTCGGGGAGGTCCCCGGCGCCGTGCCCGTCGGCCGCGTCCAGCTCCACCAGGGCTTCGTGGAGGACCGCGCCCTTCGAGGGCCACCAGCGGTAGATGGTCTGCTTGCCGACCCTCGCCCGAGCGGCGATCCCCTCGATGGTCAGGCGGGTGTGGCCGGTCTCCCGGACCAGCTCCAGGGCGGCGTCGAGGATGGCGTGGCGGGTGGCCTCGTTACGACGCGGGGACTCGCTTCGAGCGGGTGGCCGGGCGGTCATGGGCGCAGTGTACCCACAGGTGAGACGAGACGGACCGTTTCCCTTTTCCCTGATGCCCGGCCGGCCGCGGGGCGGAGCCGGGGCCGCTCGCCCGTCTCCCCTCAGAGCGCGCCCACCACCTCGTGCAGGGCGGCGATCACCTGGTCCTGGACATCGGTGGGCAGCGTCGGATACATCGGCAGCGAGAAGATCTCGTCCTTCAGCCGCTCCGTGACGGGCAGCGACCCCTTGGCGTAGCCCAGGTGCGCGAAGCCGCTCATGGTGTGCACCGGCCAGGGATAGCTGATGTTCAGGGAGATGCCATGGCCCTTGAGGGCCTCGATGATCTCGTCGCGGCGGGGGTGGCGGACGACGTACACGTAGTACACATGGTCGTTCCCCGCCGCGATGGACGGGAGCACCAGGCCGCCGTCCCCGGTCAGGCCGGCCAGCCCCTCGGCGTAGCGCCGGGCGACCGCGCGCCGGGCCTCGATGTAGCGGGGGAGCCGGGTGAGCCTGCGGCGCAGGATCTCGGCCTGGACCTCGTCGAGCCGGCTGTTGTGGCCGGGGGTCCGGACGACGTAGTAGACGTCCTCCATGCCGTAGTAGCGCAGCCTGCGCAGCGCGCGGTCGACGTTCTCGTCGTCGGTGAGGACGGCTCCGCCGTCGCCGTACGCGCCGAGGACCTTCGTGGGGTAGAACGAGAAGGCCGCGGCGTCGCCCAGGGTGCCGGCCAACGCGCCGTGGTGGCGGGCGCCATGGGCCTGGGCGCAGTCCTCCAGTACCGCCAGTCCGTGCTCCTCGGCCAGGGCGAGCAGAGGGGCCATGTCGACGCACTGCCCGTACAGATGGACGGGCAGCAGTGCCTTGGTGCGCGGGGTGATGGCGTCCGCGAGCCGGTCGGTGTCCATGAGGTAGTCCTCGGCGCGGACATCGACGAAGACGGGGGTGGCACCGGTGCCGTCGATGGCCACCACCGTCGGCGCGGCGGTGTTGGAGACGGTGATGACCTCGTCCCCCGGGCCGATGCCCAGGGCCTGGAGCCCCAGCTTGACGGCGTTGGTGCCGTTGTCGACACCGGCGCAGTGGCGCAGGCCGTGGTAGTCCGCGAACTCCTTCTCGAACCCTGCCACGCTGGGGCCGAGGACCAACTGCCCGGAGCCGAAGACGGTTTCGACGGCGTCGAGGAGGTCCGCGCGTTCGTTCTGGTATTCCGCCAGGTAGTCCCAGACGTAGGTGGTCACGGGGGCTCAACCTCCAGAGGGTTGCGATGGGGTGGTGGGGGACCGGTGCGCACGGGCCAGGTCGAGCCAGCAGTCGAGGACCGACTCCCGCAGCGAGCGGCGTGGCTCCCAGCCCAGCAGGGCGCGTGCCGGGCCGGTGTCGACCCGCAGCCTGTCCTCCCGCCGGCCGGAGGGGGAGGGGGAGGACTGACCGGAGGGGGGAGGCTGAGCGGGTCCGGGGTCCGGTGCCGGGCGTTCCACCACCCGTGCCGGAACCCCGCTCACCTCGATGAAGAGGTCGACCAGGGCGCGGACGGAGACCGCCTCGCCCCGCCCGATGGCGACGGGCACCGGGACGGCCGGTGCGTGGGCGGCGGCGATGACGGCGTCGGCGACGTCCCGTACGTCGACATAGTCCCGGTGCGCGCTCAGCCGGGAGAGTTCCACGACCGCCTCCGTACCGGTGCCGTCCGCCGCCAGCAGGCGCTCGGCGACCTGGCCCAGCAGGCTGATCCGGGGGGTGCCGGGCCCGGAGACGTTCGAGACCCGCAGGACCACGCCGTCGACCCGTCCGTCGGCGGTGGCCCGCAGCACCGCGTCGCTGGCGGCGAGCTTGCTTCTGCCGTACGCCGTGTCGGGGCGCGGTGTCGTGTCGGCGCCCACCGAGGTGCCGGGGGGTACCGGCCCGTACTCCAGGACCGAGCCGAGATGGACGAGCCGGGGTCTCGTGGCCAGCCGGGCCAGCGCGTCCAGCAGCCGCAGTGTGGGCACCGCGGTGGCGGACCACATCTGGTCGTCGGTCCGGCCCCAGATGCTGCCGACGCAGTTGACGACGGTGTCCGGGCGTTCGGCGTCCAGCGCCTCGGCCAGCGCTTCCGGGTCCGTACCGGCCAGGTCCAGGGTGAGCTGCCGGTACGGCATCGGCCGCTCGGGCGGGCGGCGGCCCACCCTGACGACCTCGTGGCCCAGCGCGGCGAAGGCGGCGCACACATGGCGTCCGACATAGCCGGCACCGCCCAGCACGACGACACTGCCGGGCGCGGGCGCGGCCGGGGTGCCGAACGGGGCGTTCTCACCGGTACGGGGCCCGCCGGGCCGGGACTCCGGGCCGGTCACCATGTGACGGGCAGTCGGGCCGGCACCCGCAGCAGCAGGCCCGGCCGCCATCGGATGTCCGTCGCGGGCACGGCCAGGCGCAGCCCGGGGAGCCGCCGGGTGAGGACGTCCAGGACCACCTGGATCTCCATCCGGGCCAGGGGAGCGCCCATGCAGTAGTGGATGCCGTGGCCGAAGCCGAGGTGCGGGTTGTGTTCCCTGGTGAAGTCGATGCGCTCGGCCCCGGGGAAGACCTCCGGGTCCAGGTTGGCGGCGGCCACGGAGGTGAACACGGCCTCCCCGGCGCGGATGAGGGTCTCCCCGACCAGGACGTCCTCCAGCGCGATCCGGGCGTAGCCGTCCACCGTGGTCAGCGGGGTGAACCGGAGGAGTTCCTCCACGGCGTCGGGGATCAGCCCGGGGTCGGTGACCAGCGACTCGTACAGCCGGCGGTCGCGCAGCAGCAGATAGGCGAAGTTGGCGATCTGGGTGGCCGTGGTCTCGTACCCGCCGACCAGGAGCCCGGCCCCCAGCATGTACAGCTCGTCCTCGGAGAGGCGGTCCTCGTCGTCACGGGCCTGGACCATCGCCCCCAGCAGATCGTCGGTGGGGGCGGCGCGCCGTTCGTCGACCAGCCGGGCGAGATAGCCGACGAACTCCTCGCCGGCCCGGTGGATCTCGTCGGGCGGCAGCGAGGTGGAGAGCAGCGCGTCGGAGAACCGCTGGAAGACATGGCGGTCCTCGTAGTCCACTCCCAGCAGCTCGCAGATGACGCCGATCGAGAGGGGCAGGGCCAGCGCGTCCAGCAGATCCGCGGATGGGCCGCGGGAGGTCATGGTGTCCACCAGCCGGTGGGCGAAGGCGGTGACCGAGGGGCGCATGGCCGTCACCCTGCGAGGGGTGAACGCGCTGCCCGCCAGCCGGCGCAGCCGGGTGTGCTCGGGTGCGTCCATCGAGACCAGCCCGCCGGGTTCCAGCAGCTGCTCGGTGGGGCGGGGGACGTCCTTGCCCGCGCCCGCCGCCATGCTGAACCGCCGGTCGCCGAGGACCAGTTTGGCGTCGGCGTGGCGGGTCACCATCCAGGCCTCGCCGCCGTAGGGCATCCGGACCCGCGAGACCCGCTCGCGTTCGCGCAGCGCCCCGTACAAGGGGTCCATGCCCAGTCCCGTGGCGGTGCTGAACGGATACGGCCATACGGTCGGGCCGGACCCTGCCTGGGTGGCGGCCCCGGGGGTCATCCCGGAGGGGGAGCTGTCGGACGTCATGGGCCTTCCTGCCATCGGCGGTACGGGTTCTGCGCGCGGTCCCCGGCCCCGCCTCACCCGGGCCCGGGTGAGGCGCCCGCGCCGCACAGCCGTGCGTGGTGCTCGCGGTAGGCGCGGTAGGTGGGGAGGAGCCCGAGCCGTTCCGCCTCGGCGAGGGTGGGCGCTTCGGCGTCCTGGGCGGAGAGCAGCGGTTCGATCCCTTCGGGCCAGGCGATCCCCAGTCCGGGGTCGAGGGGGTTGATCGCGTGATCGAGCCGGGGGGCGTACCCGGTCGAGCAGAGGTAGACGAGGGTGGTGCGGTCGGTCAGCGCGAGGAACGCCCGTCCCAGGCCCGCCGCCACATAGACGGCGGTGCGGTTGTCCTCGTCGACGGGGACCGCCTCCCACTGTCCGAAGGTGGGCGAGCCGGTACGGATGTCGACGATCACCTCGATGCCCGCGCCCCGGACGCAGGCGCTGTACTTCGCCTGCCCCGGCGGCAGCCGGGTGAAGTGGACGCCGCGCAGCGCACCGCGCCGGTTCACCGCGATGTTCGCCTGGGCCGAGGGCAGCGGGTGTCCGGTGGCACGCCGGAACCGCTCGCTCCGGAACCACTCGTGGAAATCGCCGCGGTGGTCGGAGTGCACGGTCGGCTCCACCACCCAGGCGCCCTCGATGCCGAGCGGGCGCGGGGCTCCCCTGTCCTCAGCCACCGATGCGCCAGTAGGCACCCTGCCGGTCCACCTGGTGGATCTCCTCCTGGATGCCCAGGCGGTCCCGGAAGTCGTGCACGGCCTGCCGGCAGGCCGGGATGCAGTAGTCGTCGACGATGACATAGCCGCCGGGCGACACCTTCCCGTACAGATGGGTCAGGACGTCCATGGTGGCCCCGTACGAGTCGCCGTCGAGGCGCAGGACGGCCAGCCGCTCGATCGGAGCGGTCGGCATCGTGTCCTTGAACCAGCCGGGCAGAAAGCGGACCTGGTCGTCCAGCAGCCCGTAGCGGGTGAAGTTCTCCCGTACGCTCTCCAGGCTCGTGGGCAGGCTCACCGCCTCGTTGTACTGGTGGAGATCCATCTCGATGTCCATCGGATGGTCGTCCGTCTCCGTCCGGGGGAAGCCCTGGAAGGAGTCGGCCACCCAGACCGTGCGGTCGGTCACGCCATGGGCCTTCAGCACGCCCCGGGCGAAGATGCACGTACCGCCGCGCCAGACACCCGTCTCGGCGAAGTCGCCCGGCACACCGTCGCGCAGCACGTCCTCAAGACAACGGTGCACATTGTCCAGGCGTTTCATACCGATCATCGTGTGGGCGACCGTCGGGTAGTCCTCACCGCTCTCCCGGGCCTCCTGGTCGAACCGGGGGTCCGTGATGAGGCCCGCCGCATGCGTCGGGTCCTCGTAGATCATGTTGGTGACGGTCCTCTTCAGCAGGGCGAGATAGAGATCTCGCCCATCGGCGGTGGCGACGGTCATAGGGATCCTCCAACCGGGAAGGGGAGCACCGGCGGCTGGCGGGGTGCCCGTACGAGCTTTGACGCGCTTCGACGCTAAGGACAGCCAAGGGTGCGACGCCACTCACCCGCGGATCCGTATGTCAGGTCGGCCGGCCCGCCTGACCAGGCCCTCCGGCGGGGTGCGGTGCGGTGCCGCCCGGCCCGCCGCACCGACCTGACGAAGATCGCCCGGCGTTCCTTGCCGCTCGTTCCGGGCCCGTGCTTCGTTGGGCCGGACGCGGCGACTCGTACGCCGTGCCGGTTGTCCACGACGCAAGTTGCCCAGGACGTAAGGGGATCCGTTGCCCACAGCACGTGCCGCCGACGCCGAGGCGCAGCGGGAGACCTCCTGGCCGATGGCCCGCACCTGCCCGTTCCAGCCCCCCGGGCGGTACGCCGAACTGCGCGCCACCACCCCGATCGCACCCGCCCGGGTCTGGGACGGCTCGCGGACCTGGCTGATCACCCGGCAGGAGCACCTGCGCGCCCTGCTCGCGGACCCCAGGGTCAGGATCGACCCCGCGGGGCTGCCGAGACTCTCGCCGGCCGACGGCTCGGTGCCGGTGACCCGCTCGCTGCTGACCCTCGACGCCCCCGACCACGGCACCCTGCGGCGGGTCTTCATCCCCGAGTTCACCGTACGGCGGGCCCGCGCGATGCGGCCCGGGATCGAGCGCATCGTGGACGGGCTGCTGGACCGCTTCGTCACCCTCGACCGCCCGGCGGACCTGGTGGCCGAACTCGCGCTGCCCATGTCCACCCTGGTCATCTGCGAACTGCTCGGAGTCCCCTACGAGGACCATGAGTTCTTCCAGAGCCGCAGCGAGCGCGCCACCCGGCTCATGGGGGACGACGAGTCGGTGACCGCCCTGCTGGAGCTGCGGGACTATCTGGACCGGCTGATCACCGCGAAGGCCCGGCAGCCGGCGTCGTCCGACGGCGGAGTGCTCGACACCCTCGTGACGGGGCGGCTGCGCACCGGCGAACTGACCCATGCGGACGTCCTCGACAACGCCGTGCTGCTGCTGGCCGCCGGACACGAGACCAGCGCCGCCATGACCGCGCTCAGCGTGCTCACCCTGCTCCAGCACCCGGCGGCCCGGCGGGAGCTGAGCGAGGACCCGGGCCTGCTGCCGGGCGCCGTGGAGGAGCTGCTGCGCTATCTGAACGTCGCCGACGGGCTGCGCCGCTCCGCCGCCGCCGACATCGAGCTGGACGGTCACACCATCCGGGCCGGCGACGGGCTGATCTTCCTGCTGGCCTCCGGCAACCGGGACGAGTCCGTCTTCCCCGACGCGGACCTCTTCGACATCCACCGCCCCGCCCGGCAGCATGTCGCCTTCGGTTACGGGCCCCACCAGTGCCTCGGCCAGAACCTGGCCCGGCTCGAACTGGAGGTCACCCTCGGCGCGGTGCTCCGCCGGCTGCCGGGGCTGCGGCTCGCCACGGAGGTCGACACCCTCCGGGTGAAGGAGGACTCCGCCATCTTCGGGCTCCATGAGCTGCCCGTCACCTGGTGACGGGACCCGGGAAGCCGCCTGTTCCCCGGTGGCGGGCCCGGGTGGACCGCCTGCCCCCGATGGCGGGGTCCGGTCCCCCGGCGGCGGGGCCCGGGGATGTCACCGCGAGACGAAGGACGCATGACATGCGTGTACGCATCGCCAGGGACCTGTGCGTCGGCGCGGGCCAGTGCGAACGCTCCGCCCCGGACGTCTTCGCCCAGGACGACAGCGGGCTGGGCCACGCCCTCACCGAGAGCCCCGCGGCCGAGCGATGGCCCTCGGTCCATGAGGCCGCCAGCCTCTGCCCGGTCCGCGCGGTCCTGGTGACCGCCGACCCGGACACCCGGCACGACCCGTGGGAGACACCATGACGAGCGGCACCTGGGCCGGGCGGACCGTGCTGGTCACCGGCGCGCTGGGCTTCATCGGCTCCCACTTCGCCGAGCGGCTCGCCGCCGAGGGCGCGACCGTGCTCGGCCTGTACCGCACCGACCGGCCCCTGATCCACGCCGAACTCACCGCCCTGGCGGGGGACCGGCTGCGGCTCGTCCGGGTCGACCTCGGCGACCAGCACGAGACCCGGGCCGCCTTCCGCTATCTCGCCCCGCACATCGACGCCGTCTTCCACTGCGCCGCCCTGGACGGCAACGCCCAGTACAAGCGCGAGCACTCGGCCGACATCCTGGACGCCAATGTGCGCACCACGTCCCATCTCCTCACCTCCGCACGCGAGTGCGCGGTGGACCGGGTGCTGCTGCTCAGCTCCTCCGAGGTGTACTGCGTACCCGGCACCTCCCCGGCCGCCGAGGACGAGGACATCCGCCGCAGCCCCCAGTACACCCAGAACGGCTATGTCCTCTCCAAGATCTTCGGGGAGATCCTCGCCGACCAGCACCAGCGGCAGTTCGCCACCCGCGTCTTCCGGATACGGCCGGGCAATGTGTACGGCCCCCGGGACAGCGCCGCCGGCGCCCACAACCGGGTCATCCCGAGCATGATGGCCCGCGCCGCGGCGGGCGAGGAGATCGAGATCTGGGGCGACGGCAGCCAGACCCGGTCCTTCATCCACGTGGCCGACCTGGTGAGCTGCGCCCTTCAGGTGGTCGAGACCGGCAAGTACGACGTGGTGAACGTCGGCTCCGCCGAGGAGGTCTCGATTCTCCGGCTGGCCCGTCTGGTGGCCACCGTGCTGGGGGTGCCCTCCCGGGTCCGGACCGACCCGGACCGCCCCGCCGGCGCGGCGGTCCGCAGGCTGGACCTCACCAGGATGCGCGAGGTGATCGATTTTGAACCGAGGTCGCTGCGCGCGGGTCTTGAGGACACCGTGCGCCGGTACCGCCGCGACGAACGCCCGCAACCGTAGTCACCCACCCACGACCTGGAAGGCTCTCCGTGGCCGAGAAGACCGACCTCTCCCTTGTGCAGGACATCATCCGGGCAGCAGGGGGGCACGCCGCTTCCCTGCGTGAGCTGACGGAGCGGCACCGGGCGGAGGACATCGTCGCGGTGCTCATCGACGAGATCTGCGCCCGCTGCCCGCCCCCCGTCAACGAGGACCCGGTCCTGGTCGAGTTCGTGGTGCGCACCCCCGGCGGGCGGCTGCCCCACTGGCTCAGCTCCGTCAGCGGCGCACCCGTGCGGGCCGTGCCGCGGGGCGGGGAGTTCGTGGCCATGCGGATCGAATACGTACTGGACGATCTGGTCAGGGAGGTGTTCGGCCCCTCCCGCGGGCTCCCCTCCGGCGCCCGGGAGACCACGCTGTTCCCGTACTCCGGCTCCGACGGGGCCGAGAAGATCGGCCCGTACATCCTCGCCGCCCAGCAGGCGACCGCGACCGTACTGGCCGGCTGCACCTCCGCCAAGCCGGACCTGAACGAGCTGACCTCCCGCTATCTCACCCCCAAGTGGGGTTCGCTGCACTGGTTCACCCCCCACTACGACCGCCACTTCGCCCCGTACCGCGACGAGGAGGTCCGGGTCCTGGAGATCGGCATCGGCGGCTACCGGCACCCCCAGTGGGGCGGCGGCTCCCTGCGGATGTGGAAGCACTTCTTCCACCGGGGGCTGATCCACGGTCTCGACATCGTCGACAAGTCCCACGCCGACGAGCAGCGCATCACGACGCTGATCGGCGACCAGAACGACCCGGACCGGCTCGCGGAGATCGCCGCCGAGTACGGGCCGTTCGACATCGTCATCGACGACGGCAGCCACATCAACGAACATGTGCGGACGTCGTTCCACGCCCTCTTCCCGCATGTGCGCACCGGGGGCCTCTATGTCATCGAGGACCTGTGGACCGCCTACTGGCCCGGCTTCGGCGGCGACCGGGACCCCGCGCGCAGCGGAGCGACCAGCCTCGGACTGCTGAAATCCCTCGTCGACAGCCTCCAGCACGAGGAACTGCCCGCCGAGCCGGACCGCACCCCCAGCTACGCCGACCGCCATGTGACGGGCCTGCACGTCTACCACAACCTGGCCTTCATCGAGAAGGGCGCCAACGCCGAGGGGGGCATTCCGCCCTGGATCCCGCGCGACTTCGACTCCCTGGTGGCCGCGTCCTCGGGCGGTGAGGCGTGATCCGGCACCGCGGCGGTTCCCCGGGCAGCCGGTACGGTTCGCCGGGCACCCGGTGCGGTTCCCCGGACGCCCCGTGCGGTACGGGAGGGTGACATGCGCATAGCACTGCTCACCATGGGCTCGCGCGGTGACGTACAACCCTTCGTCGCCCTGGGCAGTGGTCTGCGCGACCGGGGCCACCATGTCGTGCTCGGCGCACCCGAGGCCCTGCGCCCCCTGGTCGAGAAGGCGGGCCTGGAGCACCGCACCACCCCGGGTGATCCGGACGGCTTCTTCACCATGCCGGAGGTACGGGACGCGCTGCGCAGGGCGCCCTCGATGCGGAACCTCATCAAGGCCCTCCCCAACGCCCCCGAGGGCCATGACCAGCAGGTACTCAACGAGATCGAGACCGCGGGCGAGGGTGTGGACCTCGTCCTGCACTCACCGCTGACGGTGGCCGCCGCGTTCGGGACAGCCACGACCCCCTGGCTCTCCGCCTGCTGGTGGCCCGAGACGGCGACCACCGCCTTCCCGGCGATCGAGTCGGGCCAGCGGACGGTGGGGCCGCTCACCGGGCTGTACAACCACTACACGCATGTACGGGCGGCCACCGAGGACTGGGCGTGGCGCGGCCCCGAGATCGACGAGTACCGGGCACGGCGCGGCCTGCCGCCCTTCGGGGCGGACTCACCGCTGCGCCGGCTCGGTCATGACCAGCCCCATCTGTATCCGTTCAGCCCGAGTGTCCTGCCGAAGCCCGCGGACTGGCCCGCGAGCTGCCATGTCACCGGCTACTGGTTCTGGGACGAGCCGGGGTGGCAGCCGCCCCCGGGCCTTGAGGACTTCCTCGCCGCCGGGGCGCCGCCGGTCGCGCTCACGCTGGGCAGCACCTGGCCGGTGCACCGGCAGGAGGAGACCCTGGAGTACGCGATGGCGGCGGCGCGGGGGGCCCGGCGCCGGCTCGTGGTGGTCGGCGGCCCGGACGGGGCGCTGCCCGACGATGTCTTCCGGCTGACCGGCGCCGACTACTCCTGGCTGTTCCCGCGCACGGCCGCGGTGATCCACCACGGCGGCTTCGGCACCACGGCGGATGTGCTGCGCGCGGGGGTGCCCCATGTCATCGTGCCGGTCTTCGCGGACCACCCCTTCTGGGCGGCCCGGCTCCACCGGGCGGGGCTGGCAGGGCGGCCGGTGCCCATGCGCCGGATGAACCGGCGGGAGCTGGCCGCGAGCGTGCTGCGGGCGGTGACCGACCCGGCCATGGCGGAGCGCGCCCGCCGGGCCGGGCGGGCCGTGGCGGCGGAACGCGGGGTCGACACCGCGTGCACGGTCATCGAGGAATGGGCCGCGGCCCAGGGAATCAGCGCGTCGGCCACCGGCTGAGCGCCCCGCCCGGCCGGACATCCCCCGGCTCCCGGCCGGGTACCCCCTGGCGCGGGCGCCGGACATCCTCCTGTCCCCGGTGGGAAGGGAATCCACCGGGGACAGGGAGGCCGGAGCGGGACGGCCGGGCGCCGAGCGGGACAGGCAGCCGAAGGGCGGTACGGGGTGGTGCGGGGCGGTACGGGGCGGTACGGGGTCACCGGGACCGCGACCGCACGCGCGAGGCCCCGGTGACCTCGGTGGGACCCGTCAGGGCCGGGCGCCGCGCCACTCCTCCGTCAACTTCTCCAACGTCGGCACCAGCGCGTTGGGGGTCGGCGCGCCCAGCATCTCCTGGCGCAGCCGGCCCGCCGATGTCCGGTAGGACGGCTCCGCCAGCAGCCGGACGAGCCCCGCGCGCAGGGTCTCCGCCGTCACCTCGGACGCGTGCAGATACGCGCCACCGCCCTGCGCGTCGAGGAGCGTGGCCTTCGTCCACATGTCGGAGAAGCGCACCGGCAGCAGGAACTGGGGCACCCCGTTGAGTATCGCCGCCGACCAGCCGCCGAAGCCGCCGTGGTGGAGGATCGCGGAACAGCTCGGCAGCAGGGTGTGCAGCGGCACGAAGTCCACGATCCTGGTGTTGCCCGGTATCCGCCGCACGACCTCCCGCTCCCGCTCGGGCAGCGCGGCGACGAACTCCACATCCAGCCCCGCCACGGCGTCCAGGATCTCCTGTACCGGCATGAACGAGGCACCGATGACCGCCGCCGACGAGTGCCCGGGGGTGAAGAAGATCCTCGGCGGGCCGGCGGGCCGCCGTACCCACTCCGGCTCCACCGACGGGCCGTTGTAGGGCACATGGCGCACCGGGACACGGTGGACGCGCGTCGGGAGCTGGACGCTCACCGGATTCGGGTCGATCGTCCACTGCCCGGTCGTCACCTCCTCGGCGAAGTCACCGCCATGGCGTTCGAGATGACCGGCCAGCCATGCGCCGAGCGGATCCGCACGCTGCTCCGGCGGCTGCCGCTCGCGCAGTTCGAGGAAGACCTCGCGCATCGCCGCGTAGATGTCCACGGACCACAGCAGCCGGGCATGGGCCGCGCCCACCAGCCGGGCCGCCACCGGCGCCGCATAGGTGAGCGGCGACCAGATCACCAGATCCGGCCGCCAGGCACGGGCCAGCCCCACCAGATCGTCGACCATGCCGTCGTTGTAGACCCGGTACAGATACTCGACATGGGCCCCGTACTTGGCCAGCACGCTCTGCCAGGTCTGCCGCTCCACGGACGGTTCGGACCAGTCGCCGACCTCGTTCTCCAGCAGCGCGTGCAGGGCGCGGTACAGCTCCCGGGCCTGCGCCCGGTCGTCCCGCTCACGGGCCTCGTAGATCCGCGCGACCAGGTCCTGGTGCGGGGCGAAGCCGTCGTGCATCCGGTGGTCGGTGCCCACGGGCACCGCGGTGAGGCCGGTACGGGTGATCGCGTCGGTCAGCGACGGACTGCTCGCCACCCGCACCTCGTGCCCCGCCGTGCTCATCGCCCATGCCAGCGGAACCATGCTGTACATGTGCGTCTTCTCGGAGACTGTGGCGAACAGCACTCGCATCGGTGATGTCCCTTTCTCATGGGTTCGACCCGTGCCGGTGGCGGGGCGGCGCCCCGGCCGGCCCCGGGTCAGCTGCTGCGGTGCGTGACCAGGTCCACCAGCGACCGCAGGCCCTGTGCCGCCCGCGCGTCGAGGGCCGCCCCGGCCAGCCGTTCCCGGGCCAGGGACTGCTGGCGGGCCGCTTCCCGTACGGCCCACCGGCGTCCGCCGGCCTTCTCGATCAGCGCGGTCGCCCGCGCCACTTCGGCGGTCCCCATCGGACGCCCGTCGTGGTACAGCTCCGCCAGCCGCCGGCCGGCCGGTGTACCGCTGGACAGCGCCGCGACGACCGGCAGGGACTTCTTGCGCCGCCGCAGATCGGCCCCCACCGGCTTGCCGGTGGTCGGGCTGTCGCCCCAGATACCCAGGAGATCGTCCACCAGCTGGAACGCCAGACCCAGATGGTTGCCGAAGCTCCGCAGGGCCTCCACCTGGGCGGCGGTGCCGTCGGCGGAGAGCGCGCCGAGCCCGCACGCGGCGGCGAACAGGGCCCCGGTCTTGCCCGCCGCCATGGCGAGACACTCCTCCGGGCCCACATCGGCCCGCTCCTCGAACGCGAGGTCGGACCCCTGGCCGGTGACCAGCTCCAGCAGCGCCCGGCACAGCTCGTCGACCGCCACCGCGCACCGTGCGGGCGGCGGGGCGGCGGCCAGCTCCCGCATCGCCAGGACCAGCAGCGCGTCCCCGGCCAGCACGGCCTGGGCGCTGCCGAACACGGTCCAGGCGGTCGGGCGGCCCCGCCGGGTGAGGTCCTGGTCCATGACGTCGTCATGGAGCACCGAGAAATTGTGGATCAGCTCCACGGCTGCGGCGGCGGGCAGCGCCGCCCCGGCGGTGCCACCAAGGGCCTCCGCCCCGCCCAGCACCAGCGCGCCCCGCAGCCCTTTGCCCCACCCGGTGTCGGTGGGCCGGCCCTCGGCGTCGCACCAGCCGAAGTGGTACCGGGCGACCGTGCGGACCGGCTCGCTCAGCCCGTCGAGAGCCGCCCGGACCCGGGGCCCGGTCAGCTCACCGGCCCGGCGCGGTATCCGCCAGGCGTCCGGTGTCCGCGTGGAGGTGTACGGGTCCGTCGTGCCGGCGGTCGTGGTCATCGCTCGGCCACCACCAGATCCCGCTCCAGATACGAGGCGGGCTGTGGCACGGCGGCCCCCGGCTGCGCCCGGTACCGCTTCGTACGGCTGGACCAGTCCAGATTGCCGCGGATCCAGGTGCGCATCCCCTCGACATAGGGGACAAGCACCCCGGAGTGCTCCGGGTACCGGTGCAGAAGCCTCTCCTCCAGCGCCAGGAAGCGCCGGGTCTCGGCCGATGTGACCTCGCAGACATGGGACATGGCCTGCCGGCCGTCCAGTCCGCGGTGGTGCTGCACGACGTACACCAGGTTGTGCACCTCCCCGAGGAAACGTTCCTTCTCCAGCGAGTAGATGTCGTTGGTCCAGCACACGACATTGCAGGCCGCGTCCAGCGCCTCCTGGAACTCCTCGCTGTCGTACACACCCACCGGCACATCGAGGTGTTCCACCACATCGACGAGGTCCATGCACACATAGATCGCCCCGGTGTGCCGCCGGTTGGTGATGTAGTCGTCCTCATCGGGGACGACTCCCCGCACCCGGTTGCCCGCCTCCCAGACCGCCGCCGCGGTGAGGCATTGCTCCAGATGCCGTACGAAGCGCCGCCGCCACGGTGCCGGCATCCCCGGCGCGGTGCGCCGCCACAGATCGGCGAGGGAGGAGACCGAGGTCGGCAGGTCCGTCCGGCGGGCCGCGGCGGCACCGTGGTCGGCGCTCTCCAGTACGGCGCGCATCCCGGCGACCACCTGCGCCGCGTGCTCGGGGTCACGGCCGAAGTCACCGTCGTCCAACTGGTCGTCCACCAGGAACAGCCAGGCGAACCAGTCCGCCATCAGCTCGATCCGCTCCCGGTCGGCGGTGGGATAGACCACCGAGGCGAACCAGCCGAAGTCCGCGTGCTCGAATCGCCGCCTGGCCGATTCCCGCTGGATCAGCCCCACCGTGCCCACCCAGTCGCTCAGCTGCCGGCGGGCCTGCTCGGCATGGGGATTGATCCGGTGGGGGAGGGGACAGAAGAGGTCGGGCAGGTCCGTCTGCTCCACCTGCTCCGTCTGCTTGACGGATCCGGTTCTTTCGCCGGTCATCGGCGTTCCTCCAGCCGTAGGTGGATACCGCCCTTGGGGTGCAGCGTGATCAGCGCCTCGGGCACCACCTCGGTCGTGGCGTCGGGCAGGGCCAGCCGATACCGGCGGGCCACCGTCGCCAGGACCAGGACCAGCTCGGTGAGGGCGAAGTGCTTGCCGACGCAGATCCGGTGCCCGGCGCCGAACGGCGCGTAGACATGCTTGGGGCGGTCCGCGATCGCCTCGGGGGTGAACCGCTCGGGTACGAAGCGCTCCGGGTCCGGCCAGAAGTCCGGGTGCCGGTGGAGCAGATAGCTGTTGATCAGGAGGTTGGTCCCGGCCGGGATCCGGTATCCGCCGACGGTGTCCTCGACCCGTGCCCTGCGCATGAACTGATAGGCCGGCGAGTAGATCCGCAGGGTCTCGTCGATGACCATCCGGGTGTACGGCAGCCGCGCCATGTCCTCGAAGTCCGGAACCGTCCGGTCGCCGAGGACGGTGTCGACCTCCTCCTGGAGCCGCTCCGCCACCTCCGGATGCCGGGCGAGCAGATAGAACGCCCAGGAGAGGGTGTTGGTGGTGGTCTCGTAGGCACCGATGCAGATGTTCAGCACCTCGTGGTGCAGCTGCTCCAGATCCATGCCCTTGCCGTCCTCCTCGTCCACGGAGTGGAGCAGCAGGGTCAGCAGGTCGGGGTTCTCCCCCGGGGGCGTGTCGCCCGCCAGCCGCGCCCGGACGAAGGTGGAGACAAAGGTGTCCATCTGGTCGATCGCCCGGTGCAGCTTGCGATTGCGGCGCGTCGGGACGTTCAGCGGGGGGAAGGGGAAGCGGAAGAACGCGCCCAGGATGGTGTTGGCGGCCCCGAAGGCCTGCTCGAAGGCCTGTGCGGAAGCGCCGACCTCGGCGCTGAACAGCGAGCGGTTGACGATCCGCAGCGCGAGCTGGCCGATCTCGTCGGTGACATCCAGGATCTCGCCCTCGCGCGGCTGCCAGCGCCGGAGCATCTGCTCGGCCTCGTCGGTCATGTTGCGCGCGAAGTTGGTGACCGCGCGCGGGGTGAAGTGCGGGGCCATCATGCGCCGCTGCCGACGCCACAGCTCCATGTCGGCATTGGCGATGAGCCCCTGCCGGAGCACGGGCCGGACCACCCGGAAGAGCACCGCGTCCTTGTCGTAGTTCTCGCCGTTCTCGACCAGGATGTGCCGGATGTGGTCGGGGTGGTTGACCAGCACGATGGGGATGCCCAGCGGGCGGAAGCGGAAGATGTCGCCGTACCGGTCGATACCGGCTCCCAGGAAACCGAGCTGGTCGTCGCGGAAGGCCAGCACTCCGCCGATGCCGTCCCGGCGGCGGATCGTGGGGACCTCCCGGACGCCGGGCGGCCGGTCGTCCAGGGCGGACACGGTCGAGTGTGAGGACATCGGCTCCCCGATCATCGGTGCGGTCTGGGGTTCGGTACGGGCGGTGTCGACTCGGTCGCGTTCGGTCACCGGGTCGGTCGCGGGTCGGGAGCGGAACCGGCCGCCCGGCCGGTCGTGGCGCGGGTCGGTCACCCGGCCGGTCGCGGGTCGGGCGCCGGGCCGGTCGTGGGTCGGGCGCCGGGCTGGCCGTGGGCCGGTCGGCGGGTCGGTCAGCGGGTCGGTCAGCGGGTCGGTCAGCGGGGAGTGAGGTGCAGATGTATCCCGCCCCGGGGATGCAGGGTCACCAGGGGCTTGAAGCCGACCGGCGGCTGCCCCGCGGGCACCGACACGGTGAAGGACTGCGCGAGCATCGCCGTGATCAGGTGGATCTCGGTCAGCGCGAAATACTTGCCGATGCAGTGGCGGGGCCCGCTGCCGAACGGCTGATAGACATTGCGGGGCCGCTTCGCCACGTTTTCGGGGGTGAATCGCTCCGGATCGAAACGTTCCGGGTCCGGCCAGAACTCCGGGTGGCGATGATAGGTGAGGAAGTTGAGATAGACGCTCGACCCCCGGGGAATGCGGTAGCCGTCGATCTCGTCGTCGCGCAGCGCCCGTCGCATTGTCTGCCAGGCCGGGGTGTGCAGGCGCAGGGTCTCATCGATGACCATACGGGTATACGGCAGCTTCGCCAGCGAATCGAAGGTCGGCGGCTGCCCCTGAAGTACCTCGTCGACTTCCTTCTGCACACGGCTCTGGATATCCGGGTGCCGGGCCAGCCGGTAGAAGACCCAGGCGATCGAATGACTGGATGTCTCATAACCCGAAACAATGGTGGAGAGGATCTCGCCGAGGAGTTCCTGCTGGGTGAAGCCCGTGCCGTCGTCCCCGTGCGTCGCGTCCAGCAGCGCGCCGAACAGATCACGCCGCTCCTCCGTCCCCGACCGCCGGGCCCGGATCAGCCGGTCCACGAAGTCGTCCATCTCCTGGATGAGCGCGCGCAGCCGGGGGCGCCGGGACAGCGGCGGGAAGGGCATCCGGAAGAAGTTGCCGACGATCGTGTTCAGTTCGAGGAAGTTCCGCTCGAACGCCTTGACCTCGGCACCCGCCGCCACGCCGAAGAGCGAGCGGAGCACGATCTGGAGCGAGAGGTTGCCGATGTCGGCGGAGACGTCGACCACCGCGCCCTGGTCGCTCCGCCCGGCCCACCGCCGCAGCAGATCGTCGGTCAGCTCGGTCATGCCGGCCGTGAAGTCGACGGTGCTGCCCCGTTTGAAGGAGGGCTGCATCATGCGGCGCCGGGCGTGCCAGGACTCTCCGCCGGGGTTGGACACCAGGCCACCCCGGAAAACGGTCTCCACCGCGCGGTAGAGGAAATTGTCCTTGTCGTAGTTGGCGTGTGCATCCACCAGTACGTGCTGGAAATAATCGGGATGGTTGATCAGGATCATGGGAATCCCGCCCAACCGCATCCGGACGATGTCCCCCTGGGTGGTGGCATGCTGGATGAAATCCAGCTGGTTACGGCGTGCGGCCAGGATCCCCGAAACGCTTCCCCGGAGGCCGAGACTCGGTATCGAGGAATTTCTGCGCACTTCCGTGACACGCGTCGGTGCGGTCATCCCTTACCCCCGATACAGAATGCGACAACCCGGTCGCGCGACAGCCTGCCAGCCCGTTCTCTTCGATGTCGATCAACGGGCGGGCGGTATGTCAGGTGTATCGGAGCGCCCCGGGGGTCACACCATCGGTCGGTACGCGGTCAGTGTGACGGAGAGCGTGACATCGCAGGGATCGGGGAGCAGCGAGACGCGCTCCGCCAGCCGCCCGCCGTCCTGGTGCCAGGCATTGGGGCCCATCCCCACCAGCTGTGTCAGGGCCTGGTGATCCAGCGCCATGGTGTGGTGCAGCCGCTCCCCGGCCACCTCGGTGAAGTGCCCGGCGAACCGCTCGGCGAGCCGCTCGTCCTTCTGCTCGTCCACCCGCATCAGCCCGAGGGCGTCCACCAGCTCCCGCAGATGGTCGGGCCGGGGCGTCACCACCAGGAGAACCCCGTCCGGACGCAGGATCCGCCGCAGCTCGACCGGGTTGCGCGGCGCGAAGACATTGAGCACCACCGACGCGGCCCCGTCACCGAACGGCAGCCCGTCCCAGGCGTCGGCCACGATCGCGCTGATCCGGGGGTGCGCCCGTGCGGCCCTGCGGGTGGCGAACTTGGAGATGTCGAGCAGGACGCCCTCCCGGTCGGGGAACTCCGACACCACACGGGCGTGGTAGTAACCCGTACCGCCGCCGATGTCGACCACGCAGCCGGGATCCCCGGAGACCGGTGCCGGTGCCGTCCCGCGCGCCAGCGCCGCCAGGGACTCCGCGATCGGCGCGTAGTGACCGGCGGCGAGGAAGGCCGCGCGATCCGCGACCATGCCGGCGGTGTCCGCACTGAACCGCACGTCCCCGCGCAGCAGGTTCACATAGCCCTGCTTCGCCCTGTCGAAGCTGTGTCCCAGGGGGCAGCGGAGCGTGCCGCCCGTCATCGTCATCGTGTCGGAGCAGTGGGGGCAGCGAAGGTACCGCACCGCCTCTTCCCGCATCGTGTCCCCCGGTGCCGCCGTTGTCGTGACCGGGGCCAGCCTAAGCCATCTGCACGGAAGCGCAGGTCAGGGACAGGCCCGCCGGATACCGGTCCGTACCGGCTCGGACAAGGGTCAGTAGAGGGTGTGGGCGCAGGCCAGCAGGGTGCGCAGCTCGATGTTCAGATAGTTGCCGTGTGCCAGCAGATCCGAGAGCTGGCCCAGCGCCAGCCAGGCGAAGTCATCCGGAGCGTCCTCGGGGAAGTCCGGGGCGACCTCCACGATCGCATAGCGGTTCTGCGCATGGTAGAAACGCCCGCCCTCCTCGGACTGGACGGCGTCATAGCGGAAGCGGTCCCCGGGCGCGGACTCCACCTGCTCCAGATACGGCGGGTACGGGGCCCCGCCCCGGCCGGTGTGGTCCAGCGGCCGGCACTGGACCGTGGGAGCCAGCTCGGCGACGTTCAGATGACCGACATCCACCCGCGCCCGGACCAGTGCGTGCAGCACCCCGCCGATGGGCTTGACCAGCAGCGCCATCAGCCCCGGTGACCGAGGCTCGATGAGCGGCTGGGTCCAGGAGGCGACCTCCCGGCTGCTCGCGCTGATCCCGGCGGCCATCACCCGGAAGTGCCGGCCGCTGTCATGGGCGATCTCGTCCGGCGTGCGGTACCAGCCGTGTGCCGTCACCGAGTCGAGCGGCACCCGGTTCTGCACCAGCTCCCGCAGGGCCCGTATGCCCGTGAACCAGGTGAGGAACTCGGCCGTGGTGTGCCGTGCGTGCGCCGGTGAACCGAACCAGGACCGGTGTACGGGGTCGGACGCCGAGGTGTCGGCACCGGCCGTGGGCAGACAGGCGAGGATCGACCGGGCATCCATATTGACCACATTGTCCAGGAGCAGCAGCCGCCGGATCTGCCCCAGGGTCAGCCAGCGGAAGTCCTCACCGATCTCCAGGTCGTCGTCGGCCGCCAGCTCGACGATCATGTTGCGGTTCCGCTTGGCCAGGAACCAGTCGGCCTGCTCCGACTGGATGGAGTCGACCAGGACACGGGCCTTCCCCGGCCCCATGAACAGGTCCAGGAACCGGATATGGCGCCCCTGGTGCACCCCGGTGAAGTTGCTGCGGGTGGCCTGCACGGTCGGTGAGACCTGGAGGACATTGACATTGCCCGGCTCCATCTTGGCCTGCATCAGGAAGTGCAGCACGCCCCCGATCTCCTTGGCCACGATGCCGAGCAGCCCCACCTCCGGCTGCACGATGATCGGCTGCGCCCAGCCCCGCTCGGGCATCCGGTCCGTGCGCACATGCAGCCCCTCCACGGAGAAGAAGCGGCCCGAGGCATGGTGGAGATTGCCCGTATCGGGGTGGAAGCTCCAGCCCCGCAGCTCCCCGAAGGGGATACGGGAGACGTCGAAGCTGCCCGCGCCCAGCCGCTCGGCCAACCAGTCGGCGATCCCCTCGAAGGGGGTGACCGGACTGTCGGCGGCCCGTGCCGAGACCAGGATCCGGCGGGCGGTGTCCGCCGCGTCGGCGGGCCGGTCGGTGCGTGGGGCGGGGGGAGGGGGAGCCGTCGTGGCCCCGGATGCCGTGGACCCCGCCGTCGTGGACCCGGCCGTCGTGTCGGTGGGCGCCGGATCGATGAGTGCCGTGTCGGTGAGCGCCCGGGTGACGGTCCGGCACACATCCTCGATCCGGTCGTTCAGATAGAAGTGCCCCCCGGGAAAGGCATGCAGCGCGAAGGGGCCGCTGGTCTGCTCCTGCCAGGCCCGCGCCTCCGCCAGCGGAACATTCGGGTCCCGGTCCCCGGTGAGCACCGTCAGCGGGCAGTCCAGCGGGGCACCGGGAAGGTACTCATGGGTGCCGGCCGCCCGGTAGTCGTTACGGAGCGCGGGCAGCGCCATCCGCAGCAGTTCCTCGTCCCGCAGCACCGCCGCGTCGGTGCCTTCGAGCCCGGCGATCTCGGCGATCAGCCCCGCGTCGTCCAGCAGATGGGCGACATCCCGGCGGCGCACCGTCGGCGCCCGGCGTCCCGACACCAGCAGATGGACCGGGAGCCCCGCCCCGGTGTCCCGCAGCCGGCGCGCCACCTCGAAGGCGACCGTGGCGCCCATGCTGTGCCCGAACAGCGCCAGCGGGCGGTCGGCCCAGCGTGCCAGCTCCGGCAGCACCTGTTCCACCAGTCCGGAGATGGAGGGGATGAACGGTTCCTGTCTGCGGTCCTGGCGGCCCGGGTACTGCACCGCCAGCACCTCCACCGTCTCGTCCAGGCCGCGCGCCAGGGGGAGAAAGGCGGTGGCCGCCCCGCCGGCGTGCGGAAAGCACACCAGCCGCAGCCGGGGATCCGGCACCGGGCGGTAGCGGCGGATCCACAGGCTCTCGTCCGGGTGACCGGCCGGGGACGGGGCTCCGGGAACGGGTGGTGCGGAACGGGTGCTCACGGCGGATGCAGCTCCTCGCGGTCGGTGGACCGCTGTCCGGGACGGCGCTTCGGGGGGTGGGCGTCGGCCTCAGGCGACCGGGCCGGTCATATGTGCCTCGGCGACATCCATCAGATACCTGCCGTAGCTGGAGCTCTCCAGCTCACGACCCAGCTCATGACACTGGCGGGGGTCGATGAACCCCATCCGCAGCGCGATCTCCTCGATACAGGAGATCCGCACGCCCTGCCGCTGTTCCAGCAGTTGGACATACTGTCCGGCCTGGAGCAACGAACTGTGGGTGCCCATGTCCAGCCAGGCGAAGCCCCGGCCGAGTTCGGTCATGCGGGCCCGGCCCTGCTCCAGATAGACCTTGTTGACGTCGGTGATCTCCAGCTCGCCCCGGGCCGACGGGGTCAGCCGCCGGGCGATGTCCACGACGCCGCTGTCATAGAGATACAGACCGGTCACCGCGAGACGGGAACGGGGCTTCTCCGGCTTCTCCTCCAGGGAGACCAGCCGGCCATCGGCGTCGACCTCGCCGACGCCGTACCGCCGGGGGTCCTTCACCGGGTAACCGAACAGCTCACAGCCGTCCAGCCGGGCCGCGCTCGCGGCCAGCACGGAGGAGAAACCCGGACCGTGGAAGACATTGTCGCCCAGGATGAGCGCCACCGGATCGTCCCCGATGTGCTCCTCACCGATGAGCAGCGCCTCGGCGATGCCCCTGGGCTCCTCCTGCTCGGCGTAGTCCACCCGGACCCCGATACGGCTGCCGTCGCCCAGCAGCACACGGAACATCTCCAGATGCGCCTTCGAGGTGATGATCAGGATGTCCCGGATCCCCGCCAGCATCAGCACGGAGAGCGGGTAGTAGATCATCGGCTTGTCGTAGACGGGCAGCAGTTGCTTGGAGAGCGCCCCGGTCAGGGGGCGCAGCCGGGTGCCGCTCCCCCCGGCCAGAATGATGCCCTTCATGGGCCGTCGGCCTGCGGAAATCTCTGTCATGGACCCAGCGGTTCCCGCGCGTCGGCGCCCGTCGACCGGGCGAGCGGATGACCGGATGCTTTCCTCTCCGTCCCCGAACCGCGTGCGGTGTCCCTGGTCTGCGTCGTCATCTCGACTCTCTCGTGAGGGATGTTTCTCTCGTGGGAGGCTCGGTCCTACAGCTGTCCGGCTTCCGGCTTCCGGCTTCCGGTTGTCCGGCTTTTCGACTGTCGGCTCTCGACTGTCGTGCTGTCGGGCTTTCCAGGGCGACAGTCGAAGCGATGAATGCATGAGAGTTATCCGGTTCCGCACCGTGCATTTCCGCCCTGTCAATGCAATGCGGTGAGTCGGCCGACGGCACAGGAAAGCTGAGAATCGCCATGCAAGGCGATGCATTGCCGAGAAAGCTAGACGGCGGCCTTCCCGGTCCGCAAGAGGGACCTGACATAGTGCCCGGCGCGCGCCCCACCAGGGGCGATGCACCCCTCCGTGCCCTTGGGTGACCTGACACAGTTGCCGCACAGATATCGGGTCGCCGTCCCAACCGGAGGTTGGCTGGCGGAGTCGACGGTCGGTTCCGTGCCACCGGACCTCTTCCCCACCGCCAGTACGGAGAGCCTGATGAACTCGGAATTCGGCGAGAACGGCGTGAACGGCGTGGACGTCGTGAAGCCCGACGATGCCATCGCTGTCATCGGTATGTCCTGCCGTCTCCCCGGCGCCGATACCGTGGACGAGTTCTGGGAACTGTTGCGCACCGGCCGCAACCAGGTCACCCGCCGGCCGGACGGCACCTGGCGGGCCGCCCTCACCGACCACGGCGGCTTCGATGCCGCCTTCTTCGGCATGTCCCCGGAGCAGGCCGCCGCCACCGACCCCCAGCACCGGATCATGCTCGAACTCGGCTGGGAGGCACTGGAGAGCGCCGGGATCCGCCCCGATCGGCTCACCGGCACCGACACCGGCGTCTTCGTGGGGATCGCGTCCGACGACTTCGCGACTCTGGTGCACCGCGCCGGCCGGGAGTCCGGCGTCCACACCGCGACCGGGCTGCACCGTGCCCTCGCGCCCAACCGCCTGTCCTACTTCATGGGCCTGCGCGGCCCCAGCATCGCGGTCGACACGGCCCAGTCGTCCTCCCTGGTCGCGGTACATCTGGCCGGCGAGAGCCTGCGCCGGGGGGAGAGCGCGCTCGCCGTCGTCGGCGGAGTCCATCTCGTCCTGGCCGACGAGAGCACCACCGCCATGGAGACGATGGGTGCCCTCTCCCCGGACGGTCGGTGCCACACCTTCGACGCGCGGGCCAACGGATATGTCAGGGGCGAGGGCGGTGCCGCACTCGTCCTCAAGCTTCTGCACCGGGCCGTCGAGGACGGAGATCGCGTCTACTGTGTCATCAGGGGCTCCGCCGTCAACAACGACGGTGGCGGCTCCAGCCTGACCACACCGCATCGCGAGGCACAGGAGGAACTGCTCCGCAGGGCGTATGTCCGTACGGGCACCTCACCCGAGACGGTCCGGTACGTCGAGCTGCACGGCACCGGCACCAGGGCCGGCGACCCGGTCGAGGCCGCAGCGCTGGGCACGGTCCTGGGCGCCGCCCGCGCCCGGGCCGGCGCCAGCCCTCTCTCGGTGGGCTCCGTCAAGACCAACATCGGTCATCTGGAGGGCGCGGCCGGCATTGTCGGTCTGCTCAAGACCGCGCTCTGCCTGCGCGAGGGCATGCTGCCGCCCAGCCTGAACTACCGCACACCCAACCCCGACATCCCCCTTCAGGAACTGCACCTGGGGGTGCAGACGGCCCTGGAGCCATGGACGGAGGCACCGGGGAGGCGCCGGGTCGCGGGGGTGTCGTCCTTCGGGATGGGCGGGACGAACGCGCATGTGGTGCTGGAGCAGGGTCCGGAGGAGCCCGAGGCTGAGTGTGCTGTGCCTGGTGTTCCGGTGCCGGTGGTGGTTTCGGCCGGGTCGGCGGACGGTCTGAGGGCCGGTCTGAGTCGTCTCGCTTCCGTAGTTGAGCGGGGCGGTTCGGTGGGTGAGGTGGGTTGGTCTGCGGCTCATCGTTCGGTGTTCGGTCACCGTGCGGTGGTGGTGGCCTCGGGTAGGGATGAGCTGCTGGAGGGTTTGCGGGCGCCTGTCTTTTCGGGTGTGGCGGGGTCTGTGGGTCGGACGGTGTGGGTGTTCCCCGGGCAGGGGACGCAGTGGCCGGGGATGGGTGCCGAGCTGCTTGAATCCTCGCCGGTCTTTGCGGCGCGGATGGCGGAGTGTGCCCAAGCCCTGTCCGGGCTTGTTGAGTGGGATCTGCTCGATGTGGTCCGTTCCGGTGCTGACCTTGACCGGGTGGATGTGATTCAGCCGGTGACTTGGGCGGTGATGGTCTCCCTGGCCGAAGTGTGGGCTTCGGCGGGCGTGGCGGCGGATGCGGTGGTGGGCCATTCGCAGGGTGAGATTGCGGCGGCTGTGGTCGCGGGGGCCTTGAGTTTGGAGGACGGTGCCCGGGTGGTGGCGCTGCGTTCGCAGGCCATCGGCCGGGTGCTGGCCGGTGCGGGCGGTATGGCCTCGGTAGCACTGCCGGTGGGGGTGGTGGAGGAACGCCTCACGGGCTGGGACGGCCGGCTCGGCGTCGCGGCGGTCAACGGCCCCGGGATCACGGTCGTCTCGGGTGAAGCCTCGGCAGTCGGCGAGTTCGTCACCGCCTGCGAGACGGAGGGTGTTCGGGCGCGCCGGGTGCCGGTGGATTACGCCTCGCACTCCGACCAGGTCGAGGCGATCGAGGAAGAGTTGGCCGGGTTGCTGGCGCCGGTCGTGGCACGTGAGCCGGTGATTCCCTGGTACTCGACAGTGCATCCGGGCCGTGTCGCCGAAGCGGACGGCGGTTACTGGTATCGGAATCTGCGGCAGCGGGTCCGGTTCGCCGACGCCGTGGAACTGTTGCTGGCGGACGGCTTCGGTGCGTTCGTCGAGGTGAGCGCGCATCCCGTACTCACCATCGGCGTCCAGGAACTCGCCGACCGGACGGACCGCGATGACATCGTCGCCGTCGGCACGCTCCGGCGCGGCGAGGGCGGACTGTCCCGCCTCTGGGCGTCGATGGCGGAGGCCTTCGTCGCGGGCGTATCCGTTGACTGGAAGGCCGCGTACGCCTCCCATGGGCTGGCCACCCGACGGATCGACCTCCCCACGTACCCCTTCCAGCGCCACCACTACTGGATCGACGCCGAGGAGAGCGTGGCGAGCCCGGTCGCGGAGGTGGCGCCCGGTCCCGACGCGCCTCTGCGCCGTCGGATCGGCGGGCTGAGCGCGAGCGAGCAGGAGAGGCTTCTGCTGGACGCCGTACGGGCACACGCGGCCGTGGCCCTCGGCCGGGGGACGGCCCGCGACATCGAGGCAGAGCGCACCTTCAAGCAACTGGGCTTCGAGTCGATCACGGCTGTCGCACTGCGGAACCGTCTGAACACCGCCACCGGCCTTCGGCTGCCCGGCTCCGTGGCGTACGACCACCCGACCCCGCTGGCACTCGCCCGCCATGTCCGGGCACGGCTCAACGGCGAGGACGCGCCCGTCTCGACACCCCGGTCCCCTCGCCCCGCCACCGCTGTCGCCGATACCGAGCCGATCGCGATCGTGGGGATGGGTTGTCGTCTTCCGGGTGGGGTGGGGTCGGCGGAGGAGTTGTGGGACCTGGTGGAGTCGGGGTCGGACGCGGTGTCCGGCTTCCCGGTGGACCGGGGGTGGGATGTCGGGGGGTTGTACGACCCGGATCCTGATGCGGCGGGGAAGTCGTATGTGCGTGAGGGTGGTTTCCTGCACGGGGCGGGGGAGTTCGACGCGGGTTTCTTCGGTATCTCGCCGCGTGAGGCGGAGGCGATGGATCCGCAGCAGCGTTTGTTGCTGGAGACCTCGTGGGAGGCGCTGGAGCGGGCGGGCATCGACCCCCACACCCTGCGCGGTTCACCGACCGGTGTCTATGTCGGTGCCATGTCCCAGGAGTACGCGGGACCTCTGCACGAGGCGTCCCAGGGGCACGACGGCTATCTGCTGACGGGTAAGTCGGCGAGTGTGGCCTCGGGGCGGATCTCGTATGTGCTGGGCCTTGAGGGTCCTGCGGTGTCGGTGGATACGGCGTGTTCGTCGTCGCTGGTGGCGCTGCATCTGGCGGTGCAGGCGCTGCGGCAGGGCGAGTGCGATCTCGCCCTGGCCGGAGGTGTGACGGTCATGGCGACCCCGGGCATGTTTGTCGAGTTCTCGCGTCAGCGGGGGCTGGCGGTGGACGGCCGGTGCAAGGCGTTCTCGGACGCTGCCGATGGGACGGGCTGGGCCGAGGGCGCGGGGATGCTTCTGGTCGAGCGGTTGTCGGACGCGCGGCGGCTGGGACACCGGGTGCTGGGTGTTGTACGGGGCTCCGCGATCAACCAGGACGGCGCCAGTAACGGCCTCACCGCGCCCAGCGGACCTTCCCAGCAGCGGGTCATCCTGCGTGCGCTGGAGAACGCAGGTCTGGGGACGTCCGATGTGGATGTGGTGGAGGCGCATGGGACGGGGACCCGGTTGGGGGACCCGATCGAGGCGCAGGCGCTGCTCGCCACGTATGGGCAGGGCAGGCCGGTTGATCGGCCTTTGTGGCTGGGGTCGTTGAAGTCGAACATCGGGCATACGCAGGCGGCTGCGGGCGTCGCGGGTGTGATCAAGATGGTGATGGCGATGCGGTACGGGGTGCTGCCGCAGACACTTCATGTGGACACGCCGTCGTCGCATGTGGACTGGTCGTCCGGCGCGGTGGAGGTGCTGGACCGGGGACGGGAGTGGCCGGACGTCGGGCGGGTCCGGCGAGCCGGGGTCTCCGCGTTCGGGGTCAGTGGGACCAACGCCCATGTCGTGCTGGAGCAGGGTCCGGAGGAGCCCGAGGCTGAGTGTGCTGTGCCTGGTGTTCCGGTGCCGGTGGTGGTTTCGGCCGGGTCGGCGGATGGTCTGAGGGCGGGTCTGGGGCGTCTCGCTTCGGTGGTGGAGCGGGGCGCTTCGGTGGGTGAGGTCGGTTGGTCGGCGGCTCACCGTTCGGCGTTCGGTCACCGTGCGGTGGTGGTGGCCTCGGACCGGGATGAGCTGCTGGAGGGTCTGAAAGCACCTGCCTTTTCGGGTGTGGCGGGTTCTGTGGGTCGGACGGTCTGGGTGTTCCCCGGCCAGGGAACCCAGTGGGCCGGGATGGGTGCGGAGCTTCTGGACGCGTCGCCTGTCTTCGCGGCGCGGATGGCCGAGTGTGCCCAAGCCCTGAGTGTGTTCGTGGAGTGGGATCTGCTCGATGTGGTCCGTTCCGGTGCCGACCTGGACCGGGTGGATGTCATCCAGCCGGTGACCTGGGCCGTGATGGTGTCGCTGGCCGGGGTGTGGGCGTCTGCGGGTGTGGTTGCGGATGCGGTGGTGGGTCATTCGCAGGGTGAGATCGCGGCTGCTGTGGTTGCGGGGGCCTTGAGTTTGGAGGACGGTGCCCGGGTGGTGGCGCTGCGGTCCCAGGTGATCGGCCGGGTGCTGGCCGGTGCGGGCGGTATGGCGTCGGTGGCGTTGCCCGTCGATGTGGTGGAGGAACGCCTCACAAGCTGGGACGGCCGGCTCGGTGTGGCTGCGGTGAACGGCCCCGGGATCACGGTCGTCTCCGGTGAGGCGAAAGCGGTCGGTGAGTTCGTCACCGCCTGCGAGACGGAGGGTGTTCGGGCGCGCCGGGTGCCGGTGGATTACGCCTCGCACTCCGACCAGGTCGAGGCGATCGAGGAAGAGTTGGCCGGGCTGCTGGCGCCGGTCGTGGCACGTGAGCCGGTGATTTCCTGGTACTCGACAGTGCATCCGGGCCGTGTCGCAGAAGCGGACGGTGGCTATTGGTATCGGAATCTGCGGCAGCGGGTCCGGTTTGCCGACGCCGTGGAGCTGCTCCTCGCGGACGGTTTCGGCGCGTTCATCGAAGTGAGCGCTCACCCCGTACTCACCATCGGCGTCCAGGAACTCGCCGACCAGGCATCCCGCGACGACATCGTCGCGGTCGGAACCCTCCGGCGCGGCGAAGGCGGCCTGTCCCGGGTGTGGGCGTCGATGGCGGAGGCCTTCGTCGCGGGCGTATCCGTCGACTGGAAGGCCGCGTACACCTCCCACGGACTCGCCACCCGTCGGATCGACCTCCCCACGTACCCCTTCCAGCGCCACCACTACTGGATCGAAACCGGCCCCGCCGGACCGACACCGCAGGAGGCCACTCCCTCCGATACGGATGCCTGGCTCTATCGGGTGGCGTGGAAGGGGCTGTCGGCGGGTGAGGCCCCCCGGCTGTCGGGGCGCTGGCTGCTGGTCGTACCCGAGGGTGCGGAGCCCGTACCGGTGGAGGACATCGCCGGCGTACTCACCCACCACGGCGCCACCGTGGAGCGCGTGTCCGTGCCGCTGGAGAGCGACCGTGCTCACCTTGTCGATCTGCTCACGGCACGGCGGACGGATGACGACGAGGCACCGGCCGTCCAGGGCGTGCTGTCGCTTCTCGGGCTCTCGGACTCGCCCGCTTCCGTACCGGCCTCCGTCTCGCTCGTCCAGGCGATGAACGACGTGGGGCCGGGGGCCAGGGTCTGGTCCGTCACCCGGGGCGCCGTGGCCGCCCTGCCGGGTGAGGTGCCCGACGGCACGGGCGCCCGGCTCTGGGCGTTCGGCCGGGTCGCCGCGCTGGAGCTTCCCGAGGTGTGGGGCGGTCTGATCGATCTGCCGTCGTCCTCGCCGGACCGTCGCTCGCTGGACCGGATGGCCGCCGTGCTCGGGAGGGCCGGGACGGCCGGGAGCGCCGGGAGTGCCGGGAGGGCCGACGGCATCGAGGACGAGGTGGCCGTCCGGAGCGCCGGGGTGTACGGGCGCCGGGTGGTCCGCGCACCCGGTCCGGCCCGGCCCCAGTCGCAGTGGCGACCTCGGGGGACGGTGTTGGTGACCGGGGGTACGGGTGCGCTCGGCGGTCGGGTGGCGCGGTGGCTGGCGACGAACGGGGCCGGTCATGTGGTGCTGACCAGCCGCCGGGGCCAGGAGGCGCCGGGTGTCGCCGAGTTGGTGGCGGAGGTGGGTGCGCTCGGTGCCCGGGTCACGGTGGTGGCGTGCGACATGGCCGAGCGGGACGCGGTCGCCGCCCTGCTGCGGGAGCACCCGCCCACCGCCGTCTTCCACACCGCAGGTGTGCTCGAAGACGGAATCATCGACGGTCTGTCCCCCGAGAGTCTCACCCGTGTCAGCCGTCCCAAGGCCGATGCCGCCGAGTTGCTCCACGAGCTGACCTCGGGCCACGACCTGGACGCGTTTGTGCTGTTCTCCTCCATCACGGGTGTGTGGGGCAACGGCGGCCAGGCCGCCTACGCCGCCGCCAACGCCGCCCTCGACGCGCTGGCCGAGCGGCGCCGTGCCGACGGTCTGCCGGCCACCTCGATCGCCTGGGGCCTGTGGGCCGGGGCCGGCATGGCGGCGGGCGCGGGCGAGGAGAGCCTGGTCCGACGCGGTGTCGACGCCATGGACCCCGTACCGGCCATCCAGGCACTTCAGCGGGTGCTGGACCGCGACGACCCCTGCGTGACCGTCGCCGCCGTCGACTGGGAGCGGTTCGCGCCGAGCACCGACGCGCTGCGGCCCACGCTCCTCTTCTCGACGGTGCCGGAGGCGCGCCGGGCGCTGGAGGCCGTCCGGCAGCGGCGACCCGCCACCCCGGGAGCGGTCGCGCTGGCGGAACTCCTGGAGGGCCGCGACGAGGCCGAGCGGCTGCACCGGCTCGTCGCGTTGGTACGGGGGGAAGCCGCAGCGGTACTGCGGCACGGCACCACGGACGCCATCGGCGCGCAGCGGGCGTTCAAGGAGGTCGGCTTCGACTCGCTCACCGCGCTGGAGCTGAGGAATCGCGTCAACGCCACCACCGGTCTGACCCTTCCCGCCACCGTTGTCTTCGACCACCCGAACCCCACGGCCCTCGCCGGTTTCATCCTCGGCCAGGTGACCGGCGACAGGGGGCCGAGGGCGGACGGGCACCTCCCCGAACGGTCCACCGCCGCCACGGACGACGAACCGATCGCGATCGTCGGCATGGCCTGCCGCTTCCCGGGCGACGTCGAGAGCCCCGAAGCGCTGTGGGAACTGGTGCTGGGTGAACGGGACGTCATCGGGGAACCGCCCATGGACCGGGGCTGGGACTTCGACGCGATCTACTCCCCGGAACCCGGAACTCCCGGTAAGTCGTATGTGCGTGTGGGCGGTTTTCTGCACGGGGCGGGGGAGTTCGACGCGGGTTTCTTCGGTATCTCGCCGCGTGAGGCGGTGGCGATGGATCCGCAGCAGCGGTTGTTGCTGGAGACCTCGTGGGAGGCGCTGGAGCGGGCGGGTATCGATCCCCAAGCCCTGCGCGGCAGCCGCACCGGTGTCTACACAGGACTCACGCACCAGGAGTACGCGGCACGTCTCCACGAGGCGTCCCAGGCGCACGAGGGCTATCTGCTGACGGGCAAGTCGGCGAGTGTGGCCTCGGGGCGGATCTCGTATGTGCTGGGGCTTGAGGGGCCTGCGGTGTCGGTCGATACGGCGTGTTCATCCTCGCTGGTGGCGCTGCATCTGGCGGTCCAGGCGCTGCGGCAGGGCGAGTGCGATCTCGCCCTGGCCGGTGGGGTCACCGTCATGGCCGCGCCCGGTCTCTTCGTCGAGTTCTCGCGGCAGCGGGGGTTGGCGGTCGACGGGCGGTGCAAGGCGTTCTCGGATTCGGCCGATGGGACGGGCTGGGCCGAGGGCGCGGGCATGCTGCTGGTGGAGCGGCTGTCGGACGCTCGGCGGCTGGGGCACCGCGTGTTGGCGGTGGTACGGGGCTCCGCGATCAACCAGGACGGCGCGTCGAACGGCCTCACCGCGCCCAACGGTCCGTCCCAGCAGCGGGTCATCCTGCGCGCGCTGGAGAACGCGGGCCTTGGCCCTGATCAGGTCGACGCGGTCGAGGCGCATGGGACGGGGACCCGGCTGGGGGACCCGATCGAGGCGCAGGCGCTCCTTGCCACCTATGGGCAGGGCAGGTCTGTCGATCGGCCTTTGTGGCTGGGGTCGTTGAAGTCGAACATCGGGCATACGCAGGCGGCCGCAGGTGTCGCGGGTGTGATCAAGATGGTGATGGCGATGCGGTACGGGGTGCTGCCGAGGTCCTTGCATGTGGACACGCCGTCGTCGCATGTGGACTGGTCGTCGGGTGCGGTGGAGGTGCTGGACCGGGGACGGGAGTGGCCGGACGTTCAGCGGGTCCGTCGGGCGGGTGTGTCGGCGTTCGGGGTCAGCGGGACGAACGCGCATGTGGTGCTGGAGCAGGCTCCCGAGGAGCCCGAAGTCGAGCGTGCTGTGCCTGGTGTTCCGGTGCCGGTGGTGGTTTCGGCCGGGTCTGCGGACGGTCTGAGGGCGGGTCTGGGGCGTCTCGCTTCGGTGGCGGAGCGAGGCGGTTCGGTGGGTGAGGTGGGTTGGTCTGCGGCTCACCGTTCGGCATTCGGTCACCGTGCGGTGGTGGTCGCCTCCGATCGTGACGGCCTGCTCGAAGGCTTGCGGGCTCCCGTTTTCTCGGGTGTGGCGGGGTCGGTGGGTCGGACGGTGTGGGTGTTCCCCGGGCAGGGGACGCAGTGGGCGGGGATGGGTGCGGAGCTTTTGGACGCGTCGCCTGTCTTCGCGGCGCGGATGACGGAGTGTGCCCAGGCTCTGTCCGGGTTTGTGGAGTGGGACCTTCTGGATGTGGTCCGTTCCGGTGCCGACCTGGACCGGGTGGATGTCATCCAGCCGGTGACCTGGGCCGTGATGGTCTCCCTGGCCGGGGTGTGGGCGTCTGCGGGTGTGGTGGCGGATGCGGTCGTGGGTCATTCGCAGGGTGAGATCGCGGCGGCTGTCGTCGCGGGGGCCTTGAGTTTGGAGGACGGTGCCCGGGTGGTGGCGCTGCGGTCGCAGGCCATCGGCCGGGTCCTGGCCGGTGCCGGTGGGATGGCGTCGGTGGCGCTGCCGGTGGGTGTGGTGGAGGAACGCCTCACGAGCTGGGACGGCCGACTGGGCGTGGCTGCGGTGAATGGCCCCGGGATCACGGTCGTCTCCGGCGAGGCGGAAGCGGTCGGCGAGTTCGTCACCGCCTGCGAGACGGAGGGGGTTCGGGCGCGCCGGGTGCCGGTGGATTACGCATCCCACTCCGACCAGGTGGAGGCGATCGAGGAAGAGTTGGCCGTTCTGCTGGCGCCGGTCGTGGCACGTGAGCCGGTCATCCCCTGGTACTCGACAGTGGACCCCGGCCGCGTCGCCGAGGCGTCTGCCGATGCTGGCTATTGGTACCGGAACCTTCGGCAGCGGGTCCGCTTCGCCGATGCGGTCGAGTTGCTGCTGGCGGACGGTTTCGGCGCGTTCATCGAGGTGAGCGCGCACCCCGTACTCACCATCGGAGTCCAGGAACTCGCCGACCGGGCGGACCGCGATGACATCGTCGCGGTCAGAACCCTCCGGCGCGGCGAGGGCGGTCTTTCCCGGGTCTGGGCGTCATTGGCGGAGGCCTTCGTCGCGGGCGTATCCGTCGACTGGAAAGCCGCGTACGCCTCCCACGGACTCGCCACCCGCCGGATCGACCTCCCCACGTACCCCTTCCAACGCCACCACTACTGGGCCGAGACCAGCCCCGCCGGAGTCGGTGATCTCGCGGCCGCGCGCTTCGGCATGACCTGGCAGGAGCATCCGCTCGTCGGTGGTGCCCTGCCGCTGGCCGACTCCGATGAGCTGGTCCTCGCGGGGCGCCTCTCGCTCGCCGCGCATGCGTGGATGGCCGATCACGCGGTGTCCGGCACCGTGCTCCTGCCCGGTACCGCCTTTGTCGAGCTGGCGCTCCACGCCGCCTCGGTCGCCGGCTGTGCCGTGGTCGAGGAGCTGGAGGTGCGGGCGCCGCTGGTCCTCCCGGAGCGGGGCGGGGTCCGGATCCAGGTGCGTGTCGGGGACGACGACACCTCGGGCAGGCGGAGTCTCTCCGTACACACACGGCCCGACCACCCCACCGCGACCGGCGACGGAGACCTCGGTACGGGCCCGGGCGAGGCTCCCTGGACCCTGCACGCCGTCGGCGTGCTGGCCGCCCAGGCTCCGGCGGACCCCGCACGACCGGAGGCCGGTGGGGAGGCCTGGGCGTGGGGCGGTGCGGCATGGCCGCCCGTCGACGCCGTGCCGGTGGATCCGGCGGTGCTGTACGACCGGTTCTCGGCGCTCGGGTACGAGTACGGCGAGGTGTTCACCGGCATACGGTCGGTGTGGCGGCGGGACGGGGAGGTCTTCGCGGAGGTGCGGCTCCCGGGACGTGTCTCGGCCGACGCCACCCGCTACACGGTGCATCCCGCACTCCTGGACGCCGCGCTCCAGCCCTGGATCGCCGACGACATGGTGGAAACACCCGAGGACGGCGTTCTGCTGCCCTTCGCCTGGCGGGGCATGTCGGTGCACGCCCCGGGCGCGGACACCGTGCGCGTCCGGCTGGCCCCGGACCCCGGCGGCGCGCTGTCGTGCCGGGCCGTGGACCCGTCCGGCGCTCCCGTGTTCTCCCTCGACGCGCTGGTCATGCGGCCCGTGGGACGTGACCGGCTGGCGGCTCTGCTCGGTGCCTCCTCGGTCGCGGCCCCCCTCTACGAGGTGGCGTGGCGTTCCCACCGGGGTCCCGTCGGCGCGCCGCCGCGCTGGGCGCTGGTCGACGGTGACCGTTTCGGACCGGCCGGGACCGTGGAGTCGGCGGGGCCGGTGGCGGGGGTCCATCCCGGCCTGGACGATCTGCGCCGTGCGCTCGACGCCGGTGGTACGGGGCCGGAGACGGTCGTCGTCACCTGTGGGCAGGGCTCCCGGGCGGGGCGGTCCGTCGCCGAGGAGACACGGGCCGCCGTGCGCGAGGCGCTCGCCCTCGTACAGGAATGGCTGGCCGATGAACGGCTGTCGGATGCCCGGCTCGTCGTACTGACCCGGCGGGCGGTCGCCACCGGCGCGGACGAGGATGTGACGGATCTTCCCGGCTCGGGTGTGTGGGGGCTGCTGCGGTCGGCGCAGTCCGAGCACCCGGGGCGGTTCGGGCTGCTCGACGTGGACGCGCACGAGGCGTCGACGGCGGCGATCCCGGCCGCCCTGGGCGCGATGGCCGAGGGGGCGCCCCAGCTGGCGTTGCGCGGGGGCGAGATGTACGTACCGACGCTCGTCCGTACGGAAGCCCCGGCGGACGGCCCCGGTGCTCGGCCGGCGGGCGGTCCTCGGCCGGGGAACGGCACGGCTGGGCCGGTGGACGGTACAGCTGGGCCGGGGAACGACACGGTTCGGCTGGGCGACGGCACGGTGCTGATCACCGGGGCCACCGGCACCCTGGGCAGGCTCTTCGCACGGCATCTGGTCGAGCACCACGCCGTACGCCATCTGCTGTTGCTGAGCCGCAGCGGTCCCGCTGCCCCGGGAGCGGACGAGCTGCTGGCGGAGCTGCGCGAGCGCGGCGCCGAGCCGCATCTCGTCGCCTGTGACGCGGCCGACCGCGACGCGCTGCTCTCGGTGCTCTCCGGTATCCCGGCCGAGCATCCGCTCACCGGTGTGGTGCACGCGGCCGGGGTCCTGGACGACGGGCCGGTCACGGCGCTCGATCCGGGCCGGGTCGACGCGGTACTCCGGGCCAAGGCCGACGCCGCGACCCATCTGCACGAGCTGACCATGGATCGGCGGCTGGCGGCGTTCGTGCTGTTCTCCGGCGCTGCGGGGCTCCTCGGCCGCCCCGGACAGGGCAACTACGCCGCCGCGAACACCTTTGTCGACGCGCTGGCGCACCACCGGCGTGCCCTCGGGCTGCCCGCGTTGTCCCTGGCCTGGGGCCTGTGGGGCGGTGCGAGCGGGATGACCGGGCATCTCTCGGAACGGGACCTGCACCGGATGAGGCGCTCGGGCATCGCCCCGATGGCGGACGAGCAGGGCCTCGCGCTCTTCGACCGCGCGCTCGCCATGGCGCCGGGGTACGCCTTGCTCGTACCGATGCGGCTGGATCCGGCGGCACTGGGCAGGGAGCGGGCCGAGAACGGCCTCGAAGCCGTGCCCGTACTGCTGCGCGCGCTGGCTCCGGCGGCTGCGGCGCGACGGACGGCGGAGGGAGCCGGGGCGTCCGTCCCCGAGGACGGCGGGGCCCCGGCGGCGGACCGGCCCCGGGAGTTCGCCGAGCGGCTGGCCGCCCTCGACGGCCCCGCCCGTGCCCGGGAGCTGCTCACGGTGGTCAGGACCCGGGTGGCGAGGGTCCTCGGCTATCCGCGGCCCGACGCGGTGGACCCCGGGCGGCCGTTCCGGGAGAGTGGCTTCGACTCGCTGATGTCGGTCGAGCTGCGCAACCAGTTGAACGCCACCACCGGGCTGCGCTTCCCCGTCACGGTCGTGTTCGACCATCCGACGCCCAGGGCCCTGGCCGAGCACATCGGCGCGGAACTCGGCCTCGGCCCGGGAGCGGAGGAGGCGGAGACGGCCGCCCTGGCGGGCCTGGAGACCCTGTTGTCCGCCGTGGCGGGCCTGGCGGCGGACGACAGCAGGCGCGATGCGATCCGCCGGCGGCTGGAGGCCGCACTCGTGGCGGTGGGCGGCACCGGAGCGGTGTCCGCCCCGGTCATGGGGGCGGCCGGGGGGTCCGGGGAGCACCGGCGCCCCACCGACAGCCGGGCGGCGGTCGAGGAGCGGCTCGACTCCGTGGCCGACGACGACGATCTCTTCGCCTTCATCGAGGAGCAGCTGTGAGCGACGACAGCCGATACGACGACGCACGACGCGGTGGCACCCGGGACTCCGGGGACCGGGCCGGTGCCACCACCCGGGACGACCGGGCGCGCGAGTACCTCAAGCGGCTCACCGCCGAGCTGGTCGGCACCCGGGAACGGCTCAAGGCGGTGGAGGACGCCGCCCGTGAACCCATCGCGATCGTCTCGATGGGCTGCCGGTTCCCCGGTGGGGTGGCGGGCCCCGAGGACCTGTGGCGGCTCCTCGCCTCCGGGACCGACGCCGTGTCCGGCCTGCCCGAGGACCGGGGCTGGGACCTGGCGGCGCTCTACGACCCGGACCCCGCCGCCACCGGCACCAGCTACGCACGGAGCGGCGGGTTCCTCGACGACTGCGCGGGCTTCGACCCGGAGTTCTTCGGGATCTCACCGCGTGAGGCGCTGGCGATGGACCCCCAGCAGCGGCTGATGCTGGAGACCTCGTGGGAGGCGTTCGAGCGGGCCGGTATCGACCCCACGACCGTGCGGGACAGCCGTACCGGCGTGTACGCGGGGGTGATGTACGACGACTACGGCGCGCGGCTGCTCCACCGGCCCCGGTCCGGTGCCCCCGCCGATCTGGAGGGCTACCTCGTCAACGGCAGTGCGGGAAGCGTCGCGTCGGGCCGGCTCTCGTACGCCCTCGGGCTGCGCGGCCCGGCCGTCACGGTCGACACGGCCTGTTCGTCGTCCTTGGTCGCCTTGCATCTGGCCGCGCAGGCGCTGCGGCTGCGCGAGTGCGACCTGGCGCTGGCCGGCGGGGCGACCGTGCTGTCGACACCGACGATGTTCGTCGACTTCGCGCGGCAGCGCGGCCTCGCGGCGGACGGCCGCTGCAAGGCCTTCGCCGACGCCGCCGACGGCACCGGCTTCGGCGAGGGCGCCGGGATGGTGCTGCTCCAGCGCCTCTCCGACGCCCGGCGCGACGGCAGGCCCGTCCTGGCCGTCATCCGGGGTTCGGCGGTCAACCAGGACGGTACGGGCAACGGCCTCACCGCCCCGAACGGCCTGGCCCAGCAGCAGGTCGTCCGGGCCGCGCTCGGCAGCGCGGGCCTGGGGCCCGAGCAGGTCGACGTGGTCGAGGCGCATGGGACGGGGACCCGGCTGGGTGACCCGATCGAGGCACAGGCGCTGCTCGCCGCGTACGGGCAGGGCAGGCCCGCCGACCGGCCGCTGTGGCTGGGTTCGCTGAAGTCCAACATCGGTCATACGCAGGCGGCCGCAGGTGTCGCGGGCGTCATCAAGATGGTGATGGCGATGCGGTACGGGGTGCTGCCGCAGACGCTCCATGTGAACGCGCCGTCGTCCCATGTCGACTGGGAATCGGGCGGGGTCGAGCTGCTGACCCGTAGCAGGCCCTGGTCCCGGCGGGCCGACGGTGAACCACGGCGGGCCGGTGTCTCGTCCTTCGGGGCGAGCGGCACCAACGCCCATCTGATCCTGGAGAGCGCCCCGGAGCCCGGTACCGAGTCCGAGTCCGTACGGCCCGGCGACCCGGACCCCCGTACCGAGCCCGCCGTACCGGCGCCGGCTTGCCCGCCTGCCCCCCGTACCGAGCCCGTGATGTGGGCGCTCTCGGGCCGCACCCCCGACGCGCTCCGGGACCAGGCCGGCCGCCTCCACACCCACCTCAGCGGTCTTGCGGCCCCGCCGGAAGCCGTGGCGGGCGCGCTGGCCCACCGCAGGACCGCCTTCCGGCACCGGGCGGTCGTCGTCGGCGAGGACCGCGCCGCCCTGCTGCACGGACTGCGGGCGCTCGCCGCCGGGCGTACCGAGCCGGGCGTCCGTCTGGTCGCCGGTGAGGCGGGCGGGGAGCGCCGCACGGCGTTCCTCTTCTCCGGCCAGGGCAGCCAGCGCCCGGGCATGGGGCGCGAGCTGTACGCCCGCTTCCCGGTCTTCGCCCGCGCCCTGGACGAGGTCTGTGCCGAGATGGACCGCCGTCTCGAACGGCCGCTGCGGACCGTGATGTTCGCGGCGGGACAGGACGGCGGCGCCGGGGAAGCCGGCCTCCTGGACCGTACGGAATACGCCCAGCCCGCGCTCTTCGCCCTGGAGGTCGCCCTCTTCCGGCTGCTGACCGAGGCCTGGGGCATACGGCCCGACGCCGTCGCGGGACACTCCGTCGGCGAGATCGCCGCCGCCCATGTCGCCGGGATCCTCGACCTCACCGACGCCTGTGCGCTGGTCGCCGCCCGTGGCCGGCTGATGCAGTGGCTGCCGCCCGGGGGCGCGATGGCGGCCGTCGCGGCGAGCGAGGCGGAGATCGCGCCCTGCCTGGCGGGCCGGGACGCCCGGATCGCGCTCGCCGCCGTGAACGGACCCGGCTCGGTCGTCGTCTCGGGCGACGAGGAAGCCGTCATGGAGGTGGTCGAACGGTGGCGCTCACGCGGCCGGGACACCAAACGGCTCGCCGTCGGTCATGCGTTCCACTCACCGCACATGGACGGCATGCTGACACAGTTCGAACAAGTTGCTCGCACACTGCGCTACCGGCGACCGAGGCTTCCTGTCATGTCGAACCTGACCATGGAGAACGGCACCGCCGGTGATCCGTGCACACCGGACCACTGGGTCCGCCATGTGCGCGAGCCCGTGCGGTTCCTCGATGGCATGCGCGCCCTGCGCGCCGACGGCATCGACACCTTCCTCGAACTGGGCCCGGACGCGGTGCTCACCGCCATGGCCCGGACCTGTCTGGACGACGGGGGCGTACGGACCACGAACTCCCCGCTCACCGTGCCGGTGCTGCGGCGCGGCCACGCCGAGACGGACACCCTGACCCAGGCGGTGGCCGAGGCGTACGCGCACGGTGTGCCCGTCACCCTGGCCGCCGTGGACGACGGCCCCGGCCCCGGTGCCGTGGCGGCGGGCCTGCCGACCTACCCCTTCCAGCGGCAGCGCTACTGGCTCGACGCCCCGGCGGTCCCGGACCCGGAGGGCATGGGGCTCGACGGGAGCGCTCATCCGCTGCTCTCCGCCGCCGTGGCCCTGCCCGAGGGCCAGGGCACGGTATGGACCGGACGTCTGTCCGCGCGCAGCCACCCATGGCTCGCCGACCACACGGTGGGCGGGCGGATCGTCGTCCCCGCGACCGCCCTGCTGGACATCGCCCAGCACGCCGCCGACACCTCGGCCGGCTCCGATCCCGGCTCCGTGTCCGCCGACGGCACCGGCGGCACCGTCGTGGAACTGACCCTGGAGACCCCCCTGGTGCTTCCCCCGGACACGGCGGTACGTCTGCGGGTGCACCTCGGCGCCCCCGACGACCGAGGCGACCGTGCCCTGCGGATCCACTCGGAGCGGGCCGGCGCGGACACCCCGGGCGAGGACGGATGGATCCGCCACGCCTCCGGCACCCTGGGCCCGGCCCGGCCGTCCACCGCCCCGACCGGCCCCGGCACTGTGTGGCCGCCGGAGGGCGCCGAGCCGCTCGACATCGCCACCGAGTACGAGCGCTTCGCCGACGCCGGAATCGGCTACGGCCCCGCCTTCCGGGGCCTGACCGCCGCCTGGCGGCGCGACGGCGAGGCCTTCGCCGAGGTGCGACTGCCCGGCGCGTACGCCGACGGCGCCGACCGCTACACCGTCCACCCCGCACTCCTGGACGCCGCGCTCCACGCCACCACCTGCGGCCTCGGCCTGGAACACGGACTCGTGCCCTTCTCCTGGAGCGGCGTCCGACTGCACCGTACGGGCGCCGACACCCTGCGCGTCCGTATCGCCCCCGCCCCCGGCGCCGCCGGACCCGGGACCATCACCGTCACGGCCGTCGACCCGGACGGGCACACCGTCCTCACGGTGGACGCGCTCGCCCTGCGCCGTACCGACCCGGAGCGGCTCGCCGTCGCGGGCGCCGCACCTCCCCCGCTCCACCGGCAGCGCTGGACCGCCCTCCCGGAGCAGCCCGCCACCACCCCGGCCGGACCCGGGGAGGAGACCCGCGTCCGCTGGGCCGACCCCACCGACGAGGCCCTCTTCGACAAGGCGGCCGAGGAGAGCGGCCGGGACGGGCTGCCCCTCCTGGTCGACCTCGGCGGCACGGCGGGCCCCGAGCCGCACACCGCCTACGACACCGCGCTGCGGGCGCTCACCCTCGTCCGGCGATGGGTCACCGACGAACGCCACGGCGGAACCCGGCTCACCTTCGTCACCCACCGGGCGGTGGACACCGGGGACGGCCGGATCGACCCCTCGGCCGCCGCCGCCTGGGGTCTGCTCTCCTCCGCACGGGCCGAACACCCCCACCGTGTCGGTCTGCTGGACACCGACGGCACCCCCCTGTCCCAGCACCTGTCGGCGGCCGCAACGCTCGGCCGCCCGCTGGCCCTCCGCGACGGCGTCCTGCTCCACCCCACCCTGGTACGGGTCACCTCCGCCGGCACCGCACCCGCCTGGCCCGGGAAGACCGGCACCGTCCTCATCACCGGCGGCACCGGAAGCCTGGGCGCCCTGGCCGCCAAGCACCTCGCGGCCGTCCACGGCGTACGGAATCTGCTCCTGCTCAGCAGGCGCGGAGCCACCGCACCCGGCGCCGGGGAACTCGTCGCCGAACTGACCGCGCTGGGAGCCCAGGCCTCCGTCGTGGCCTGCGACGCGGCGGACCGGGACGCCCTGCGCGCCGTACTCGACGGCATCCCCGCCGACCGGCCGCTGACCGCCGTCGTGCACACCGCCGGGGTCCTGGACGACGGCGTCGTCACCGCGCAGAACGCCGAGCGCCTGGCCGGGGTGCTGCGCCCCAAGGCCGACGCCGCCTGGAATCTGCACGAACTGACCCGAGGGCTGCCCCTCTCCGCGTTCGTCCTCTACTCCTCCGCCGCCGCCACCCTCGGCAGCGCCGGCCAGTCCGGATACGCGGCGGCCAACGCCTACCTCGACGCGCTCGCCGTACGGCGCCGCGCCGAGGGGCTGCCGGCGGTCTCCCTCGCCTGGGGCCCCTGGCACGGCGGCGGAATGGCCGGGACGCTCGGCGCCGTGGACACCGCGCGTCTGCGGCGTATCGGGATCGTCCCGCTGCACCCCGTCGAGGGGCTCGCCGCACTCGACGCCTCGGTCGGCGGCGCCGGGGACCCGGCCGTGCTCCTGCCGATACGGGTCGACCCGGCGGCCCTGCGCGACCACGACAGCCCCGAGCGGATACCCGAGCTGCTGCGCCCCCTCGTCGCGCCCATGCCGGTGACCGCCCGGGCCACGGCCCCGCAGGCGGCGGAGCCCCTCGCCGAACGCCTGGCCGGAGCCTCCCGCCCCGAACGGCTGGCCGCCCTGACCTCGGCGGTACGGGAGGAGGTCGCCGCCGTGCTGGGGCACGCGGACACCACGGCCGTCACACCCGACCGCAGCTTCCGGGAACTGGGCCTGGACTCCCTGACGGCGGTGGAGCTGCGCAACCGGCTCGCCGCCGCCACCGGAGTGGGCCTCCCGGCCACGGTGGTCTTCGACCATCCCACCCCCCAGGCTCTCGCCACCCATCTCGACCAGGTCCTTCCCGGCCCCGGGAGCGCCGTGCTCGACGCCCTCGACCGACTCGACCGGGCCCTCGGCGCGGACACCGGCGACGGTGACGACGATCTGAGGGACCGCGTCACCCGACGACTGGAAGCACTCCTCGCCACCGTCACCGGAACCGGGCGCCCCGCCGCCGGTACCGCCCCCACGGCGGGCGCCGTCGGCGACCGTCTGCGGGCGGCATCCGACGACGAGCTGTTCGACCTGCTCGACAACGGCTTCCGGCCGTGACCACCCGGCCGATGCACCCGGCCTGAGCCGACGACCGCACTACGACCCCCTTCTCAGGAGAGCTGTGTCCACGAACGACTCCGATTCCGCGACCGGATCCACCTCCACCGAGACCAAGCTGCGCGACTATCTGCGCCGCGCCATGGCGGAGCTGCACGACACCCAGGAGAAGCTGCGCGAGGTGGCGGAGCGGGCCCACGAGCCGATCGCGATCGTGGGGATGGGTTGTCGTCTTCCGGGTGGGGTGGGGTCGGCGGAGGAGTTGTGGGATCTGGTGGAGTCGGGGTCGGACGCGGTGTCCGGGTTTCCGGTGGACCGGGGTTGGGATGTCGGGGGGTTGTACGACCCGGATCCTGATGCGGCGGGGAAGTCGTATGTGCGTGAGGGTGGTTTTCTGCACGGGGCGGGGGAGTTCGACGCGGGTTTCTTCGGTATCTCGCCGCGTGAGGCGGAGGCGATGGATCCGCAGCAGCGTTTGTTGCTGGAGACCTCGTGGGAGGCGCTGGAGCGGGCGGGCATCGACCCCCACACCCTGCGCGGTTCACCGACCGGCGTCTACGCGGGGGTGATGTACCACGACTACGGCAGCGGCTCCACGCCCGCCGCCCTCGGCGACGACATGGGCGGGTACTTCGGTACGGGGACATCCGGAAGCGTTGCGTCCGGCCGGATCTCTTATGTGCTGGGCCTTGAGGGCCCTGCGGTGTCGGTCGACACGGCATGCTCGTCCTCGCTGGTGGCGCTGCATCTGGCGGTGCAGGCGCTGCGGCAGGGCGAGTGCGATCTCGCCCTGGCCGGAGGGGTCACCGTGATGGCGACCCCCACCGTCTTCGTCGAGTTCTCGCGTCAGCGGGGGCTGGCGGTGGACGGCCGGTGCAAGGCGTTCTCGGACGGGGCCGACGGCACGGGCTGGGCCGAGGGCGCGGGCATGCTGCTGGTGGAGCGGTTGTCGGACGCGCGGCGGCTGGGTCACCGGGTGTTGGCGGTGGTACGGGGCTCTGCGATCAACCAGGACGGTGCGTCGAACGGGCTGACGGCGCCGAACGGCCCGTCGCAGGAGCGGGTGATCCGCCGGGCGCTGGAGAACGCGGGTCTGGGGACGTCCGATGTGGATGCCGTCGAGGCGCATGGGACGGGGACCCGGCTGGGCGACCCGATCGAGGCGCAGGCGCTGCTCGCTACGTACGGGCAGGGCAGGTCTGTCGATCGGCCTTTGTGGCTGGGGTCGTTGAAGTCGAACATCGGTCATACGCAGGCGGCCGCAGGTGTCGCGGGTGTCATCAAGATGGTGATGGCGATGCGGTACGGGGTGCTGCCGCAGACGCTTCATGTGGACGCGCCGTCGTCGCATGTGGACTGGTCTTCGGGTGCGGTGGAGGTGCTGGACCGGGCGCGGGAGTGGCCGGACGTTCAGCGGGTCCGTCGGGCGGGTGTCTCCGCGTTCGGGGTCAGCGGGACCAACGCCCACGTCGTACTGGAGCAGGCCCCCGAAGAGCCGGAAGTCGAGCCTTCCTCGCTTGCCGCCCCCGTACCGGTGGTGGCTTCGGGTGTGTCGCCGGACGGTCTGAGGGCCGGTCTGAGTCGTCTTGCTTCCGTAGTTGAGCGAGGCGGTTCGGTGGGTGAGGTGGGTTGGTCTGCGGCTCACCGTTCGGTGTTCGGTCATCGTGCGGTGGTGGTGGCCTCCGATCGTGACGGCCTGCTCGAAGGTTTGCGGGCTCCCGTCTTCTCGGGTGTGGCGGGTTCTGTGGGGCGGACGGTCTGGGTGTTCCCCGGGCAGGGGACCCAGTGGCCGGGGATGGGTGCGGAGCTGCTCGAATCCTCGCCGGTGTTCGCGGCGCGGATGGCCGAGTGTGCCCAAGCCCTGTCCGGGTTCGTGGAGTGGGATCTGCTCGATGTGGTCCGTTCCGGTGCCGACCTGGACCGGGTGGATGTGATCCAGCCGGTGACCTGGGCCGTGATGGTCTCCCTGGCCGAAGTGTGGGCCTCGGCGGGCGTGGTGGCGGATGCGGTCGTGGGCCACTCCCAGGGTGAGATCGCGGCTGCTGTGGTCGCGGGGGCCTTGAGTTTGGAGGACGGTGCCCGGGTGGTGGCGCTGCGTTCGCAGGTGATCGGCCGGGTACTGGCCGGTGCGGGCGGTATGGCGTCGGTGGCGTTGCCGGTGGGTGTGGTGGAGGAGCGCCTCACGAGCTGGGACGGCCGGCTGGGCGTGGCTGCGGTCAACGGTCCGGGGATCACTGTCGTCTCGGGTGAAGCCTCGGCAGTGGGTGAGTTCGTCGCCGCCTGCGAGGTGGAGGGGGTGCGGGCCCGGCGGGTGCCGGTGGATTACGCATCCCACTCCGCCCAGGTCGAGGCGATCGAGGAAGAGTTGGCCGGTCTCCTGGCGCCGGTCGTGGCACGTGAGCCGGTCATCCCCTGGTACTCGACGGTCGACCCCGGCCGCATCGCCGAGGCGTCTGCCGATGCAGGTTATTGGTACCGGAATCTGCGCCAGCGGGTCCGGTTCGCCGACGCCGTGGAACTGCTGCTGGCGGACGGCTTCGGTGCGTTCGTCGAGGTGAGCGCGCACCCCGTACTCACCATCGGCGTTCAGGAACTCGCCGACCAGGCGGATCGCGATGACATCGTCGCGGTCGGAACCCTCCGACGCGGCGAAGGCGGCCTGTCCCGGGTCTGGGCGTCGATCGCGGAGGCCTTCGTCGCGGGCGTATCCGTCGACTGGAAGGCCGCCTACACCTCCCACGGACTCGCCACCCGCCGGATCGACCTCCCCACGTACCCCTTCCAGCGCCATCACTACTGGATCGAATCCACCCCGCGTGAGAGCGCCGACGATCTCTCCTACCGCGTGTCGTGGAAGGCGGTCCACGAGGACGGGAGCGGGGCGCGGCTGTCGGGACGCTGGCTGCTCCTCAAGGGCGAGGCGCCCGCCGAGGACCCGTCCGCGACGCATATCGCGGACGGCATGGCGCGTGCTCTGGCCGACCTCGGCGCCGAGGTCATGACGCTCGCCGTGGATCCCGCCTGCGACCGCTCCCGTATGCGCGCCCTGCTCACCGAGGCGGCCGACGAGCGGAACGGGGGTCCGCTGCGGGGCATCGTCTCCCTCCTTCCACTGGCCGAGGGGGCGCACCCCGGCCATCCCGCTCTCCCGCTCGGCGTGGCCGCGTCGTTGACGCTGGTCCAGGCGGCCGGCGAGGCCGCCGTCGGTGCCCGGCTCTGGACGGTCACGCGGAACGCGGTGGGTGTGCTGCCCAGGGAGGAGCCGTCCGCCGAACAGGCCGGGATCTGGGGTCTCGGCCGGGTGGCGGCCCTGGAGTACCCCCACCTCTGGGGTGGGTTGATCGACTTCCGGGCCGATCCGGGGCGGCCGGGTTCCGGGCCTGACGCGCGGTCGTTCCGCCGGGCCGCCCGTGTGCTGGCCGCTCCCGGTGGACCCGGGGGAGGGGAGGACGAGCTGGCGATCCGGAGCGCCGGGGCGTACGGCCGCAGGCTGGTGCGGGTCACGGCCGGTTCGGCCGGGGCCGGCTGGCGGCCCCGGGGCACGGTCCTGGTGGTCGGGGAGGTCGCGGCGGTGGCGGAGCCGCTGGCCCGGCGGCTCCTCGCCGACGGTGCCGAGCGGGTCGTCCTGGCCGGCCCCACCGCTTCCCTCCCCGCCGCGCCCACCGACGAGGCCGGGTGGGACGGGCGGGTTTCCATGGTGCCCTGCGATGTGGCGGACGCCGCCGCCGTTCGTGCGCTGGTCGGCGATCTGGCACCGGCCGCCGTGCTGGCCGTGCCGCCACCGGTGCCGCTGAGTACCGTGGCCGAGACCTCCCCGGCGGTCCTCGCCCAGGCGCTGCACGCCAAGACGGCCCTGGTGACCTGCCTGGACGCGGTCACGGACACCGAGGGGCTCGACGCTTTCGTCGTCTTCTCGTCCGTCGCCGGTGTGTGGGGCGGTACGGGCCAGTGCGGCTACGCGGCGGGTACGGCCCAGCTGGACGCGCTCGCCGAGCGGCGCCGGGCCCGGGGGCTCCCCTTCACCTCCGTCGCCTGGACTCCGTGGCACACACCGGAGACGGGGGGAGCGGAGACCGAGGAGTCCCCGGTCGTCGCCGGGATGCGACGGGCCGGGCTCTCCCCGCTCGACCCCGAGCGCGCGGTGGAAGAACTCTCCCGTGCCGTGGGCCGGGGCCTGGCCGCCGTGGCCGTCGCCGAGGCCGACTGGGAGCGGTTCGCCGCCGCTCGTGCGGCCGTACGACCGTCGATGCTCCTCGCCGGGCTGCCCGACGCGCGCCGCCTCCGGACCGCCGGGACGACGACGGAGCCGGGCGGTTCCCCCGCCGACAGCGCCGACAGCACCGACAGGGTCGACAGCGCCGACGGCCCCGAGATCGTACGGCTGCTCGCGGGCAGGTCCGACGAGGAACGGCTGAGGATTCTGCTGCGCCTGGTGCGCGGGCACGCCGCGACCGTACTGGGCCAGCCCTCGCCCGACGCGATCGACGCCCGGCAGCCGTTCAAGGCTCTCGGCTTCAGCTCCGTCACCGCCGTGGAACTGCGCAACCGGCTGCGGAAGGCCACCGGTCTCGATCTCTCCGCCTCCCTGGTCTTCGACCATCCCGACCCGACCGCGCTCGCCCGCCATCTGCGGGAACGGGCCCAGTCGCACCTCGCGGGCGACGGCGCCGACGGCGCTGTCCCCGTACCGACGGCCGCCGCCGGTTCCGCCGCCTCCGCCCAGGAGTCCGAACCCGTCGCCATCGTCGCGATGGCGTGCCGCTTCCCGGGGGGAGTGACCACCCCGGAGGAGCTGTGGCGGCTGCTCGCGGACGGGGGCGACGCGATCAGCGGGTTCCCGGACGACCGGGGCTGGAAGCCGGCGGAGCTGTACGACCCGGACCCGGACGCGGACGGCCGTACCTATGCCCAGGAGGGCGGCTTCCTGCACGGGGCACCGGACTTCGACCCCGCCTTCTTCGGGATCTCGCCGCGTGAGGCGCTGGCGATGGACCCACAGCAGCGGTTGATGCTGGAGACCTCGTGGGAGGCGTTCGAGCGGGCCGGCATCGACCCGGCCGGTCTGCGCGGCAGCCGTACCGGCGTCTTCGTCGGCACCAACGGCCAGCACTATCTGGGCCTGCTACAGAACGGCGAGGAGAGCTTCGACGGCTATCTCGGCACCGGCAACTCGGCGAGTGTGATGTCCGGCCGCCTCTCCTATGTCTTCGGCCTCGAAGGGCCGGCCATGACCGTGGACACGGCCTGCTCGGCGTCGCTGGTCGCGCTCCATCTCGCCGTGCAGGCCCTGCGCCGGGGCGAGTGCTCGATGGCCCTGGCCGGCGGTGCGACGGTCATGTCCACCCCCGACATGCTGGTGGAGTTCTCGCGGCAGCGCGTTCTCTCGCCCGGCAGCCGGTCGCGGGCCTTCGCGGGCGCGGCCGACGGTGTGGTGCTCGGCGAGGGCGCCGGAGTGCTGCTCCTGGAGCGGCTGTCGGACGCCGAACGGCTCGGTCACCCCGTGCTGGCCGTGGTCCGGGGCTCGGCGGTCAACCAGGACGGTGCCAGCAACGGCCTCACCGCGCCCAACGGCCCCTCCCAGCAGCGGGTCATCCGCCAGGCGCTCGCCGACGCCGGTCTGCGCGCCGAGGACGTCGACGCGGTGGAGGCGCACGGCACCGGCACACCGCTCGGTGACCCCATCGAGGCCCAGGCGCTCCAGGCGACGTACGGCAGGTCCCGGACGCCCGACAGGCCGCTCCACCTGGGCTCGGTGAAGTCGAACATCGGGCACGCCCAGGCCGCCGCCGGGGTCGCCGGGGTGATGAAGACGGTGCTCGCCCTGCGCAACGGCGTTCTGCCGCGCACCCTGCACATCGACGAGCCGAGCCCGCGCATCGACTGGTCGGCCGGTACGGTCGCCCTCCTCGACGAGCCCGTGCCCTGGCCCGAGGGCGCCGTACCGCGCCGCGCCGGGGTGTCCGCCTTCGGTATCAGCGGCACCAACGCGCATGTTCTCATCGAGGAGGCCCCCCGCCCGTCCCCGGCGCCCGCGTCGGCCCCGTCCCCAGCCGCCGACCCGTCCCCGGCCCCGTCCTCGGCCGTGTCCGACCCCGCCCCCCTGGTGCTCTCCGCCCGTACCGAAGAGGCACTCCAGGCGTACGCGGACCGGCTGCGCGCCGCCCTCGTCGGGGATCCCGGCATCCGCCCCGAGGACGCCGGACTCACCCTGCTCACCGCCCGCGCCCGGCTGGAGCGGCGGGCCGTGGTCGGCGGGGAGGACCGGGAGGCGCTGCTGGCCGCCCTGCACGCCCTCGCCCTGGGCCGGGAGCACCGCCACGTCACCCGCTTCGCCGCAGGTCCCGGCGACGGCACGGTGTTCGTCTTCCCCGGCCAGGGTTCCCAGTGGCCCGCCATGGCCCAGGGGCTGCTGGACGGGTCGGCGGCCTTCCGGGAGTCCGCCGAGGCGTGCGACACCGCCCTCGCCGGGTTCCTCGACTGGTCGGTCCTGGATGTGCTCCGGCAGCTGCCGGGGGCGCCGTCGTTCGACCGGGTCGACGTCGTCCAGCCCGTGCTCTTCACCATGATGGTGTCGCTGGCCGCCTGCTGGCGTGCCGCCGGGGTCCGGCCGTCGGCGGTCGTCGGCCACTCCCAGGGCGAGGTCGCCGCCGCCTGTGTCGCGGGCGGGATCAGCCTTGAGGACGGCGCCCGGATCGTGGCCCTGCGCAGCCGGGCCTCGCTGACCCTGGCCGGCAAGGGCGCCATGATGGCCGTCTCGCTCCCCGCCGAACAGGTACGCACCCGGCTGGCGCGCTTCGGTGGCCGGCTCTCGGTCGCGGCCGTCAACAGCCCGGGGACCACGGCGGTCGCGGGCGACCCGGAGGCGCTGCGCGAGCTGCTGGCGGAGCTGGCCGCCGACGGCGTCCGCGCGCGGATGATCCCCGGCGTGGACTACGCCTCGCACTCCGCCCAGGTGGAGGCGGTGCGCGAGCGGCTCCTTCGGGATCTGGCGCCGGTCGCGCCCCGGTCCTGTGCCGTGCCGTTCTACTCGACCGTCACCGGCGGCCTGCTCGACACCGCCGGGCTGGACGCCGACTACTGGTACCGGAACATGCGTGAGCCGGTCGAGTTCGACCAGGCCACGCGGGCGCTGCTCGCCGACGGCCACCAGGTGTTCCTGGAGTCCGCCCCGCACCCCATGCTCGCCGTGTCGCTGGAGCAGACCGTCGCCGACACCGGTGTCCCCGCCGCCGTCCTGCACACCCTGCGCCGGGGGAAGGGCGGTACGCGGGGCCTCGCCCTGGCGCTGGCCGTCGCGTGCGGCCGGGGCGTCGACATCGACGCCAGGGCCCTGTACGGGCCGGGGGCCCGGCGGGTCGATCTGCCGACCTATCCCTTCCAGCGGCAGCCCTACTGGTACCACCCGTCCGCCCGGCGCGGTGACATGACCTCGGCCGGACTGGCCGACGCCGGTCACGCCCTGCTCGGTGCGGGGGTCGAACTGCCCGACTCCGCAGGCCATGTCTATACGGCCCGGCTGGACGCGGACACCCGGCCGTGGCTGTCCGAACACGCCCTGCTGGGGACGGTCCTGCTGCCCGCGACCGGCTTTGTCGACCTCGTCCTGTGGGCCGGTGCCCGGTCCGGCTGCGGACGGATCGACGAACTCACCCTCCAGGCGCCGCTGGTGCTGCCCGACGACGGCCCGGTGGATCTGCGTCTCCTGGTCGGACCCGCCGACGGGGAGGGCCGCCGTCAGGTCACCGTCCACTCCCAGGAGGCGGGCGTCCCGCCGATGTCCCCCTGGACCCTGCACGCCCAGGCCACGGTCGACCCGGCGGACACCGGCACTCCGGAGGCCGGTACCCCAGAAGGCGCCACTCCGGAGGCCGGCACCCCGGGAGCCGCCTGGCCACCGCCCGGGGCGGCGGCGGCCGGCGTCCCCGACCCCGCCGCCTTCTACACCGCCTTCGCCGAACGCGGCTACGACTACGGCCCCGCCTTCCGGGGGTTCCGGAGCGGCTGGCGCGACGGCGACACCGTCCACGCCGAGGTCGCCCTGCCGGGACCCGCCACCGGCGAGGCGCACACCCACGACATCCACCCGGCCCTGCTGGACGCCGCCCTCCAGACCATGAGCCTGGGCGCCTTCTTCCCCGCCGACGGGCAGGCCCGGCTGCCGTTCGCCCTGCGCGGTGTACGCCTGTACGCCACCGGCGCGGACCGGCTGCGCGTCACCGTCTCCCCCGCCGGTCCGGAGGCCGTACGCCTGGTCTGCGCCGACGCCGACGGCAGGCCCGTCCTGTCCGTCGACGAACTCGTCGTACGCCCGGTCCCCGCCGACCGGCTCACCGGGCGGGGCGGCGGACCCGGCTCCGGACGGCACGGCACCGGCGGCGGAAACCTCTACCGCGTCCGGTGGGAGCGACGGCCCGCCGCCCCCGGACCCGGCCGGCGCTGGGCCGTCATCGGCGACGACCCCAGCGGACTGGCCGCAGCCCTCCTCGGCGCGGGCATCACCTGCGACACCCACCCCGACCTGGCATCGCTGTTCGAGGCCCACGCCCCGGGCGGCGCCGCCCCGGACATCGTGGCCGTTCCGCTGCCGTGCCATGCCGGTGCCCCGGACCCGCATGCTGTACGGGCCACCCTGCACATGGCCCTGGAGACGGTCCAGAGCTGGCTGAAGGGCGCCGAACGGCTGCCGTCCCGGCTGGTCCTCGTCACCCGGGGCGCGGTCGCCACCACCCCCGGCGAGAAGGTACGGGACACCGCGTCCGCCGCCGCGTGGGGTCTGGTGCGCTCCGCCCAGTCCGAGGAACCCGGCCGGATGGTCCTGCTCGACCTCGGCGCGGACGACGCCACCGTCAGCGGTGACGCGCTCGCCGCCGCGCTCGCCTGCGGGGAACCCCAGCTCGCGGTCCGTGGCGAGCACGTCCACACCCCCCGCCTGACCCCCATGGGCCCGGACACCCCGGACACCCTGGAGCTGCCCGCCGCCCCCGGCACCGCCACCACCGCAGACCCCGCCACGGCCGTGGACCGCGCCGCCTGGCGACTCGGCACCGGCGGCGACGGCACCCTGGAGGGACTCCGCCTCGAACCGGCGCCCGACACCCTGGAGCCGCTGCCGCCCGGCCGGATCCGGATCCGCGTACGGGCCGCCGGGCTCAACTTCCGCGACACGCTCATCGCGCTCGGCACCTACCCCGGCGACGGCGTCATGGGCGCCGAGGGCGCCGGTGTGGTGACCGAGGTCGGCCCCGATGTCACCGGCCTCGCGCCCGGCGACCGGGTACTGGGTCTGTGGACCGGCGGCTTCGGCCCGTACGCCGTCGCCGACCACCGCATGGTGGCCCGTATCCCGGACGGCTGGTCCTACGCCCGGGCCGCCTCCGTCCCGGCCGTCTTCCTCACCGCGCACTACGCCCTCAACCGGCTCGCGCGGGCGAAGCCCGGCCAGTCCCTGCTGATCCACGCGGCGGCCGGCGGGGTCGGCATGGCGGCCCTCCAGCTCGCCCGGCACCTCGGTCTGACGGTGTACGCGACGGCCGGTACCCCCAAGTGGGACACCCTGCGCGCGCTCGGCCTGACCGACCGGCGGCTGGCGAACTCCCGCACCCTGGACTTCGCCGACCGTTTCCTGGCGGAGACCGGGGGCGAAGGGGTCGACATCGTCCTCAACTCCCTCGCCGGGGAGTTCGTGGACGCCTCGCTGCGCCTGCTGCCCCGGGGCGGTCACTTCCTGGAGATGGGCAAGGCCGATGTCCGCGACCCCCGTACCGTCGCCGACAGCCACCCCGGCACCGTCTACCGGCCGTTCGACCTCATGGAGGCGGGACCCGAGGCCGTCGGCGAGATGCTGACCGAGCTGATGGGCCTGTTCGAGGCCGGGGTCCTGCGACCGCTGCCGCTCACCGTCCACGACATACGGCAGGCCCGGCGGGCCTTCCGCTCGCTCAGCCAGGGCAGGCACACCGGAAAGCTCGTCCTCACCCTGCCGCCCGACTTCGACGCCCAGGGCACCGTACTCGTCACCGGCGGCGCGGGCACGCTCGGCAGCACGGTCGCCCGCCATCTGGTCACTACCCACGGCGTACGCCACCTCATCGTCGCCGGGCGCCGGGGCGAGGCGGCCGAAGGCGTCGCCGACCTCGCCCACGAACTCACCGAACTCGGCGCCGAGGTGACCGTACGCGCCTGTGACGTGGCCGACCGCGAGCAACTCGCCGCCCTGATCGACGCGATCCCGGCCGCCCACCCGCTCCGCGCCGTCGTCCACACCGCCGGTGTACTGGACGACGGAACCCTGCCCTCGATCACCCCCGAGCGGATGGACGCCGTCCTCCGGCCCAAGGTCGACGCGGTCCTCAACCTCCATGAACTCACCCGGGACCTCGACCTGTCCGCCTTTGTCCTCTACTCGTCGTCCTCCGCGCTGTTCGGCAGCCCGGGGCAGGCCGGCTACGCCGCCGCCAACGCCTTTGTCGACGCCTTCGCCCAGTACCGGCGGGACGAGGGGCTGCCCGGCCTCTCCCTCGCCTGGGGGCTGTGGGCCCGCGCCGGCCGTATGGTGGAACACCTGGACCAGGAGGGCATGCGCCGCCGGTTCGCCCGTGGCGGCATCCTGCCCCTGACCGACGCCGAGGGCGTGGCACTCTTCGACGAGGCGCACCGCTGGGACACGGCACTCCAGGTCCCGATCCGCATCAACCGGTCCGCGCTCCGGGCCCAGGCAGAGGTCCCGCCCTTCCTCAGCGGTCTGGTACGGGACCGGCGCGGCCCGCACCCGTCCCCCGCACCGGAGCGACCGGAGGCGGCGACGGTGAGCAGCACCCTGGGCGACCGGATCGCCGCTCTGCCGGCCGCCGAACAGCTGGAGGCGGTACGGGAGGCCGTGCGCACCCATGCGGCGGCGGCACTCGGCTACGAGGAGAAGGGCGACATCGCCGTCGACCGCAACTTCCGCGAGCTGGGCATCGACTCCCTGACGGCGGTGGAGCTGCGCAACCGTCTGACCGCCGCCACGGGGCTGCGGCTCAACACCACGCTGGTGTTCGACCACCCCAGCCCCGCCGCGCTCGCCGGGCATCTGCACGCCCGTCTCACCGAGGAGGCCCGGCACCGGGGCCCCCGCGACGAGGACGGCGACCTCTCGCTCACGGCCGAGCTGGAACGCCTGGAGAAGCTCTTCGCCCGCCTCACCCGCCTCACCGAAGAGGGCGGGCTCGACACCGCCCTGCCCGACGGCACGACCCGGCACGAGATCACCGACCGGCTCGCCGCCCTCTCCGGACTGTGGCACCGGATCGGCGGCACCACGGGCGGTGCGGCCGTCCCCGGGTCCGACGACGAGGTGAGCGGAGCGCTCGACGCCGCCGACGACGAGGAGCTGTTCGCCTTCCTCGACGAGCGGTTCTGATTCCCCGGCGAGCGGTTCCGAACCGCCCCTCCCCACCACCGCCCACACCGACCATCCGAACCACGGGGTGACGAAACATGGCTGACGAGCAGGAGCTACGCGCCTATCTGAAGCGGGCCACCATCGAACTCCACCGGGCCACCACCCGCTTGAGGAAGGTGGAGGAACGGGCCCATGAGCCGATCGCGATCGTGGGGATGGCCTGCCGTCTTCCGGGCGGGGTGGGCTCGGCGGAGGAGCTGTGGGACCTGGTGGAGTCGGGGACGGACGCGGTCTCCGGCTTCCCGGTGGACCGGGGGTGGGACGTCGAGGGCCTGTACGACCCCGACCCCGGCGCGGTGGGCCGCACCTACTGCCGCGAGGGCGGTTTCCTGCACGGGGCGGGGGAGTTCGACGCGGGCTTCTTCGGTATCTCGCCGCGTGAGGCGCTGGCGATGGATCCGCAGCAGCGGTTGTTGCTGGAGACCTCGTGGGAGGCGCTGGAGGGGGCGGGCATCGACCCCCGGGGCCTGCGCGGCAGCCGTACCGGCGTCTATGTCGGCGCCTGGGACGGCGGCTACACCAGGGACATCGATGTCTCCACGGCCGAGCTGGAGGGCGACCTGCTGACCGGCGGGGTCGTGAGCTTCAGCTCGGGCCGGATCTCCTATGTGCTGGGGCTTGAGGGCCCTGCGGTATCGGTGGATACGGCGTGTTCGGCGTCGCTGGTCGCACTCCACCTCGCCGTGCAGGCACTGCGGCAGGGCGAGTGCGATCTCGCCCTGGCCGGTGGTGTGACGGTCATGGCCACCCCGGCGGTCTTCGTGCAGTTCTCGCGGCAGCGGGGTGTCTCCCCGGACGGCCGCTGCAAGGCGTTCTCGGACACGGCGGACGGCTTCGGCCCCGGCGAGGGTGTGGGGATGCTGCTGGTGGAGCGACTCTCGGACGCGCGGCGGCTGGGACACCGCGTGTTGGGTGTTGTACGGGGCTCCGCGATCAACCAGGACGGCGCGTCGAACGGCCTGACGGCGCCGCACGGCCCGTCGCAGGAACGGGTGATCCGCCAGGCGCTGGAGAACGCGGGCCTCGGCCCCGACCAGGTCGACGCGGTCGAGGCACACGGTACGGGGACCAGCCTGGGCGACCCCATCGAGGCACAGGCACTCCTCGCCACCTATGGGCAGGGGCGGGGGGCGGACCGTCCGCTGTTCGTGGGGTCGTTGAAGTCGAACATCGGTCATGCGCAGGCGGCCGCAGGTGTCGCGGGTGTCATCAAGATGGTGATGGCGATGCGGTACGGGGTGCTGCCGCAGACGCTTCATGTGGATACGCCGTCGTCGCATGTGGACTGGTCGTCGGGTGCGGTGGAGGTGCTGGACCGGGCGCGGGATTGGCCGGATGTTCAGCGGGTCCGTCGGGCGGGTGTGTCCGCGTTCGGGGTCAGTGGGACCAACGCGCATGTCGTACTGGAGCAGGCTCCCGAAGAGCCGGAAGTTGAGCCTTCCTCGTTTGCCGCCCCCGTGCCGGTGGTGGTTTCGGCCGGGTCGGCGGACGGTCTGAGGGCGGGTCTGGGGCGTCTTGCTTCGGTGGTGGAGCGGGGCGGTTCCGTTGGGCTGGGTGAGGTGGGTTGGTCTGCGGCTCATCGTTCGGTGTTCGGTCATCGTGCCGTGGTGGTGGCCTCGGACCGCGATGGCCTGCTGGAAGGCTTGCGGGTTCCCGTCTTCTCGGGTGTGGCGGGGTCGGTGGGTCGGACGGTGTGGGTCTTCCCCGGGCAGGGGACCCAGTGGCCGGGGATGGGCGCGGAGCTTTTGGACGCGTCGCCGGTGTTCGCGGCGCGGATGGCCGAGTGCGCCCAGGCTCTCTCCGGGTTTGTTGAGTGGGACCTTCTGGATGTGGTCCGCTCGGGGGGTGATCTTGACCGGGTGGATGTGATCCAGCCGGTGACCTGGGCCGTGATGGTGTCGCTGGCCGGGGTGTGGGCGTCTGCGGGTGTGGTGGCGGATGCGGTGGTGGGCCATTCGCAGGGTGAGATCGCGGCGGCTGTGGTCGCGGGGGCTTTGAGTTTGGAGGACGGTGCCCGGGTGGTGGCGCTGCGGTCCCAGGCCATCGGCCGGGTCCTGGCCGGTGCGGGCGGTATGGCGTCGGTGGCGTTGCCGGTGAGTGTGGTGGAGGAACGCCTCACGAGCTGGGACGGCCGACTGGGCGTGGCTGCGGTGAATGGCCCCGGGATCACGGTCGTCTCCGGCGAGGCGGAAGCGGTCGGCGAGTTCGTCACCGCCTGCGAGACGGAGGGGGTTCGGGCGCGCCGGGTGCCGGTGGACTACGCATCCCACTCCGACCAGGTGGAGGCGATCGAGGAAGAGTTGGCCGTTCTGCTGGCGCCGGTCGTGGCACGTGAGCCGGTCATCCCCTGGTACTCGACAGTGAACCCCGGCCGTGTCGCTGAGGCGTCTGCCGATGCTGGCTACTGGTATCGGAACCTTCGCCAGCGGGTCCGGTTCGCCGACGCCGTGGAGTTGCTCCTCGCGGACGGTTTCGGCGCGTTCGTCGAGGTGAGCGCGCATCCCGTACTCACCATCGGCGTCCAGGAACTCGCCGACCGGGCATCCCGCGACGACATCGTCGCGGTCGGAACCCTCCGACGCGGCGAAGGCGGCCTGTCCCGCCTCTGGGCGTCGATGGCGGAGGCCTTCGTCGCCGGAGTGACCGTCGACTGGAAGGCCGCCTACGCCTCTCACGGACTCGCCACCCGCCGGATCGACCTCCCCACGTACCCCTTCCAACGCCACCGCTACTGGATCGAGAGCACCCCGCGCAGCCTGGATCGGGGCCCTGGTGCCCGGCCCACCGGCATCGAGGCGTGGCGCTACCGGGTGGTGTGGAAGGGGCTGTCGGCGGGTGAGGCCCCTCGGCTGTCGGGGCGCTGGCTGCTGGTCGTACCGGAGGGCGTGGAGTCCGTACCGGTGGAGGACATCGCCGATGTGCTCACCCACCACGGCGCCACCGTGGAGCGGCTGGTGGCCGACCCCGTGGCCCTGGGGCGCGATGGGCTCGCCGCGCGGCTCTCGGGTTCCTGGGACGGCGTGGTCTCCCTGCTCGGGATGGACGAGCGACCGTACCCGGACCGTCCCGTACTCGACCGTGCCACCGTCGGCACGGTGCTCCTGGCGCAGGCCGTATCCGATACGGGTACGGGGGCGCGGCTGTGGTCCGTCACGCGCCGGGCCGTCGCCGTCTCGGCCCGGGAGCGGCCGTCCACGGCCGGGGCGCAGGTCTGGGGGGTCGGCCGTGGCATCGCGCTGGAACTCCCCGGGGTGTGGGGCGGCGCGGTCGACCTTCCCGACGTGCCGGACGCCGTCTGTCTGCGCCGGCTGGTCTGGGTGCTGTCCGGAGCGGCGGCCGAGGACCAGGTGGCCGTACGCGCCTCCGGTGTCTACGGCCGCAGGCTGGCGCCCGCCGGCGGAGCGCCCGGTGACGGCCGTGCGTACACCCCTCGGGGGACGGTGTTGGTGACCGGGGGTACGGGTGCGCTGGGCGGTCGGGTGGCGCGGTGGCTGGCGGCGAACGGTGCCGGTCATGTGGTGCTGACCAGCCGCCGGGGCGAGGAGGCACCGGGCGTCGCCGAGTTGGTGGCGGAGGTGGGTGCGCTCGGTGCGCGGGTCACGGTGGTGGCGTGCGACATGGCGGAGCGGGACGCGGTCGCCGCCCTGCTGCGGGAGCATCCGCCCACCGCCGTCTTCCACACCGCGGGCGTTCCGCACTCGGGCGACTTCCTGTCCCTGCGGGTCGACGACATGGCCGGCGTACACGGTGGAAAGGTGGCCGGGGCACACCATCTGGACGAACTCACCCGCGACCGGGATCTCGACGCCTTTGTGCTGTACACATCGGGCGCCGGTGTCTGGGGCAGTGGCGGCCAGAGCGCGTACGGCGCGGCGAACGCGGCGCTCGACGCGCTGGCCGAGCGGCGCCGTGCCGACGGTCTGCCGGCCACCTCGATCGCCTGGGGCCTGTGGGGCGAGGGCGGCATGGGTGAGGGGGAGGGCGAGGAGTTCCTCCGGGAACGCGGGCTGCGCGCCATGGCTCCCGAACGAGCCCTGGAGGCCCTCGGTACGGCCCTGGGACGCGAGGACACCTGTGTGGTCGTGGCGGATCTGGATCTGCCCCGGTTCGCCCGGTCGTTCACCGCGTTCCGGCCCAGTCCGCTGATCGCCGATCTGCCGGGCACGGGCCTGGCGGAGGAGCGGCCCGGGAACGGGAGCGACGACGGGCAGGGGCTGTCGGAACGGCTCTCCGGCGTCGGCCCGGTGGAGCTGCGGGAGCTGCTGCTCGACCTGGTCCGCCGCGAGGTGGCCGTCGTGCTGGGCCATGCCGGGCCCGAGGGCATACCCGCCGATCAGGCCTTCAAGGATCTCGGGTTCAGCTCGCTCACGGCGGTCGAGGTCGTCACCCGGCTGGGCCGGGCGCTGGGCACCAGGCTCCCGACGACCCTGGTGTTCGACCATCCGACCCCGGAGGCGGTCGTCGGCCATCTGGCCGAGGTGTGGGAGGACCGTCGCCGGGAGGCGGGGGAGCGGGACGAGGAGCAGCGGATCAGGACGGCGCTGGCCTCGCTGCCGCTGGCCGTGCTGCGGGAGGCGGGGGTGCTGGACGAGTTGCTCGCGCTCGCCTCGGCCCGCGAGGAGGGGGCCGTCCGGACGCCACCGTCACGGGTGCGGTCCTCGGAATCCACCGGCGCCGACACCGCCGAAGCCCTGGACGCCATCGACGAGTTGGACAGCGACGCGCTGATCGCCCTCGCACTCGGCGGGTCCGGTTCCTGACCGCACCCGCCGTCCTTTCCCCTCCCCTCCCCTCCCGTCCCTTCCCCGTCGGTACACCGCGCCGGACAGTTCCGCACCACTCCGAGAGGAACACCCACCCATGGCCATGTCCTCCTCCCAGACCTCCACCGAGAAGCTGGTGGAGGCCCTGCGTACCTCCGTCAAGGAGGTCGAGAGGCTCCGGCAGCGCACGCGTGAACTTGAGGACGCCGCCCATGAGCCCATCGCCATCGTCGGTATGGCGTGCCGCTATCCCGGTGGCGTCGACTCGCCCGAGGCGCTGTGGGAGCTGGTCGCCGACGGGACGGACGCGATCGGGCCGTTTCCCTCGGACCGGGGCTGGGACGTCGACGGTGTCTACGACCCCGACCCGGACGCCCGGGGGACCACCTACTGCCGCGAGGGCGGGTTCCTCGCCGGAGCCGCCGATTTCGACGCCTCCTTCTTCGGTATCTCGCCGAGGGAGGCCGTGGTGATGGATCCCCAGCAGCGCCAGCTCCTCGAAGTCTGCTGGGAGGCCGTCGAACGGGCCGAGATCGCACCCGGGACGCTGCGGGGCAGCCGGACCGGGGTGTACGTGGGCGCGGCGCATGCCGACTATGTCTCCGATCCCGGCCGGGTCCCGGAGGGTTCGGAGGGCCATCTGCTGGCGGGCAGCGCGGACGCGGTGCTGTCGGGGCGGGTGTCGTACGCCCTCGGGCTGGAGGGTCCCTCGATGACCGTCGAGACGGCCTGCTCCTCCTCGCTGGTGGCGCTGCATGTGGCGGTCGCGGCGCTGCGGCGCGGTGAGTGCGGGCGGGCGCTGGCGGCGGGGGTGGCGGTCATGCCGGACCCGGCGGCGTTCGTCGAGTTCTCCCGCCAGAAGGGGCTGGCGGCCGACGGGCGCTGCAAGGCGTTCTCGGCGGCGGCGGACGGCACCGGGTGGGCGGAGGGTGTCGGGGTGCTGGTGCTCCAGCGGCTGTCCGACGCACGGCGCGAGGGCCGGCGGGTCCTGGGTCTCGTCCGGGGCTCGGCGGTCGGCCAGGACGGCGCCAGCAACGGGCTGACCGCGCCCAGCGGCCCGGCCCAGCGGCGGGTCATCCGCCAGGCGCTCGCTGATGCCCGGCTGACCGCGGACCAGGTCGACGCCGTGGAGGCGCACGGCACCGGCACCCGGCTCGGCGACCCCATCGAGGCGGGCGCCCTCATCGGCACCTACGGCAGGGAGCGCCCGCCCGGCCGGCCGCTGTGGCTGGGGTCGCTGAAGTCCAACATCGGGCACGCCCAGGCCGCCGCGGGGGTCGGTGGTGTCATCAAGATGGTGATGGCGATGCGGCACGGGGTGCTGCCGCGGACCCTGCACGCGGAGGAACCGACCCCGCACGCGGACTGGTCGGCGGGGTCCGTGCGGCTGTTGACGGAGGCCGTCCCCTGGGAGCGGGCGGGCGGCCCCCGGCGGGCCGGTGTCTCGGCCTTCGGGGTCGGCGGGACCAATGCGCACATCGTCCTGGAGGAGGCGCCCCCGCCGCCCGACGAGCCGGGCGGGCCGGTCGACGCGCCGGGTGAGCCGGCGGCCGCCGTCCCCGTGGTGTGGGTCCTCTCGGGGCGCGGCGAGGCCGCCCTGCGCGACCAGGCGGGCCGGCTCCACCGCCGGCTGTGCGGGGAGCCGGACGCCCGTCCGCTCGACATCGGCTACTCGCTGGTGGCCACCCGTACCGCGTTCGAGCACCGGGCCGTGCTCCTCGGCTCCTCCCGCGCCGAACTGCTGGACACACTGCGGGAGTTCGCGGCCGGTGGCCGTGGACCGGCGGTGGTCGACGGAGTGCGGCGGCGCGACGGGAAGGTCGCGTTCATGTTCACCGGGCAGGGCAGCCAGCGCGCCGGGATGGCCGGCGGACTGCGCGCCGCCTTCCCGGTCTTCGCCGCCGCGCTCGACGGGGTCACCCGACGGCTCGACCCCGGGCTCGACCGGCCGCTCTCCGCCGTACTGGAGGCCGCGCCCGGCAGCCCCGACGCGGAGCTGCTGCACCGTACTCGGTACACCCAGGCGGCGCTGTTCGCCGTCGAGGTGGCGCTCTTCCGGCTGCTGGAGAGCTGGGGCATGCGGCCGGACCGGCTGCTCGGCCACTCGGTCGGTGAGATCGCCGCCGCCCATGCCGCCGGGATCCTCGACCTGGACGACGCCTGCGCCCTGGTCGCCGCGCGCGGCCGGCTCATGGAGGCCCTGCCGCCCGGCGGCGCGATGGTGTCCGTACGGGCGACGGAGGCGGAGGTCCTCGACCTGCTGGCCGGGTCGGACGCCGGGGACCGGGTGGGCGTCGCCGCGGTCAACGGCCCCCGGTCCGTGGTGATATCCGGCGCCGAGGAGGCGGTGACGGCACTGGCGGGTCGGTTCGCCGCACAGGGCCGTGCCATCAAGCGGCTCCGGGTGAGCCATGCCTTCCACTCGCCCCTCATGGACGGCATGCTGGCCGACTTCCGCCGGGTCGCCGCCGGGCTGCGCTACCGCGTCCCGCGCATCCCGATCGTCGCCCATACGACGGGCGAGCGGCCCGTCACCGCCGAGGAGCTGTGCGACCCCGACTACTGGGTGGGCCACATCCGGCGGACCGTGCGCTTCCACGACACCCTGCGCACGGCACGCGCCCAGGGCGTGACCACCTTCGTGGAACTGGGCCCGGACGCGTCGCTGAGCACGATGGCCGAGGAGTGCTTGGCCCCGGGCACCGCCGAGGCGGCCGAGGCGGCCGAGGTCCTCGTGACCCCCGAGGCCCCCGGCGCCGCCAGGACGGCCGAGATCCCCGGGATCCCAGGGGGCGCCGGACTCCCCGGGGTTACGCGGATTGCCGGGAACTCCGAGACTCTCGCGGCCTCCGGGAGCCCTGAGTCCTCCGGCGCGGCCAAGGCCACCGAGGTCCCCGAGGCCCCCGGGACCTCCGAGATGGCCGAGGCCTCTAGGACCTCCGGCTCCGCCGAGACAGCCGAGGCCCTCGGGACCACCCCAGGGATCTCCGGGGCTTCCGGGGTTACGTGGATCGCCGGGAACTCCGAGTTCCTCGGGACCTCCGGGAGCACCGAGACGGTCGAGGCTTCCGGGAGCCCCGAGTCCTTCGGCGCGGCCAAGGCCCCCAAGGCCACCGAAACCCCCGGGACCGCCGAGGCTCTCAGGGTCTCCGAGACCTCCAGGGTTCCTGAGACCTCCGGGGTCACCGATTTCGCCGGGGCCTCCAGGATCTCCGGGACCTCCGGCGCTGCCGAGACTGCCGAGGTCCTCGGGACCCCCGGGCTCTCCGGGGCCATCAGGACGGCCGAGATCCCCGGGGTCCCAGGGGTCCCCGGGATCGCCGGGAACTCCGGGAGCCCCGAGGCCTCCGGCGCGGCCAAGGCCGCCAAGGCCACCGAACCCCCCGGGACCGCCGAGGCTCTCAGGGTCTCCGAGACCTCCGGGGGCCCCGGGGGTACCGATCTCGTCGGGGGTGGCGGCTCCGAGGTGGTGATCGTGCCCGTGCTGCGCCGGGCTCCCGGGCGCGGGGCCGGATCGGTGGTCGCGGTGGACGCCGGAGTCGTCAGCATGCTGCGGGCGGTGGCCACCGCGTACACCAGGGGTGCCACCGTCGACTGGACCGCGCTCTTCGCGGGCTCGGGCGCCCGGAGCGTTCCGTTGCCGGTGTACGCCTTCCAGCACCGCCGGTACTGGATCGAACCCGGCACCCCGGCCGCGCGCGCTCTCGCCGACTGGCGCTACCGCACCGACTGGCGGCGCCTTCCCCCGGCCGCGCCCCGGGACCCGGGCCGCCCGGCCGCCCCCCGACACTGGCTCGTGGTCCATCCCGACCGGGGCGGCGGTGTCGGGCTCGCCGACGCCGCCGAGCAGGCGCTGACCCGCACCGGAGCCGTCGTCACCCGCCTCGCCGTCGACACGGCCGCCGCCGACCGGGCCTCGCTCGCCGCCGCCCTCGCCCGGTCCCTGCCGGGCCCGCTCCGAGGTGACACAGTCGCCCCCGTGCCGGGCGTGCTGTCCCTGCTGGGCGCCGATGATCGGGAACAGCCCCGGCACGGGCCGGTGGCCACCGGGGTGCTGGCGACCCTGGCCCTGGCCCAGGCGATGGAGGATGAGGCCGTGTCCGCTCGCCTGTGGTGCGTGACCCAGGACGCGGTGGCCGTGGCGCGCACGGAGCGGCCCACCGCCGCCGGTGCCCAGCTGTGGGGGTTCGGCAGGACCGCCGCGCTGGAGATGCCCGCGCGCTGGGGCGGGCTGCTCGATATGCCCGGCTCCGCACAGGACACCCACTGGGCGTCCGCGGTCCGGCTGCTCGACGGCCCCGAGGACCAGATCGCGGTACGGGACCGGGGCGCCCACGGCCGCCGGCTGGTCCGAGCCGAGGCCGACCCGGACGGCCCCCGCTACCGGCCGCGCGGCACGGTGCTGGTCACCGGCGGCACCGGCGCCCTCGGCGGGCATCTCGCCCGCCGACTGGCCCGCGACGGCGCCGAGCACCTGGTGCTGCTGAGCCGGCGCGGTCACCGGGGCCCCACCGCCGCCGCGCTGGAGGCCGAGCTGCTGGAGCTGGGCGTCAAGGTCACCTTCGCCGCCTGCGACGTCGCGGACCGGGACGCGCTGGCCGGGGCGCTGGCCGCCGTACCGGCGGACACCCCGCTCACCGCGGTCTTCCACACCGCCGGCGTCCCGCAGGTGAGCCCCCTCGGCGCCACCGACGCCGCCCTGTTCGCCGAGGTCTGCTCCGGCAAGGTCCTCGGGGCCCGTCACCTCGACGAGCTGACGCGCTCCCACGACCTGGACGCCTTTGTGCTCTTCGCCTCCGGCGCCGGGGTCTGGGGCAGCGCCGGCCAGAGCGCGTACGGCGCGGCCAACGCCGAACTGGACGCCCTCGCCCAGCGCCGCCGGGCCGACGGCCTTCCCGCCACCTCCGTCTCCTGGGGGGTCTGGGCGGGCGCGGGCATGGGCGACGAGGGGGGCGCCGAGTACCTCCGCCGTCGCGGGGTGCGCGCCATGGCACCGACGGCGGCCCTCGATGTCCTGGTCCGCGCCATCAACGGCGAGGAGCCCTGCCCCACCGTCACGGACATGGACTGGCCCCGCTTCACGGACGGCTTCACCGCCTTCCGGCCCAGCCCGCTCATCTCCGAACTGCCGGGGACGGAGCCCGCCCCCGGCCTCGCGGACACCCCGCCGGCCGCGGAGCCGACCGCTCCCCGGGCCGCCGCCCTCATCGGGGGGCTGGCCCGCGAAGACCGCCCGGCCGCCCTGCTGGCGCTGATCCGCGACGAGGCCGCAGGCCTCCTCGGACACCCCGGCCCCGAGGACATCACCCCCGACGAGCGGTTCCTCGGGCTCGGCTTCGACTCCCTGGCCACCGTCCGGCTCCGCCGCCGTCTCGGCGCGGCGCTGGAGATCGAGCTGCCCGCCGGTGTGCTCTTCGACCATGACACCCCCCGCGCGCTCGCCGGTCATCTGGCCGGCCTGCTCACCGGCGCGTGGGGGAACCGGCCCGCCGGGGCGACGGACGGGGCGACGGACAGGGCGGCCGAGGGCGCCGGCGGTGACACGGCACCGCCCGCCGTACGGAGCGGCCTCACCGCCCTGTACGAGGAAGCCCTCCGGACCCGCCGGGTCGGCGAGGCCATCGACCTGCTCGCCGCGGCCGCCGCCTTCCGCCCCGCCTTCCACACCGTCGGCGAACAGCCCCTGACCCCGGTCGCCATGAGCGGCGCCACCCGTACCACCGGCCCGGCCCGGCCGCTGCTCATCGGCTGCGCCGGTACCTCCGTCGGGTCGGGCCCGCATGAGTTCCTGCCCCTCGCCCGCGCGCTCGACGGGCGGTGCGACTTCGCCGCGCTGCCCCAACCCGGCTTCGCGGCGGGCGAGAAGCTGCCGGCCTCGCTCGACGTGCTCCTCGACGCACAGGCCGACGCCGTGGCCCGGCACACCGCCGGCCGGCCCTTCGCCCTGCTGGGACACTCGGCGGGCGCCAATATGGCCCATGCCCTCACCCTTCGGCTCGAAGCCCGGGACGCCGGCCCGGCCGCCCTGGTCCTCGTGGACATCTACACACCCCGCGACCCCGGAGCGATGGGCCTGTGGCGTCACGAGATGCTGGACCTGGTCGCCGACCGCGCCGCCGTGCCGCTGGACGACACCCGCCTCTGCGCGGTGGGCGCCTACCACCGCATGCTCCTGGACTGGTCGCCGGCGCCCACCCGCGCACCGGTTCTGCATCTGCGCGCCTCCGAGCCGTTCGGTGCGTGGGCGGGCGAGCCGGACGGCTGGAAGTCCCGCTGGGAGTACGCCCATACCGCCGGGGAGCTGCCCGGTACGCATTTCTCGCTGATGGGCGAGTACGCGCCCGCCGCCGCGCGGGCCGTGCTCGATTGGCTCGACGGTCCGCGTCCGGGCCCGGCGGCCGGGTCCACCGACGATGGGAGGAACGAGTGAGCCCCGCACCGAACACGCACCCACCGACCGCGGACGTACCGAACACGCACCCACCGACCGCGCCCGCGCCCGCCGCGGACGTACCGACCGCGGACGTATCGGCCACGGACGGCCTCGCCGCCACCGGCCGGCGGCTCCAGCTGACCCGCGCGGCCCAGTGGTTCGCGGGCACCTGCGGCGACCCCTACGCGCTGATCCTGCGGGCCGAGGCCGCCGACCCCGGCCCCTACGAGGAGCGCGTACGGGCCCTCGGTCCGCTCTTCCGTGGCGAGCTGCCGGACACCTGGGTGACGGCGAGCCGGGTCGTCGCCGACACGGTGATCGACTCGCCGGACTTCGACGGCCGCACCGGCGACGGCCCGCACCCCGGCGCCCGGGAGCTGCCGCTCGCCGGCACCGCGCTCGACGCGGACCGCGCGGCCTTCGGACGGCTGGCCGCCCGCACCGCCTGGGGCGGGCCGCTGATGCCGGCGCCGCACCGGCGGGCGCTGCGCGAGTCGGCCGAGCGGCACGCCCGCACCCTCCTCGACCCCCTCGCCGACTCCCTCGCCTTCGGCGGCACGGCCGACCTCCTCGACGCGTACGCCCGCCGGCTGCCCGCCCTGGTGATCCGCGAACAGCTCGGTGTGCCGGAAGCGCTCACCGAACCCTTCGCCGACGCGCTGGCCGGCTGCCGCCGCACCCTGGACAGCCTGCTGTGCCCGCAGCTCCTCGCGGACGCCGTCGCCCTGGCGAAGGCCGAGGCCGATCTGACGGCCGTCCTGGGGAGGTCGGCGGCCGGCCGGGACCCCGAGGCGGTCGCCGCCGCCCGCGCCCTGGCCGTCGGCGCCGCCGAACCCACCGCCACCCTCGTCGGCAACGCCGTACGGACGCTGCTGGAGCGGCCCGGACAGTGGGCCGCGCTCGCCCAGGACCCCGGCCTCGCCCCCGCCGCGGTGACGGAGACCCTGCGCGTCATGCCACCCGTACGTCTGGAACAGCGGGTGGCCCGGGAGGACACCGAGATCCTGGGGGAGCGGATACCCGCCGGTGGCAGGCTCGTCATCCTGGTCGCCGCCGTCAACCGCGACACCGACCCGGCCCCCTTCGATCTCGCCCGGCCCTCGCCCGGCCCGTTCGGGCTCCCCGCCGATCTGCACTTCCGCCTCGGCGGACCACTGATCGCCGCCGTCGCCGAAGCGGCGCTCGGCGCGCTCGCCGCACGGCTGCCCGGCCTGCGCGCCGCGGGCCCGGTCGTCCGGCGCCGCCGCTCACCCGTGCTGCACGGGTACGCCCGCTTCCCCGTCGCCGCCGCCCCGGCGGCATCCGACCCGTCCGCCGCCCCTGGCGCCTGAGGAGGGAGCGCCTCGATGCGTATTCTGCTGACCTCGTTCGCGCACAACACGCACTACTACAACCTGGTTCCCCTCGGCTGGGCGCTGCGTGCCGCCGGGCACGAGGTACGGGTCGCCAGCCAGCCGTCGCTGACCGACACCATCACCGGCTCCGGGCTGACCGCCGTACCCGTGGGGGACGACACCGCCATCATCGAGCTGATCACGGAGATCGGCGACGACATCGTCCGCTACCAGCAGGGTCTGGACTTCGTCGACACCCGGGACGCCCCGAAGTCCTGGGAGCACGCCCTGGGACAGCAGACGATCATGTCGGCCCTCTGTTTCGCGCCGCTCAACGGCGACAGCACCATCGACGACATGGTGGCGCTGGCCCGCTCCTGGCGCCCGGACCTCGTCCTGTGGGAGCCGTTCACCTATGCCGGACCCATCGCCGCGCATGCCGTCGGCGCCGCCCACGCCCGGCTGCTGTGGGGCCCCGACGTCGTCCTCAACGCCCGCCGGCAGTTCACCGGGCTGCTCGCACAGCGCCCCGCCGAGGAGCGCGAGGACCCCATCGCCGAGTGGCTGACCTGGACACTGGAGCGGCATGGACTCACCGCCACCGAGGACGTCGTCGAGGAACTGATCACCGGGCAGTGGACGATCGACCCCAGCGCGCCGAGCCAGCGGCTGCCCGTGCCCGGCGAGGTCGTGCCGATGCGGTACGTCCCGTACAACGGCCCCTCGGTCCTGCCCGACTGGCTCGCGGAGCCGCCCACGCGCCCCCGGGTCTGTCTCACCCTCGGGGTCTCCACCCGGGAGACCTACGGCGGTGACGACGTGCCCTTCCACGAGCTGCTCGCCGGTCTCGCCGACCTGGACGCCGAGATCGTCGCCACCCTGGACACCGCGCAGCTCCCGGAGGCCGCGGGCCTCCCCGCAAATGTGCGCGTGGTGGACTTCGTCCCCCTGGACGCCCTGCTGCCGAGCTGCGCCGCGATCGTCCACCACGGTGGGGCGGGGACCTGCTTCACCGCCACCCTGCATGGCGTTCCGCAGATCGTCGTCGCCTCGCTGTGGGACGCCCCGCTGAAGGCGCGGCAGCTCGCCGAGGCCGGTGCCGGTATCGAGCTGGCCCCCGGGAGCCTGGGGGTGGACACCCTGCGGGACGCCATCGCGCAGGTGCTGGAGAGCCCTGGCGCGGCCGAGCGCGCGCGACGCCTCGGCGAGGAGATGCGCGCCGCGCCCACTCCGGCCGCGCTCGTCCCCCGGCTCGAACAGCTCACCTCGGTACACCGCCGCGGCTGACCCCCGTACAAGGAGTTCACGCATGATCCTCGAATACAGCGGCCACATGGCCCAGTTGTACGACCTGGTGCACCAGGGCAAGGGGAAGGACTACCCGGCGGAGGCCGGGGAGCTGGCCGCGCTCGTCCGCTCCCGGAATCCCGGGGCCCGCACCCTGCTGGATGTGGCCTGCGGCACGGGGATGCATCTGCGGCACCTCGGCGACATCTTCGCCGAGGTGGCGGGGGTGGACATCGCCCCGGACATGCTGGCCATCGCCGGACGGCGCAATCCGGGTGCCCGTATCCACCGGGGGGACATGCGGGACTTCGCCCTCGGCCGCCGCTTCGACGCGGTGATCTGCATGTTCAGCTCGATCGGCCATATGGCGGACCAGACGGAGCTGGACGCGGCGATCGGCCGCTTCGCCGCCCATCTCGCGCCCGGCGGGGTGGTGCTGGTGGATCCCTGGTGGTTCCCGGAGAACTTCACGCCGGGATATGTCGGCGCGAGTCTGGTGGAGGCCGAGGGCCGTTCGATCGCCCGGTTCTCCCACTCGGTGGTGGAGGACGGCGCCACCCGGATCGATGTGGACTATCTCGTCGGCGTCCCCGGCCAGGGGGTGGAGCATCTGCGGGAGAGCCATCGGATCACCCTCTTCGAACGGGAGCGGTACGAGGCGGCCTTCGCCCGGGCGGGGCTCTCCGTCGAGTACCTCCCCGGGGTCCCCACCGACCGCGGGCTCTTCATCGGCGTCCGGGACTGAGGGGGATCCGGCGCGGCCCGTTCCCGACGCGATCCCTTCGCTCGGCCCGCCGGGCTCTGTCCGGCCCCCGAGGAGGGCCGGGCGTCCGCGATCAAAAGATGCGTGCTCAACACATTGATGCGATCAACCGCTTTCGCCGGGCGTCTTGACGGGCGAGCGGGGTGATCATTTAATCCTAGTGCCGTGACCGGGCGAACGCTTCCGGTTACGGCGTGAGCAGCGGGGAACCTTGGTAGAGACCTTTACCGATGCTGTGAGTCCGGAGACCGATGGTGATCGATGGTGCGGCGGTGGGCGAGGACCGGGCCGATCATGCAGGGCCCCGCCCGGCCTCCGTGCCCCCTCCGCACCTGGGGCGTGGGCCCCGGGATCTCCGGTCCCGGCACAGACGACCAGGGACAGGGGGGACACCTGTGGTGGAGGAGCGCTTAGAGGGGATCACGGAGGCGCTGCGCTTCCTGGAGCTCCTCACCGCGGACGCGTCGGCGTGGCGGTACGAGGAGCTGGTGCAGCGGGCGAGCGACGCGGGTGCCGACTGCGAGACCGTCGAACATCTCGCCCGTGCCAAACGCCTGGCGTTGCAGATCGAGGACCGTATCAGCCGTGGGCGGCGCCGGGAGGCGGAGCTGGCGGGGATCATCGATGTCATGCGGGAGCTGACCCGCTCCCCCCATCCGGCGGCGGCGCTCGACCAGATCGTCCGGCGGACCCGGCTGCTGATGCGCAGCGACCTCGCCTGTATCGCCCTGCTGGACCGGACCGGCGGGGATGTCGTGGTCAGCGCCGTGGACGGGGCCGTCACCGCGCACTTCCTCGGCCTGCGGGTGCCCGTCATGCGCGGGCTCGGCGGAGCCGTCGTCAAGAACCAGGGGCCGTTCTGGGCGGTCGACTACCTCACCGAGGACCGCTTCGACCACGACCTGACCGTCGACCGCATGGTGCGGGCGGAAGGGCTGCGTGCCGTGCTGTCGGTGCCCCTGCGGGCGGACAACGAGCAGCTGGGTGTCCTCTATGTGGCGGACCGCAGCACCCATGATTTCCTGCCGGGCGATGTGGCCCTGCTCCAGTCGCTCGCCGACATAGCGGCCGTCGCCGTGAAGTCGGGCCGGACCCGGCCGCGGCCGGACGAGACCGTCCACGATCGGTGGGCCGATGGCGCGGCTCCTCCGCCCGACGAGCCGCGCTCGGCCCGCACCCAGCGGCGCCTGCTGCAACTCGCCCTCGAAGGTGCCGACCTGGCCGAGGTGCTCGATCAGTGCGCCCATGAGCTGGGGGGTGCGCTCGCGGTCCACGACCGGTACGGCGGGATCATCAGCGCCTCCGGCCCCATGAGCCGGCCCCGCGGGGCGGAGGTGGAACGGGCCTTCGCCGACGTCCAGAAGTCCGGGCGGCCCGTCGCCCTCGCCGACGGCACCTGGATGGCGATGCTGACCGCCCGCTCCGATCCCGGCTGTCTCCTGTACCGCTCGGACGAGGCGGGGTGTTCCGGACCGCCGGAGCTGCTCCTCCCGGTGGCCAATGTGATCAGCATGGTGATGGCGCTGCGGCGGTCCGCGCCCGCCGACCACCGATGGCGGGACGACCTGCTGGAGGATCTGATCAGCATCGACCATCCGGCGGAGGTCGCGGTCGCCCGCGCCCGGCGGCTCCAGGTGATGCTGGACCGCCCCCATGTCGTGGTCATCGCCCGTCCCGACACCCCGGTCCCCGAGCAGGCCATGTCCTGGGTCACCGCCTGGGTGGAACGTAGGCGGGGGCTGAAGATGCGCCGGGAGGACTGTGTCGTCCTGCTGCTGCCGGGGGACGACCCGGCGGCCATGGCGCACGAGGTGTCGGCCAGGTTCCACGCCGCGCTGGAGATCCCGGTGACGGTGGGTGCCGCCGGTCCCGCCGACGGGCCCGGGAGCGTCCGGCGCTTCTACCAGGAGGCGATGCGTTGTGTGGAGGCCCTCATCGCGATGGGCGGCGACGGGCGGGCGGCCTGCGCACGGGATCTGGGCTTCCTCGGCCTGCTGTTCGCCGAGGACTACGACGTCACCGAATTCGTCAACAGGACCATCGGCCCGGTGATCGAGTACGACAGCCAGCGCTTCACCGTGCTCGTCGAGACGCTGGAGGCGTACTTCCGGGCGACGTGCAGCCCCACCCGGGCGGCCGAGCTGCTGTATGTCCACCCGAACACCGTTTCGCGCCGACTGGAACGTGTCACCCAGCTACTGGGCCGTGACTGGCAGGAGCCGGACCACGCCCTGGAGCTACAGCTGGCGCTGCGGCTGCACAGGACGCGGCACACATCGCCGACGGCGGACGCCGGTCCCTGTACCTCCGGGGACCGGTGATCCGTCACCCGGACCGGCGGTGATCCGTCACCCGGACCGGCGGTGATCCGTCACCCGGACCGGCCGGTGATCCGTCATCCGGACCGTTCGAGACCGGCGTGGTCGTGGTCCTCCCGCTGCAACACCCGTACGGCGTGGGCCAGGGAGACCATCGTCATATGCCGGTGCCAGCCGTGGTAGGAGCGGCCCTCGAAGTCCTGGGCCCCGACATCGAGGCAGACACGGGTGAAATCGGTCTCGGCCCGGCGGGTGAGCTTGCTCAGCCGCAGCAGGGTGCCGCGGCCCGCGCGGGTCATATTGGTGAGCCACAGCTCCGCCACCCGGCGCCGGTTCGGCTGCCACTCGCCCATCAGCAGCAGCTCCGCGCCACCGGACCGGCGGGGCGCGACGGCGGACACCCCGTGCGGACGGGGGCGACGGGGACCGGTGGTCCCGGGCCACAGCACCGGCAGTACGGCGGCGAGACCGGTGCGCAGCACCTGCGGCATGGCCGGGTCGACCCAGTCGACGGGCCGCTGCTGCGACCTGGCGAGGGTGGCGAGATGCTCGGCCGGAGCCGTGAGCACCCTGCGCTGCCCGCCGGACAGATCCGGGGCCAGCAGCGGGGTGTTGCCGCTCACCCGTAGCAGAAAGGGCAGATCGGCGGCGGTGAACGCCGCGATGAGCGGCCCCGGCGGCACATCCCGGGCGTCGATCACCACGGGCCGTGGGGTGAGCCCCCAGGAAGCGGCCTCCAGGACCACGGAGATCGCCGTGTCGTCCCCGGGACCGGGCCGGGTGCCGTCCGAGGGCTCCGGCGCGCCGCCGCGTACACCGGGTGACGGATCCCGGGGCCGGTCGTCGCCCACGGACAGCTGCCAGTTCACCGGGGCGGCGGTGGTCTGTCCGGCGAGCCACAGACCGTGGCTGTGCTGACTGGTCACGGCCTGCCCCAGCCGGCGGATGAAACGCCGCTGGACCCCCACCGAGTGCACCCCGCTCTTCGGGGTCACCATGGGCTGTACCACCCAGGCGTGCGGTGCCAGGGCGCTCTCCATCCGCCGGGCGAGCGAGGTGCGCACCTCGGACCAGTCCCAGGTGGATACGGAGATGAAGTGGTGCAGGCTCTGCGCGGCGGTGGGCTCGCGGGTGCTGGTGGCGAGGTTGCGCATGGTCTTGCGGCCCTGCGTGGTCAGCAGGCCCCGTACATAGAGCTGTCCCTTGTGCCGCTGGTCGCGGCGGCGGAGTGAGGCCAGTACCGAGTCGCACAGCTCCTGGGTGAGGTGGGACTCGAAGGGGCGGGCCGGATCGTGGTGCGTCATCGGGGCGGTGATCAGAGTCCCCATGAAACTCCTCGGAGAATGAGAGGGGGGCGCACGGCGGGTGGACCGTGGGGAGTGCACAGCGCTCGGAGGACGGGCTCGTCGTGGTCTCAGCCTTGTCGGCCGGTTCGCGCCGTCACAGGTCGGCGGGCGACCCACTTCGCCGCCCGCGGTGGTGGCCGGTTCACCGTTGTGGCGCGGTACGCCCCCACAGTGGCCGGGAGGGGGTGGTCCGGCCACCGTGGCCGATTCCGTTTGTCCCTTCCGGAGCGGTCTGCGCGGTGGCCGGGGAACCGTGCCGCCCCGGCGCACGACCCGGCCGGGGGCCTTGCGCCCGCCGTTCGGCGCCCGGGGTGCGGCGACCTGACAAACCTTCGCCAATTCATCGCCGCGGACGGTGAATTAGCACGTCAAACCTCGTCCACGTGATCACCCCTCTGCTAGGTTCGGCCTACCGGTGAGGAGCGGATAAGGAGCCAAGTGAAGCCCGCTGCCGCGTTGCTCAACCAGTCGAAGAACACCCGTAGGCCGTTGGTCGTCGTGCTCGGCGCATCCGGATTCGTGGGGTCCGCCGTCGTCGACCGATTGGCCGAACTGCCGGTCTCGATCCGCGCGGTGGCGAGGGGTGCCGGCCCCGTACCCACCGAGGCCGTGGCGGATATCGAGCGGTGCCGGGTGGACCTCGCCCGGCCCGGCGCTCTCGCCGGAGTCGTCGAGGGAGCCGACGCCGTACTCCATCTCGCCGCCCAGGTGGACGGCGACCGCTCCTGGCGCGCGGCCGGTGCGGAGTCCGAGCGGGTCAACGTCGGTCTGATGAGCGACCTCGTCCGGGCGTTCGGGACCCGTGACGCCCCCGCGGTGGTCTTCGCCAGTACCGTCCAGGCCGGCCCGTCGGGAGGCCGTCCCCGCGCCGCCTACGCACGCCAGAAGATCGCCGCCGAGGAAGTGCTGCGCGAGGGATCCGCACGGGGCACCGTCCGGGGCGTCGTCCTGCGGATGTCGACCGTGTACGGCCGCTCCCCGCTCTCCGGTTCCCCCGGGCGGGGCGTGCTCGCGGCGATGACCCGGCGCGCCCTCGCCGGGGAACCGCTCACCATGTGGCACGACGGCTCCGTCGAACGCGACTTCCTTCATGTACGGGACGCCGCCGATGCCTTCGTCCGGGCCCTGGACCGGCTGCCGGGGCTCCAGGGCGGCGACTGGTCCGTGGGCAGCGGCCGGCGGATCCCCCTCGGCGAGGTGTTCCGCACCCTCGCGGACATCGTCGCCGAACGGACGGGACGGCCGCCCGTCCCGGTCCTCTCCGTGGAGCCGCCCGACTTCGCCGAAGCGGGCGACTTCCACACCCCGGAATGCGACCCCGCGGCCTTCGGCGCGGTGACGGGATGGTCCCCCGTCGTGCCCCTGCGCGAAGGGCTGGCGGAGCTGGTGGCCGCGGTGCTCGCCGCGGAGGCGGGCACATCGCGCGAGCGGTGACGGGCACCGGCCCCGCGCGCCCCGATGGTCGAGTCGAAGGGAAGTGGCCGAGCGTGAGCGAGGCTCGGAAGCGGACACCGTACACACGGCTCGGAAGCAGCGCGACGCTGGTGAGCCGGCTCTGGCTGGGCACGGTGAACTTCAGCGGACGGGTCGAGGACGCCGACGCCTCGCGGCTGCTGAGCGAAGCGCTCGACCGGGGGATCAACTGCGTCGACATGGCGAACATCTACGGCTGGCGCGTCCACAAGGGCCACACCGAGGAACTCGTGGGCCGCTGGCTGTCGAAGAGCGGTGTCCGGCGCGAGGACGTCCTCCTCGCCACCAAGGTCGGCGAGGACATGAGCGACCGGGTCAATGACGGAGGGCTGTCGGCCCGTCATATCGTCGCGGCCTGCGAGCAGTCACTGCGGCGCCTCGATGTGGACCACATCGATCTGTACCAGATGCACAGGATGGACGGGGCCGCGCCCTGGGACGAGATCTGGCAGGCCATGGACCACCTCGTGACCAGCGGAAAGGTCTGTTACGTCGGCTCGTCCAACTTCGCGGGCTGGAATATCGCCGCGGCCCAGGAGACCGCCGCCCGCCGCCACTTCCTGGGGCTGGTCTCCGAGCAGAGCCTCTACAACCTGGCGTGCCGCCGGGCCGACGCGGAGCTGATCCCCGCCGCCCGCGCCTATGGCGTGGGGGTGTTCGCCTGGTCGCCCCTGCACGGCGGGCTGCTGAGCGGGGCGCTGCGCAAGCTGGCGGAGGGCACGGCCGTGAAGTCGGCCCAGGGCAGGGCGCAGGAGCTGTTGCCTGCGCTACGGGCCAATATCGAGGCGTACGAGCGGTTCTGCGACCGTATCGGGAAGGAGCCCGCGGAGGTCGGCCTCTCCTGGGTGCTGTCCCGGCCCGGGATCAGCGGCGCGGTGATCGGGCCGCGCACCGTCGCTCAGCTGGACTCCGCCCTGCGCGCCCTCGACCTGGTCCTCGACGACGCCGAACTGGCCGAGCTGGACGCCCTCTTCCCCGCCCCCGGCGATGTCGCCCTGCCCCCGGCGGCCGGGACCGGGTGAGCCCGGCGGGCGCACCGGTCGGTGGCGCATCGGCCGGTGGCGCACCGGCCGGCGGCGTATCGGTCGGCGGTGCACCGACCGATGCGGTCGTCAGACGACGTCGAGCGCGGGCAGCGGGAAGACCAGCCTGCCCCCGTCGGCGAGGAAGCGCCGCTCCCGCTCGATGAAGCCGTCCCGGTAGATCCACGGCAGGACCAGCAGCTGGTCGGGCTTCTGCCGCTTGGCCTCCTCCTCGGAGACGATGGGGATCCCCGTCCCCGGGGTGAAGCGGCCCGCCTTCTCCGGGCTGACCTCGCCGATGCAGGGCAGGTCCCGCTCGGTCAGCCCGCAGTACTGGAGGATCACGTTCCCCTTGGTGGAGGCGCCGTATCCCAGGGTCGTCCGCCCCTCCTGCCGCGACCGTGCGAGAAAGCCGGTCAGGGCGTCCCGCTGGTTCTCCACCCGCCGGGCGAACGACTCGAAGGGGGCGGTGGTGTCGAGACCCGCCGCGCTCTCCGCCGCCCGGATCCGGGCGAGCCCGGCCTCGTCCCGGGGGTACCGTCCGGGGTTCCTGGCCAGGGTGACGCAGAGGCTGCCGCCGTACACATCGGTCTCCTCGGCCTTGATCACGCTCAGGCCGACCCGGTCCGCCATCCACTCGATCTGCCGCAGGGCGTAGTACTCAAGATGCTCATGGCAGACGATGTCGTACGCGTCGGCGGCCAGCATGGCGGGCAGATAGCTCTGCTCCATGACCCAGATGCCGTCGTCGGCGAGAATGTCATGGACGTCCTGCATGAAACGCAGGGGATCCGGCAGATCGTAGAACATGGCGATGGAGGTGACGACCTTCGCCCGTGCCGTGCCGAACCGGTCCTCGAATATGTCGCGGGAGAAGTATTCGGCGATCAGTTCCGCGTTCTCCGGGTAGCGGTCGCGGAATTTCTCACCGGTCGGGTCGATGCCGACCAGCCGAGGGCCGTCCCCGGGATAGCCGCGCAACAGGGTGGCGTCATTGCTGCCGATGTCCACCACCAGGTCCCCGGGGCCCAGCGCGACCAGTTCCCGGACGGCCGCGACCTTGCTCCGGAGATGATTGACCATGAAGGGCCGGATGCCCGAGCGATAGCCGTACCCGGCGCCGTACATCAGCCCGGGATCCGGGGTGTGGCGCAGCTGGACCAGCCCGCACCCGGCGGGGGAACAGACGACCAGCTCCAGCGGCACCGCGGGGACGACCTGGTCGCGGCTGGTGGGGAACACCCCGGTCAGCGCCTGTTCCCCGAGGTCCAGTACCGGCACGAGTTCGCGGTTGCCGCAGATGCGGCACGCAGTGATGATCATTACCGGATCCTCCCGCCGCGCGGGCGGTCGGCCGCCGAACCGAAGGGCACTGTGTCACATCGGGACGAAACGTCCACGGCCCGCCCGGATCTGCGGGAAACCGTACTGTGTCACCTCGGTATTGCCCCGGCCGACCCGCCCTCCTAATCTGTGGCACCGTACTCCCGCAGAAGGGTTCCGCGTGGCTCGCATCGCCTCTTCATCCGCCCTGTTCCCGGGCATTTCCACCGCCGTATGCCGCCGCGGCGGAATTCCGAGGAGTTCACCGGCAGGGTCGGATACTCCGGATCCTGGAATGGCTCCTCGATAGGGCGGACAGGACCGGCGGACCCCGACGACCCGGGAGCTGCCGCCGTCCACCGGCTGAACCCCTCCGCCCGCGCTCCGCGCACCCCGCACGACAGGGGAATCGCACCATGCTCATCACGGAAACAGCCGTCCGCGATGCCTACCGCATCCAGCCGGAACCCATTCCCGACCAGCGGGGCCTGTTCTACGAGGCGCTGCGCCACACATCGCTGCGCGCGGCCACCGGTCACGCGTTCGAGGTGCGACAGGTCCATTTCACCGTCTCCCACCGAGGTGTGCTGCGCGGTATCCACGGCACCGCACTGCCGCCCGGCCAGGGCAAGATCGTCACCTGTGTACGGGGCGCCGCGCTCACCATGGTCGTCGACCTCAGGGTGGGCTCACCCACCTTCGGCCACCATGATGTCGTCCGGCAGGACCCGCACACCGCGACCGCCCTGTATCTGCCCGACGGCTTGGGACTGGCCTATGTCGCCCTCGCCGACGACACCTGCGTGAACTACCTGTGCACACAGGAGTACGTCCACGGCACCATCATCGACGTCGATGCCCTGGACCCCGCCCTGGACCTTCCCTGGAATCTGTCCGGACCCCCGATCCGGTCGCTCCGGGACGAGGCCGCCCCGTCCCTCGCCGCGGCCGAGGCCGCCGGTCTGCTACCCACCTACGAGGACTGCCTGCGTGTGTACCACGCCGATCCCTCCCCCGACGACTGATCGCACCGGTCTGTGCGCGCCGACCCGGCAGGCGGTCAGACTCTCGGCGGAGGGTGTCTGTCTGCGCCTGGAGGGCGTCACCCGCGAGCTGCAACGCACCGGCCGGCTCGCCCAGGTGATCCATGAGGTCGGCGCCTGTGCCGCCGCGGTCCAGCCCGCCGCGGTCTCCGAGGCCCTCCGCCGCGGCGACGCCTACCGTGCGCACCTGGCCGATCTGGCGTCCCGCCGGGTGTCGACCGGTGAGGCGGTGCACAGCCTGCTCTGCGAGGACGCGCGCACCGCCTGCGACACACTGCTGCCGCACCACTCCGGGAGCGGCGGGCTGTGCGCCCGTGTCTTCGTACCGCTGGACCCCTGTGCCGACGCCCGCAGGGCGGTCGCGGAGGCCTCGGCGATGCGCTGGACGGTGGACCGGCCCAACGCGGTGTTCTCCGTGCACCCGGCCCTGGACGGGGTGGCGCTGGTCGGCGATCTGCTGGCGCGGGGCATCGGTGTCGATGTCCGCTCGCTGTTCTCGCTCGAACAGTTCGACCTGCTCTTCGAGGAGTTCCTCACCGGTCTGGAGCGGGCCCGCGCCGCCGGCCACGATCCGGCCGGGATCCACTTCACCGCCTCCGTCCCGCTGCGGCTGCTGGACGAGTCGATCGCCGCCCGGCTCGGCCCCGCGGGGCCGAGCGAGGACTGGGCGGTGGCCATCGCCCGGCTGCTGCACCACCGCCGCGAACAGCTGATGGACGGTGCCCGCTGGCGCTCCCTGGTCCGCGCGGGCGCCCGCCCCCTGCACTTCGTCTGGTCGTCGCCCGAGGCGCCGGTGGGGGACGCGGTCCATTACCTGGAGGAGCTGGTGGCCTGGAACAGCGCCTTCTCGGCGGGGCCCGGCATCCTGCACGCCGTGCGCAGCCGGGCCGAGCTGCGCGGCGACACCGTCAGCGGTACGGAGCCGCACGCGCGCCGGGTGCTCTCCACCCTGCGCCGTCACGGGGTGGATGTGCGGCTCCTCGGCCGTGAGTTGCAGCAGGCCCAGCTCACGGCCGCGCGCGCCGAGTGGACCGAGCTGTGCCGGGCCGTCGGGGAGGCCCTCGGCCGGTAATGCGGTTGAGCGGGGGGTGGGGCGGTGGCAGGGTCGGCGGATGGACGATGCGCGGGGCGATCTTCTGATCAGGCAACTGGACATGGTGTGGGCGCTGTTCGAGCACCATGCGGGGGCGGTGGACGACGAGATGTGTCTCTGGGAGCCGGCCCCGGGGGCGTGGACGGTACGGAAGGACCCGGCCGGGCGCTGGGTGGCGGACTGGGCCCAGGTGGAGCCCGAGCCGGTGCCCACCACCACGGTCGCCTGGCTGACCTGGCACATCGGCTACTGGTGGACCACCGTCCTGGAGCACTGCTTCGGGGACGGGGCGCCGCCGAGGGAGGAGATCGGCTGGCCCGGCGGCGGCCGGGAGGCCGTGGAGTGGCTGGAGGGGCTCAAGGGGCGCTGGCGGGCGGAGCTGGTGGCGCTCGGTGACGGGGAGCTGGACTCCGCGGAGCGGACCCGGGGGCTGCCCTTCGGTGAGGGGCTGACGCTCGCCGAGATCGCCGCCTGGGTCAACTTCGAGCTGGCGAAGAATGTCGCCGAGATCGGTGGCGTGATCCATCTGCGCGGTGCCCTGAGGGCGGCGGGGGAGCGCTCCTGAGGGTGGCCCGAGGGCGGCCCCGGACCCGGGCTCCCCACCGCTCGGGACCCGGTTCCCCCGGGCCCCCGGACCCGGGCTCCCCGTGACGGGGACCCCGGGCGCGGGGCGTAGCGTAGAGGCATGAGTGCCTATGGATCCTTCCCCGGGGCCCGGCCCCGACGGCTGCGGACCACCCCCGCTGTGCGGCGCATGGTCGCCGAGACCCGGCTGGCCCCCGCCGATCTGATCCTTCCCGCGTTTGTGCGGGAGGGTGTCGCCGAGCCGGTGCCGATCTCCGCCATGCCCGGGGTGGTCCAGCACACCCGGGACACGCTGCGGAAGGCGGCGGTGGAGGCCCGGGAGGCCGGGGTCGCCGGGATCATGCTCTTCGGGGTGCCGGAGGAGTCCAAGAAGGACGGGTTCGGTACGGCGGGTACGGACCCGGACGGCATTCTCCAGGTCGCCATCCGGGATGTCCGGGCCGAGGTCGGCGACGATCTGGTGATCATGTCGGATCTCTGTCTGGACGAGTACACGGACCACGGCCACTGCGGGGTGCTGGACGCCGAGGGCCGGGTCGACAACGACGCCACCCTGGAGCGGTACGCCGAGATGGCCCAGGTCCAGGCGGACGCCGGGGTCCATATGGTCGGCCCCAGCGGGATGATGGACGGGCAGGTCGGGGTGATCCGGGACGCCCTGGACACCATCGGCAAGGAGGATGTGTCGATCCTCGCCTACACCGCCAAGTACTCCTCCGCCTTCTACGGTCCCTTCCGCGAGGCGGTGGGCTCCTCGCTGCGCGGGGACCGCAAGACGTACCAGCAGGACCCGGCCAATGTCCGGGAGTCCCTGCGCGAGCTGGCGCTCGACCTGGCGGAGGGCGCCGACATCGTGATGGTGAAGCCCGCCGGGCCGTATCTCGACGTGCTGGCGAAGATCGCGGAGTCGGTCGACGTTCCGGTGGCCGCGTACCAGATCAGCGGGGAGTACGCGATGGTCGAGGCCGCCGCGGAGAAGGGCTGGATCGACCGGGACAAGGCGATCCTGGAGACCCTGACCGGTATCAAGCGGGCCGGTGCCGACATGATCCTCACCTACTGGGCCACCGAGGTCGCCCGCGGGCTCTGACGGGCCGGATGTCATGCGGAAGGGGCCCCGGACCTTGAGGTCCGGGGCCCCTTCCCCCTGCTGGATCAGCCGGGGATCAGCCGGGGATCGGCCGGGGATGGATCAGCAGTACAGGTTCGGGCCGGTCGGCACGCCGAGGATCCGGGTGAAGCGCTCGTAGCGGGTCACGCGGCTCTGCACATACTGCGGGCCCTTGCCGTCGCACTCCAGGGCGCCGTTGATGGAACGCACGGACTGGCCGAAGCCGGCGCCGCTGACCATCGCGTCATGGCCGGTGATCGGGCCGGGGCCGTCCTGGGTGTTCCAGTACCAGAGGCCGGTCATCATGGCGATCTCCGGGTCCTGCTCGACCAGCCAGGGGTTGTTCAGCAGGTCCTTGCCGAGGTAGTCGCCCACGGTCTTGTAGTTGAAGTTCCAGCTGAGCTGGATGGGGCCGCGGCCGTAGTACGCGGACTGGCCCGCCGGGCAGCCGTACGGCTGGTCGCGGTCGCAATAGAGCGGGTAGTTGGCCTCGTTGATCTCCTTGATGTAGTAGAGGCCGCCCGTCTCATGGCCGACATTCGCGAGGAAGGCCGCGGCCTCCTGCTTGCGCATGGTGTCCGTGCCGGTGTTGGCGAACTTCGGGAACGCCCGCATGGCGTCCACCATGCCCTGGTACGTGTAGAAGGGGTTCCGGCGCGGGAACATCTCGTTGAACTGGGCCTCGGTCACCACGAAGCTGTTGTGGCGCGGGTTGCCGGTGCCGGTGCCGCAGACGTACTTGTCCCAGTAGTAGGTGCTGACGACCGGGTTGTAGCCCGGGTTGTTGCGCTCCGCGATGTAGACCGAGCCATCGGTGTACTTGACGATGTCGTTGGTCCTGTAGTTCGCCCCGGCGGACCAGGCGGGCGCCTCGGCGCACTCGTTCGGGGTCGTGGCGTTCGCCGTCGCGGCGGGCATCAGCACCGTGGCCGCGAGCGATCCGACGGCGACGACGCCGACCATGAGCGCCTTCATACGTGATCTGAGCACGAGAATTTTTCCCTTTCGCGCGTCAACGGGCATGCCTGTGGGACCCAGGGGGACACCGGGGGTCCGCTCTGGGCACGCCGTTGCGGGGTGTACGCACACCCAAGCGTTCGGGACGGGTTCCAGTCAAGGTATAGACCAATGCCTTTTTGCAGTAACCCGCAGTAAATGCAGCGGTGTTGGCGTCGGAACATGAGAAGCGGGCCGGGGCCCGCCTCCACGAGCCGACCACCACCCCCGCACCTGAAGGCATCGGCCCCGGCGACGACGGATG